>CAJOML010000088.1 GCA_905235705.1 uncultured Bacilli bacterium | reverse complement strand
TGGACGCGGAAGGTCGGATCCTCCTCCGCAAGGCGCTGGAGCGCGATGCCCATCTTCTCCTGGTCGTCCTTCGTCTTCGGCTCCACCGCCACCGATAACTTTGGTGTGCCAACCATCGCTGTAGTTGGAACTGGATAACGCGGCCCAATTCCAGTTTTCACCGTTAGTATGGTATGCGGGCAACATATTGGTTGTAGGGGAAGAGGCGGTCCCAAAATAAACGACTACGGGTTCGGCCATAGTTACCGTGATACCGGCCGGGATATCATTAACCAACGTTCCGGCGACGACGGTCGTGTCGGCGCCACTAAAAGAGGTAACGCTGTACCAGGCGAACAGACAAAATCTAGTGCGTTACTACCAGTACCAGGATCATTTTGTTAAACTATTGCCATGACAAAAAAGCAGTCGTTGAAACTTCAAAGATTACCCGATTCAATCTATTCAATCCGGTTTTTGAATGTCAAAAAGGCTTGGATTGTTTATAACGATTTAATTCGCACCTTGCACATCATCGAAAAGGAAGGCTCGCCAAAAGAGATCATCTTAGATTTTTCAGAATTATCCGGCTCGGTATATTCCTCCTCTGCGACGTCCGTTTCCGGCATTATAGATTTCTTTCGGCGGCGAAACGGCTGGAAATTCTCTTTTGCAGCCCGCACCCCAAATTCTTATCTTGGCACAACAGCATTAAACAATCCTCTATCGGCATCTGACGAGAAAGAAGTCATCATCTCTGAATTATTCGACAGGGTCATTCGATTCGAATGCCAAGATGACGCCACTTTCGTCTCAAATGCTATCATTCGCCGCTTAAAACGAACGGTAGAATGCGAAAACGGTGTCCTCGAAGGACTCAGTTGGTGCATGAATGAGATTTTGGAGAATGTCTTTATCCATTCTGGCGCGAATTGCGGTTATATCATGGTTCAAGTTCACAATAGGAAAAAGGTTGTCAATGTCTCGGTGTTTGATACCGGGTGCGGTCTTTTCAAGTCTTTGGCAAAATCCGATGAGTTTCGCCCGGCCAACGAAATGGAATCCATCAAAATGGCTGTTGAAAAGGGCGTGACAGAAAATAGGCAACTCGGGCAGGGAAACGGGATGTACGGCCTTGGCAAAATAATCAAAGAAAACAAAGGTCATCTCTTGATTTCGACCGGTCATTGCTCGATTGAATATGATTACGAAACGGGCAAAGAAACAGAAAGGGAGGGCGCACCGATTCTTTCTAAAGAAAATCTCGGAACCAGAATTGACTTTACCATACAATATCAGAGAAAAACCGATATTATAAAAGCTCTGGACGGATATAAACCCTACGAGGTTTTGGAACGCGATTTGGAAGATATTGAATTGGAAGACGGCAGTGTTTTATACAAAGTTCTTGAGAATGCCAGGGAAGATGTCGGTTCCAGATCATCCGGAAAAGCAATCAGAACAGAGCTGTTTAACTTAGCGAAGACTACGCCAAAGACAATCTATTTGGATTTTTCCGGAATAGATATCATCACATCCTCTTTTGCTGATGAAATGATAGGGAAGATGGTATCTCTCATAGGCTTTTCACAATTTAGTTGTAGATTTAGAATTATCCATGCAAACGAATATGTATCCGCGTCCATCGATAGAGCGGTGGCTATTCGACAAAAAGAATTATCTGTTTGACTTCTTTTTATAGGCGGATATAATTTTCTTGCTTGTGGTAAACCTTTGGACGTCTCCCTAGAAAACTAAGTCGTATGACGTTATTGGACAAGCCAAGTGATCGGCTTTATGCCGATTTTCTTTTTCGCCTGGAGTTTTCTTATCATTCAGGAGATATTTACCCTTACCTCATTAGCGATAACGGCATGAGCAAAGTTATGAATTTGACTTAGCGGGGGAATGCAAGGGAGGTCTAATCGATTTCGAATGCAAATACCAAAACGAACCATTTGAGGTTTCAACGGCAAAGAAAGAATCCTCTTTGGCCGAACTTGCCGATAAACGATTCTTCTAGATCGTCTTCATATCCAAATCGAAAGGCGGAGGGAAAAGGTCGAATCTTATAACTTAGAGGATTTGCTTTCCGATTAACGGTTTGATTATCGCCTAAATTTATTTTGGGAAATTCATTTGGGTAATTTTTTGATTCGGAGGAAAGCCGCTAAAAATTTAGTTAAATCGATAAAAGAAACCAAGAATAACAAAGTATATAAGAAGGTTAGAACGATTCGTAAATAGATGAGTTCAATCAAAAACGATTTAACCTAAACGATGCAAAATAATTAGACCCAATCATTGCGACAAAGATAGGCTCTATTCATGGATATAAACCCTTGGATTCAATAACCGATATCTTCTATTTCCTAGGGTATAAAACAAGGTGAATCTTTTATTAACCTTATT
>CAJOML010000087.1 GCA_905235705.1 uncultured Bacilli bacterium | reverse complement strand
AACTTTTATACCGAGACTTTTAACGACTATATTCTCGTCCATTCCCAGCAAGTGCCTGAACTAAATCTCGAATTTTGCGTCGCCAAAAACGTCAATGTCCTCGGCGCGACCATGCCAACTCGCACCTTCATCAATTTGGCGAGGGATCTTCTCAATAAAGCCACCGTTCTTTATCTTATCCTGATTTCTTTAATCGCTTTCTTTATCGCTGTGCCTTGTGGCATTGCCGGGACAAAATCGCTTCTTCGCCTAATCCGTTTATATAAAGGCGAGCCCGCAAAAACGGGCCAAAAGGAAGAAAACCAATAACTGGTATCGCTAAATTCAAAGGGGTAAGCATGAAAAGATTCAAGCACGTCCATCGTCCAGGCTTTCTTCTTGGGGCCATAGACTTTTGCACGGCCGGCATCTTTTTCTTGTTTTATATGCCTCTATGCCTAGAAAAAGAAATCAACGAGATTCTCGGCAAGAAGGTCCAACCTTATCCGCTCGCCTATCTTTTAGGAATCCCTGACGCTTTCCTATATACCTTAATCTGGATGGCTAGGGTCTGCGAAGACACAAGGAAAAAAGCCATCGAACTAGGCATAAAACCCCACACCTCTTTTAAGCATATGATGCTTTGGAACATCTTAGGAATGTTGGTCGTTGTTGGCCCCGCCATCGCAACTTGGGGTTATTTTAAAACCTTAAATGAAATAGAGAAAAAACTGAATCAGATGACATAATAAGAAGCCGAGCGTTGCGCCCGGCTTCTTGCTATTTGGAGATGACTTTTTTGTGATATGACTTCTTGCCGCAATGGGGGCATTTCATATAACGCGATCTGTTGATATGCGGGGCAAACAAAACCTGCTTGTAAGTGGGAACGAACCTTTGATGGCATATCTTACATTCATAATATCCCGCCTTCTGTTCAATCAAGATGCAAAATAGCATCGTGACGATGAAGACAATCGAACCTATCACGATCATGACAATCATCGCCCACAATGGCAAATTTAGATACACATAACCCAAAATACCCAAAATCACCATGGCGAATTCGAACAATGAGCCAACGATCCCTAAAACGATTTCTACTCTAAGAAGCCTTCTGTCTGATTCTTCTTTTTCTTTGACCATTTGTATTAGGTTTTCTTCAGCTTGGCTGTTATAGGTGTCCATTTGTATTTCCTCTCCCATTAATAATTCGTTGACGTTGATGCCAAGGATTTTGCATAGACTTAGCATAATCGAAGAGTCAGGTAACGATCTCCCGCATTCCCATTTAGATATCGCGCGGTCAGTAATATGTAGTTCCTCAGCAAGTTGTGATTGCGTCAATCCAATTTCTTTTCTTTTCTCGGCGATAAATTTTCCAATCTTCATTAAGTCCATGTGGATTCCTCCTTTGCCATTAGTATAGACATGTGGAAAATAAAACATGCATACTGCTAGTTGGGCTCTAAATTGGTGAAAGATGGTATCAATAAACGCATCTTTTATTTTTCGCCTGGAATTCATTCCAAGACGGATAAATTCTTTAGCAGAGGCTTTTCAATCAACAAAATTTTCTAACTTTGCTAGACTTAACCTGCTAGCGATATGAGAAAAGTAGACTTCAATCAATCTTGGTCCTTCCAAAGCGATTTTCAAAACGAGATCCTGAATGTCGATCTTCCCTTTGATGGCATGTTGCTACCGCCTCGCCAAGGTAAGGGGAGGCAAGGATCCAAGAAGGGTTATTTTCAAAACGGAAACTACGTGTATGAAAAACGCTTCCGCCCTGCTTTTGAAGAGGGAGAATGTCATCTTTATGTCGAATTTGAAGGCGTTTATAAACAGGCCTCGTTATTTCTTAATGACGTTTTACTTGCTAAACATGAATATGGATACACGCCCTTTACGGTTGAATTAACCCCATACCTCCATCAAGGAGAAGAAAATACGCTACGTGTGCTTTGTTCCACAGGTGATGATTCCCGTTGGTATAGCGGGGGCGGCATCACCCGTCCCGTTTATCTCTATTATGGTAAAAAACAACACTTCCCGCCTCTAGGGGTCAAGATAAGCACCGAAAGCCTTAGCAAACAGAGGGCTACCATTCGTCTTTCCTCCCAGGTTAGCCCTTCGTTAGAAACCTTATATGAAATCTATGATGGCCAAGAACTAATTGCCTCAGGGAAAGGGGAAGAAATCTCGCTTTGTGTACCATCTCCTAAACCTTGGAATGAATTCCATCCTTATCTATATACCTTAAAAGCCACCTTGCGCAATAAAGGCGAAGTCTACGATTCATACGAAACAAAGTTTGGCATTCGCTC
>CAJOML010000086.1 GCA_905235705.1 uncultured Bacilli bacterium | reverse complement strand
TATCTTACGGCCTATATATCTCAGATATGAATATTCAAATTAAAACAAAACTTTTCTAATAAACTTCAAAAATAACTAGAGTATTCTTAAAAAGACGGGCGGAAAGCAAGTTTCCGTCTATCCCGCCAACTAATCTGGCGAAATCGATCAAAGCTCCCCATCTCGGGGGCTTTTTTCATTTCGCCTAATATCCTTTTTTCTTTAATCTATATATAATAGGTTCACATCCAAATTGGAGGACATTTATGAACAAACGTGCCTTTTGGCTCGGAATGATTCTCTCAACTGCTCTTTTGGCGTCCTGCGGTGGTGGCTCTTCGGTTAGCACCTCTTCTTCGGCGGTTCCTTCAAGCAGCAGCAAAGAACCTTCCAGCAGCAGCGCGGAGGGAAAGAGTTCTTTCACCTCTTTTGATCCAAGCGTCTGCAAAGACGAACTCATCATCCATTATCATCGCGATGATGGGGCGTATGACGATTACCGTTTATGGCTATGGGACCATGGCCGTGGCGGCGATGGAAGCGAATATAAATTCACCGGCTTAGACGATTATGGCGCGGTTTGCCATTTGCCTTTATCCACCTGGGCTTCCTCATCCTGGGCAAGTCTAGATATCGGCTTCATCGTCAAAACCAGGGGAAGTAGCGATGAAGATCCCTGGAACGGGGCAACCAAAGACGTCGAGGCCGACCGTTATGCCGTCTTAAGCAACCTGAATATGGACCAGGCCGGGAATTATCCGGTTTATCTTTGGAGCGGCGTCTCCGCGGTTTATAAGGAAAAACCGGCTTCGCCTTATTTTGTCAAATCGGCCCAATTCGATGGATTTAAGAAAATCCAAGTCGTTTCGGGAAATGGCAAAATCGCCAAATTCGAACTGTATGAAGATGGCAAGAAAATCGAAGAAGTCGCCCCGAGTGCCCCTTTTAGTAGCGGAACTTTCGACCTCTCTTCAACTGTTTCGTTAACTCACGGCTATTCCATCAAGGCGATTTATGAAGATGGCTTTGAAATCGAATCCAACGTCGACGTCACCAAGCTTTATGAATCCGATGAATTCGCTTCCTTATATAACTATGAAGGCGATGATCTAGGCGCGACTTATGCGGCGAATAAAACCGTCTTCAAAGTCTGGTCGCCATTTGCCGAAGGCATCAAACTTCGCCTTTATGATAACGGCACACCCAAAGAACTCGCTGACGATGGAGATGATACCTATCGCTCCTATGCAATGATTAAGGGCGAAAAAGGCGTTTGGAATGTCGAAGTCGAAGGCAACCTCGAAGGCAAATATTATACCTATGCCGTCACCGGTGTCCGCGGGGCCGATGTCGAAGTGGTGGACCCCTATGCCAAATCTAGTGGCATCAACGGACGTCGAGGCATGATCGTCGATTGGGCCAAGACCAATCCCGAAGGCTGGGATGAATTCGATGCCATCCATCAATATGAGCAAACCGGCTTAGTCGTATATGAAACCCATGTTTCCGATGTCACCTCTCACCCAAGCTGGACCGGCACTGAGGCTAACCGCAAGAAATTCCTTGGTTTGATCGAAGATGGTACCAGCTTCACCAAAGGTGATAAAACCGTCACAACCGGCTTTGCCCATATCCGCGAACTCGGCGTCAACGCGATTCAACTTCAGCCGATGTTTGACCATGATAACGACGAACGTCCGGGCAAAAACCAGTTCAACTGGGGCTATAACCCGCTGAATTACAACGTCATCGAAGGTTCTTATTCTTCCAACCCCTACGATGGTTACACCAAGATCCGTGAATTCAAGCAAGTCGTCAAAGCCTTCCACGATGAGGGAATCAACGTCATCATGGACGTCGTCTATAACCATGTCGGCTCGGTGCAAGGACTAAATTTCGATGTCCTCGCCCCTGGATATTATTTCCGTTATAACGCCGAAGGCGGTCTCTCCAATGGCTCGGGCTGCGGAAATGAAACGGCTTCCGACCATTACATGTTCTCCAAATTTATGCGTGATTCGGTCTCCTTCTGGGCCAAAGAATATAAGCTTGGCGGGTTCCGTTTCGACCTTATGGCCCTTCATGATTTGGATACCATGAAGGATGTCATGAAGAAAACAAAGATGTTCCTGCAATCCGCCGGAAGCTGACATAGGATTGCAAGGAGCATTGTTTTGGTACCGGAATGAATGCTGAGAACAGAGAGTTTATTCGAGACAGGAGGTAAATATGTTAGCAGAATTAAATAGCGCATCCATCTATGCTATCTGTGGTGGAATCATCTTGTTTGTGGCGGTAGTTTGCGTGATTTTTTTGATCAGGGCGTACAAGGCGGGCATAGCCGCGGGGATGGACAAGGCCATGCTCAAACGGACGAT
>CAJOML010000085.1 GCA_905235705.1 uncultured Bacilli bacterium | reverse complement strand
AAAAACATGACTTATGCCCCATCGATATGGTCCTTGTAATCCATTGAGGCGGCCTTGGTTTGATTCTCTTTTTCACTTAAGGAGGCGTAATCGCTTCCTTTTTCATATTTCTTTCTTGGAATTGGCTTTTTCGAATATCTACGGAATGTCGGCATGGACATATTCAAAGGCAAAGACCCTTTCTTGTCAAAGGGGTATAATAGTCTCATGAACGCGTTAATCTTCCTTGCCGATGGCTTCGAGATGAGTGAAGCCCTCGTTACCTTCGATATATTGACTAGAAGTCATCTCATCCATCCCAAACTGATTTCGATTTCCTCTTCCCTTGAAGTCACCACTTCGATGGGAGTCGCCGTCAAAGCGGACAATAGACTTGAAGATATCCGCCTCGATGAGTTTGATATGATCATCCTTCCCGGCGGGAAAAAAGGCGTTGAAAACCTCGCTTCCTCAAAGCAAGTCAAAGACGCCATCATTTCTTTTAAGGAAAAAGGCAAAGACGTCCATGCCATCTGCGCCGCCCCTTCGATTTTGGGGAAGCTTGGCTATCTTGATGGGAAAAATTACACTTGCTTCCCCGGCTTTGAATCGGGCAAAGGCAATTATATCAATACCGGCGTCGTCACCGATGGCCACCTCGTCACCGGACATTCGATGGGTTATTCGATGAGTTTTGCCGAAGCCATCGTCGCCTTATATTATGGCGAAGAGGAAGTGAATAATATCCGTAAAGGAACCCTCGGTCGGTAGCATCTAATTTGGCAAAGCCAAGACGTTGCTTTATAATGCCCCTATGAAAGCTAGCGAACTGATTACCAAAAAAGCCAAAGTCGAATATCTTTATTCCGACATCTTGGTCAAAGACGCCTTGGAGAAACTCGAAAAGAGGCGTTTTGCCATGATTCCCGTCTTAGAAAGGAAATCCAATCGTTATCTTTATTCCCTTTCCGAAGGTGATATCTTACGTCTAGTTTTAGAAGTCGGAAGCCTTCGCCGCGCCGGAAAGAAGCCTTTATCTTCGGTCTGCATTGACCGCCTCGTCGTGCCAGTCAAGGAAGAAGACGACGTGACCGCCCTTTATGATTTGGCGCCGAACCAATCCTATATCCCCATCATCGACGAAAAAGGGGTATTCAAAGGCATCGTCACCCGTAAAAGCCTCATCTATCATCTATTGTCCTCATCCGAGGAAGGAGAATAACCATGTCGAATTTTAGTCCCTTCAGGGTAAAAGCCCACGATCTTTCCCATGTCAAAAAAGTCATTGCCGTGATGTCGGGAAAAGGCGGGGTAGGCAAATCCCTTACCACTTCCCTTCTTGCCGTCAACGCCGCGCGTAATGGCAAAAAAGTCGCCATCATCGATGCCGACGTCACCGGACCTTCCATCCCCCATATCTTCGGGTTATCCGGTTCGGTCAAAGCCACCGATGACGCCATTTTCCCGGCGACTTCTAGAGGTGGCATCGAAATCATCTCGCTGAATTTGATGACCGACGATCCTAGCGCCCCCGTGATTTGGAGAGGGCCCGTCATTTCCGGACTGATTAAGCAATTTTGGACAGACGTCGCCTATGGGGAAATCGATGAGCTATATATCGATATGCCCCCGGGAACGGGAGATGTTCCCCTTACCGTCTTCCAATCCCTTCCCGTCGACGCCATCGTCACCGTCACTTCGCCCCAAGACCTCGTCTCCCTTATCGTCGAGAAAGCCGTCCGCATGGCCGAGATGATGGAACTCCCCATTTTGGGGGAAGTCCACAATATGGCTTATATGAATTGCCCCCACTGCGGCGAAAAGATATATCCCTATGGCAAAGCCCCCAAAGGGGAGTTGTCCAAATACGGCATCAAAATCGAGGAAGAACTTCCCATCGATCCTGAGCTCGCCTCGCTTTGTGACCAAGGGAAAATCGAAGAATACCGCGGTGGTTATCTTGAAAACCTAAATAAAGCCATCTCCGCATTCGACCCTAAGGCCAAATAGCAAAAAACAAGGGGGCTGTTGAAAAACCTGTCGGTGAATCATCAGCCCCTTTCATGTTTTTCAACAACCCGTGCCTGTTTCTTTATGGCGATTCGATTCTCTTGATGCGTCTTTATAATCCAATTAATTCGATCGGCACCTCGTATGCCATGTCATTAATTTTAAATATCTTATCCCTACTATCAATGACAATTCCGGGAAAAATATTTTTGCCAAATTTGTTCAGCACGCCAAAGTTTTTATCAGGATTGCTTGGTTTTGCTTCTTTGGAGTAGTTGGTAGGACCGCCTTGACCTTTTCGGTTTTGAAAAGCCCCCGTTTTTATTTGCCGAGTTTGATGCCTTTGCCTTCGATTTGGCTATCGTATGTTTTGATTT
>CAJOML010000084.1 GCA_905235705.1 uncultured Bacilli bacterium | reverse complement strand
ATTTAGGCGCTAAGCGCAGAAGGGCCTTTAGCTCAGTTGGTTAGAGCGTCCGCTTGATAAGCGGGAGGTCGGAGGTTCAAGCCCTCTAAGGCCCACCAACAAGAAACCAGGGACTGTCGAAAAACTTCAGGTTCGATCGACGGCCCTTTTTGTTTCTTTTGGCAATAGGCTTTTCGGCGTGACTATGTTATTTGGAATTTTAAAGGCTCTAGAATAGAACTGTTTCGCAACATACTTTGCGGTTGTTTCAATTAAGTATCAGGGGAAATACCATTGACTGAATATTCATGTCATCCTAAGTAAAGCAAAGGTGCCAGATACGGGGAAACTGGCGCCTTTGCTTTGTTTGCAACGGTTTTTAACGTTAGCGATTTCCGTTATAGGCGAAAGAATTTAAAGATTTCCCTATTTGTCTCTTCATTAATAGCCTCTTGAGAATGAGTTAGATAGACTTTTGTCCAATCAACTACTAATTGGAGAGCCTCTTTAATATGTGTACGCGGCTGCCAGCCAAACGCTTTCTTAAGACGAGAGGCATCTAACTTCAAAAAGTTGGCTTCGTGGGGACCGTTAGGATCTCCTACTTCCCAAGTGGCCTCAGGCCCATAAAGCTCATCAAAAAGTCTTATCAATTCCCCAGTTGTGACGCAATCACAATTATCTGGACCGACATTATAATATCCAGCATAAGAAAAATCCTCATACTGAGCCTTTGCAATAGTGAGATAAATATAAAGCGGTTCCAAAACGTGTTGGTATGGGCGCGTGGAATTGGGGTTGCGAACGAATAAAGGCTTGCCATCTTCGATTGCTCGAATGGCATCGGGAATGATTCTATCTTTAGCAAAATCCCCGCCCCCAATAACATTGCCCGCGCGGCAAGTAGAAACCGAAAGCTTGATTGGGTCAAAAAAGGATTTTTTATATGAATGCGTAACCAATTCAGAACATGACTTAGAGTTAGAGTAGGGATCAAAGCCATCTAGTGGTTCATCCTCGGTAAACGCATGATTCGGGATGTCGTTATTCAAATAGACTTTATCCGTCGTTACATTGACAACGGATTTTACAGAGTTAGAATGACGAATTACTTCCAACAGATTGGCTGTGCCAATGACGTTAACTTCATAGGTGTATAATGGTTCCTCATAAGAAAGGCGAACAATAGGCTGAGCGGCTAGATGGAAAACAATTTCTGGCCGATGTTTGTCAATCACATCTTTCAACTTCTTATAATCCCGAATATCGCCAATGATTGAGGTGATTTCGCTTTCTAACCCGAGCGTTTCAAATAAATTGGGATTAGTTGGTGGATTTAAAGAGTAGCCAATAACTTTAGCTCCGGCCAAAGTCAAAATGCGACACATCCATGAGCCTTTAAAGCCTGTGTGCCCGGTAATTAAAACCGTTTTCCCACGGTAAAAAGAAAGGTCCAAGTTATTCATTCCAAGTCTTCCACGGGGCATTTCCGCTCTCCCAAAGATCTTCTAGGCTATCTTTGTCACGTTTGGTGTCCATGCACTGCCAGAAACCTTTGTGATGATAGGCAGCCGCCTTATGATCGGCAACGAGATTTTTCATTGGATTTTTTTCAAAAACCGTATTGTCTCCAGAAATATAATCAAAGACTTCTGGCTCGCATACCATAAATCCACCATTGATCAAAGAACCATCCTGAATGGCTTTTTCGCGGAAAGCTTCTAACGAACCATTTTTATCAACTTCCAAAATGCCTTTTGTTTGCGAAATGGAGACGGAGGTAATTGTGATGGCGCGACCACATTTTTGGTGGAAGGAAAGAAGTTTTTTTATATCTACATCGCTGACGGCATCGCCATAAGTGAGCATAAAAGGCTCATTCCCCACGTAAGGTTTAGCTCTTTTAATACGACCACCGGTCATGGTGCTCAAGCCCGTATCTAAGACCGTTACTTTCCATGGTTCGGCGTGCTTGGCGTGAACAATCACTTCATTTTTCGCCATATCAAATGTGATATCCGAATGGTGAAGGAAGTAGTTATTAAAATATTCTTTAATCACATATTGCTTATAACCACCAAGGATAACGAATTCATTAAACCCGTAATGTGAATAGTGCTTCATAATATGCCAAATGATAGGCATATTACCAATTTCAATCATGGGTTTTGGCTTGAATTGCGATTCTTCGCTAATGCGAGTACCATAGCCTCCTGCTAAGATGAGAACTTTCATATTTTTTCCTCTAAAACGACAAAATTATAGCAAAGTGAAAAGATGAATTAAATCGGCCAAAGAAAACTTGTAATCCATGTTAAATAAAATAGTCATCTCCAAAAATCCAGGAAATTAAAATTTCACGATTGTTTCTAAAGAAAAATTTGGACATGACCTTTTTATTAGACTTTTTAATCATCGATTTATACAAT
>CAJOML010000083.1 GCA_905235705.1 uncultured Bacilli bacterium | reverse complement strand
GCAAGACAAAATCCTTGCTTGGGACTTCAATAAAGGGTGTTACGTTGCAAGCGATATCTTTTGTGTCACCAACCACGGAGAAAACGAGTACAAGATTGCCCATCTTGCCTTCTCCGATGGAAGCAATATTGAAATCATCTCTGAACACGGAATGTTCGACGCTACTACGAATAGGTTTGAGAACATAACCATTAGCAATGCTAGCGACTTTGTTGGACACGAGTTTATCAAGCGTGGCGCCAACGACGAAATCATCAAAGTTTTATTAAAAGACGTGGAAATTGTAAATAAAGTAACGTCTTCATATTCAATCATTTCCGCCAATTATCTCAACGTTATAGCGAATGAATATTGGACTTTAGACCCATCGATCTATTTCTTGGTGCCGTTTGAAATTAACAACGAATATATGTTCGATGCTAAGGCCATGGAAAACGACATTGAAACCTACGGATTGATGGAATACGCAGAATTTGAACCATATGCGCCGTTTATGACTGAAGGTCAGTTCAATGCCGGAAGTGGCAAGTACATAAAGATTGCCCTTGGCAAAGGAATCATCACGATGGATGAAATTATGGCATTCGCTCAAAGAATCCTAATAGACCAGCAATACATCGTTGAATAACAAGGCCTTTCAGCCTTTCATCATCCTGCAAAAGCCCCCTTTAGTGTTTGAACGTGGCATCCGAGTTTTAAGACTGCATTTACTTGCCGCCAACGTTTATTTAATAGGGAATATGGGTGACCATTTAAACAATAAATGAGCCATGTAATGAGGTATTGTTAAAACGCCATTCTCACACCCCACATTAGCTGCAGTTATACGAATTAATCTTGTTTCCCCATAATGTTCTGGATGAGCCATGACAGTCTTTGCGCTTTTGGCATTGCCGGTAACGGATTTGACCTCAAGGATCGTCGCATTCCCTTCGATATTAACAACGAAATCAAGCTCTAAACCGGTCTCTTTGGCAAAATAAAATAGATTCCCACCCCTTTTATGGAGGGCATCGGCAACCAAAGCCTCATAAACCATTCCTTTGCCCATACCCAAATTACCGGCGATGATCGCATCGGTGGCGCCATCTTCTAATAAACCAACTAACATCCCTATATCCGAGGGAAATACTTTGTATTGGTTTTGAATGACGTTAACCGCTAGAGGCGTTGCCGGAACATCGAGATTATGAACCTTTAAAATGACGCCGGTATCTTTGAGATAATCTAGGGCATCTTTTCCGCCGTCTTTGGCGCCCCTTCCCCCTATTTTGGAGACGATATAACGCTTGTTCTCTTTACCCAAAAACGAAGGGATAAGAGAGAACGCGCTTCTAATTCTTGCAACTTCGTTGGGTTGGAATAAGGGCTTTTTATCTTTGCCACGTCTTCTCCCAAAGTCATCCTGTAAGTCCTTGGTAATGCGTCGGGTGATTTGAAGGGAGGTATAAATGTTGTTAGTTAAGACGAAGTTCTTAACCGCCTCCGGGAACCCTCCGATGCAGAGATATTCCCTGAAAAGACGAGTAAAAGATTCGTGGGCTGAGTTGGATAACGGCTTTCTCTCTTCAAAAGCCTGGTAAAGGAGCGAGATTTGCTCTTCTTTATAGCCTTTGGCCCATAAGAACTCCTCAAAATCCATCGTCCTCATATCAAAAGGTTCTGTGCTTCCTGCCGGCTTTGGTGTGTCATCATCGACAACATAGCCGTTCACACCTAAATATGAACCCGACGCGATGAAGTCAAATCTTCTATCCGCTTCGTTTGTTTTTAACGATAGAAGCGCCCTTGGACATTCTTGGACTTCGTCAAAAATAAAGACGGTTTTCCCAGGAACCAAATTAGGGAGGGGGAGTTTGACCGATAGCTCGGTAATAATCCTATCCATATCAAGTTTTCCATCGAAAACATCTATGAGCTCTGGGTTATCCCAAAAATTAAGGTAGACGACTACATCATAATTCTTTTTATCAAAAGCAAATTTCCGTATCGCGTGAGTTTTCCCTGATTGTCTAATTCCTTTGATCAACGCGGGCTTATGATTCGGCGTTGCTTTCCACTTGGCAAGCCAGTCATCAATGTGTCTATGTAACTCTAATTCTTCGGGTACCATGGTTTTTCCTCACCATTACAATACACCTTTTCGGAAAAAACCAAACGACTTTTTAATATCATTTCGGAAAATTCCGAGCGACTTTTGGGTGCCCTTTCGGAAAATTCCGAGCGACTTTTCACTATAGTTTCGGAAAAAACCAAGGGACTTTTGTTTTTTAAAGCCTTTTGAAGATCTTAAAATCCACCCCATAATCGATTCTTTCTTTTTCATTCTAAAAGGCATAATCGCGTCAACGTCCACACCCCTAATGCGCACTTTTATATATAAAGAAAGGCAGGCAATGAAAGGAAATCGTTTT
>CAJOML010000082.1:2581-4864 GCA_905235705.1 uncultured Bacilli bacterium | reverse complement strand
CCATCAACGTCATCCGCGCCACCGATGCTGGCCTTTCCGCCCTCAAGAGCTATGAGAAGATCATGGTTCTCCGTGGCAAGAAGAAACCGGAAGACTTTAAAAAGCCTCTTCCTGAAAAGAAGGGAGAATAAGCCATGTCCGCTTTACATGAATTAAAGAACGCCGAAGGTGCCCGCCTCGATTCCTTCCGTAAGGGTCGTGGCCGTGGTTCCGGAAACGGCAAAACCGCTGGTAAAGGCCAAAAAGGCCAAGGCGCCCACGCCCATACCAAGAAAAACGGCTTCGAAGGTGGTCAAAACCCCATCGCCCGTCGTCTTCCGAAGTTTGGTTCGCGTAAGACCCACACCGGCGTCAAGACGGTTTATGCGATCGTCAATCTCTCCAAACTCAACGCCTTCAAAGATGGAACGACCGTCAATGCGGCCCTTCTTATCGAAAAGGGTGTCATCAAAAAAGAACTCGATGGCGTGAAGATCCTCGGCAAAGGGGAACTCACCAAGAAGCTCATCGTCGAAGCGAAGGCCTTCTCCGCTTCCGCTAAGGCCGCCATCGAAGCCAAAGGCGGCGAAGCGAGGGTTATCGAATAATGCATAAGTTCGTCTCAATCTTTAAAAACAAAGAAATCGTTGGTCGTATTTTCTTCACGATCATGATTCTATTCGTCGTTAGGATTGGGGCGGCCATTACGGTTCCGGGCGTCAAAGCCGAAGCGGAACTCGCCAATGCCATGAATTCCGGGAACGCGTTAGCGATCATGGATCTTCTTGGCGGCGGGGCCTTATCGAACTTCTCGGTATTCGCGCTAGGCGTCTCGCCTTACATTACCGCCCAGATCATCGTTCAGCTTCTCTCGAAAGATGTCCTTGCGGCCTTGACCGAGCTATCTAAGCAAGGTCAATACGGCCGAAAGAAAATCGAGATGGCGACTCGTTACCTCGCCTTGCTACTAGGCGCGGTACAGGGGTATGGCATCATCAAAACGATGCAAAACTCCTCTTATATCAGTCTCACCTTGCCAGATGAATTCTGGACCTACGCTTATATCGTTACCGTCCTTCTCGCCGGCACCATGCTTACCATGTGGCTTGGCGACCAAATCACCGAAAAGGGTCTAGGAAACGGTATCTCCGTCATCATCTTCGCTGGATGTGTGCGTTCCATTCCGATTCAAATCCGTACGGCTTGGGTCAAATGGATTATCGAAAACCAAGGTCATGGCGATGCCGCCATCATCCGCGGTTCATTCCAATTTGCCCTCTACATCCTGGCGTTTGTCCTCATCATATCCGGGGTTGTCTTCTTCGAGCTTGCCCGTCGTAAGATCCCCGTTCAGCACGCCGGCAAAACCGGACAAAGCGCCTCTATGGCCAAGGCTTCGTTCTTGCCCATCAAGGTCAACTCCGCCGGCGTTATCCCCGTCATCTTCGCCTCCTCGATCATGATGGCCCCCTCGGTAATCGCGAGCTTCATCTCGGCCGAGGCAGGGCAAGCCCAATGGCTCAAAATCTTCTCCTACTCGGAGATGTATACGATGCCGGGCATCAACGGATCGACCTGGTCGATGCCTTGGGGTTTGCTCATTTATCTTGCCTTGATCATCGTCTTTGCCTTCTTCTATTCAGAGATGCAAATGGACCCCGCGTCCCTTGCGGATAACTTCCAGAAGAACGGCTCCTATATCCCAGGTATTCACCCTGGTAAGGAAACCGAGCGTTACGTCTCCAAGGTCCTCAATCGCGTCACCTTTATCGGCGCCTTTGCCCTTGCTGCCGTCGCCGCGCTCCCGATTGCCTTAGTTCTCTCCGGCGTCTTCGGAAGCGACACTTCCCTTGCCATCGGTGGCACCGGCATGATCATCGTCGTCGGCGTCTGTATCGAGCTTAATGCACAAATCGATGGCTTGCTCGCCGGCAAATCATTCGAAGAAGTCCAAGGAGGAATGTAAACATGCTAAATATCATCTTGATGGGTCCTCCCGGTGCCGGCAAAGGCACCCAGGCCAAAAAGATTATCGATGCCTATCATCTCCCCCATATCTCCACTGGCGATATGTTCCGCGAGGCTATCTCCCAAGGCACGCCCTTAGGACTACAAGCCAAAGCCATCATCGAACGCGGTGACCTCGTCCCCGACGAAATCACCATCGGTCTGGTCAAAGAACGTCTTGCCAAAGATGACTGCGCAAACGGCTATCTCCTCGATGGCTTCCCGCGCACCATCCCCCAAGCCGAGGCGCTTAAAGCCATCGGCCCGGAAATCGGCCGTGAGGTCAACCTCGTCATC
>CAJOML010000082.1:0-2575 GCA_905235705.1 uncultured Bacilli bacterium | reverse complement strand
CTGATGAAGAACTCATCCGCCGTATCGCCGGACGCAGGGTTTGTCCCAAATGCGGCGCTTCCTACCACATCGCTGATATGAAGCCCCAAGTCGAGGACACCTGCGACCGTTGTGGCGCTTCCCTCATCCAAAGGAAGGATGACAACGAAGAGTCCCTTAAGATCCGCTTGGATAATTATTATTCCTCAACCGCGCCTCTTATCGACTTCTACAAAAACGAAGGCCTCTACCATCACTTCGATGGCATGGTCGGCCACGTTAAATTATTTGATAACATCGTTGCCGTCCTGGAGGCCGCCAAATAATGGTTATCATCAAATCACCCCGCGAGATTGCCTTGATTAAAGAGGCGTCTCGCGTGGTGGCCAAAGCCTTCGAGCGCATCGCTCCCCTGGTCCAACCTGGCGTATCTACCGCCTACCTCAACGAGATGATCGATAAATTCGTCCGTGAGGAAGACGCTTTCCCGGCTGAACTTGGGTATTATGGCTACCCCGCCTCCGTCTGTGCTTCCGTCAATGAGGTGATTCTCCATGGAATCCCCTCGGAAAAGCAAATCCTGCGCGATGGTGACATCATCACCCTCGACCTGGTAGCCCGGAAAAACGGCTATTGCGGAGACGCCGCGAGGACATATCTCGTCGGAATTTGCGGGGAACGCCAAAAAAGAATGGTTTCCATTGCCGAAGAATGCTTCTATAATGCTGTGTCCCTGGTAAAACCAGGGGTGTTCCTCGGAGATGTCTGCCACGCGATCGAGGCGACGGCTGCCAAATATGGCTGCACCGTTGCTAGAGATTACACTGGCCATGGCATTGGCAGGGAAATGCATGAAGACCCTTATATCCCATGTTATGGCAATCCTGGCCAAGGCATGAGGTTAAAGGAAGGCATGACAATCTGCATCGAGCCGATGATCTTCGAAAAGAAGAACGCGGTGAGGGTGCTTAAAGATGGCTGGACGGTCCTTGCCAAAGATGGTGGGTTGACCGCCCATTACGAAAATACTCTGGTCGTGACGAAAGACGGCTATGAGATATTAACCAAGCTCGATTGAGCGGAAAGGAAAGCAACTTGAGCAAAGAAGATTGCATCGAAGTCGAGGCGAAGGTATTGGAATGTCTTCCCAATGCCAACTTCAAGGTGGAGCTCCTCGCCAATGGCGCCGTGGTCCAAGCCTGCGTTTCGGGTAAAATCCGTATGAACTACATCCGGATTCTCCCCGGTGATCGGGTCACCGTCCAATTCTCACCTTACGATTTAACACGTGGGCGTATTACATTCAGACACCGCAACTAGCGGAATAGGAGTAAGAAACATGAAAGTCAGACCGTCCGTCAAACCGATCTGTGACAAATGCCGCGTCATTCGTCGTCACGGAAAATTAATGGTTATCTGCTCCAACCCCAAGCACAAACAACGCCAGGGTTGATAGCAAGAAAGGAAATTAGCAAATATGGCACGTATCGTCGGGGTAGATATCCCCAATGAAAAACGCATCGTCGTCTCCCTCACCTACATCTATGGGATCGGCGATACCACCGCGAAGCAAATCCTCGCCGCCGTCAAAGTCAGCGAAGACATCCGCACCAAAGACCTCACCGATGAGCAATTAACCGCCATCCGTACCGAGGTCGCCAAATATCACACCGAGGGTGACCTCCGTCGTGAAGTCCAACTCAACATCAAGCGTCTCACCGATATCGGATGCTACCGTGGCATCCGCCATAAACGTGGCCTTCCGGTCCGTGGTCAGCGCACCCGCACCAATGCCCGTACCCGTAAGGGACGCCGTAAAACCATCGCCAATAAGAAAGAGGCGGGTAAATAAAGGAGGAGTTAAGAAATGGCTAACAACAAGAAATCCACTTCCGCTCGTAAGAAGAAAATCAAACGCTCCTTTACCCGGGGCGTCGCCCATATCCATGCCACCTTCAACAACACCATCGTCACCATCACCGATGTCCAAGGCAATGTTATCGCCTGGTCCTCTGCCGGTGCTCTTGGCTATAAAGGTGCTAAGAAATCCACTCCCTTCGCCGCTCAATTAGCTGCTGAAGCCGCCGCCAAGACCGCCTTCGATCAAGGCTTACGCCAAGTCGATGTCGAGGTCAAAGGCCCCGGTGCCGGCCGTGAATCGGCCGTCAGAGCCATCGCCGCTATGGGACTTCAGGTCTTATCCATCGAGGATACCACCCCCATCCCGCATAACGGCTGCCGCCCGCCCAAGCGTCCTCGGGGCTAATCCCCTTTAGCGCTTAGACGCTTGCTTACATAGGAGGAAATCAAATGGCTAATAAAGCTAATAGCAAAGTCGAAGAATACAAACTCCCCAACCCGTTCGAACCTGTCAGCATCAACATCGCCGTTGATGATGAAACCGAACATTTCGCCAAAATCGTGGTCCGTCCGCTTGAACTGTTTATTGTTAAATTATTTCCGAATAAATTTTTTTCTGATTTTTGTTTGATTTCTCCCACATCCTTTACTTCACTTATTTCTTTTATTTCAATTTTTTTCTCTTCTATAATATTTTCATTTCTTTTTTCTTTTTGTTCTGTATAACTTATTAATG
>CAJOML010000081.1 GCA_905235705.1 uncultured Bacilli bacterium | reverse complement strand
CATTGTAAGACTTCCTTTTTTCTTTGTTACCTACAAATAGCTAACGGTATCCGACCCTGGGGGGCCGCTTGCTTTTCAATGGTGTTTGCTTAAAATTCTAGTGGGCTGATCGCAAGATCATGGTCCACAGAGGCGCAGGGAAACATCCCTACTTTTTCATTTCTATGGTATCGATAGAGAAGAGAAGATTGGGCATCTTTGTCGGCGAAGGCGGGGATTTTGGTCCGGCCGATCCCCATTCTCCCCTATACGTCGTCGCTTTCGTGTTTCATTGTGCACTTTGCGGAACGCAACTGTCTACTTTAGAGTTTGCGCTGCAAAGGAAGGCGAGCTTATGGAGGAGGCAACCCGTAAGTCTGACTTACTAGTTCGAAACGAAGGCTCAAGTACGGTTAAAAGGACCGCAAAGCTATATAACCTTAAGATTGTCATCGCCGTCGGCATGGCGATAAAACGGTGGAGAAAGAAGTTGGCCTTTCGCAATCCGAACTCGCCTCAAGGCTTGGGTATAATGAACATTCAACTATTAAGTTTGACTTAAAAGTTCAAAAAGTAGGACCGAGAACCGTTAAAAGGGCCATCAAGCTCTGCAACCTACGAATGATTATCGCCATTGGAATGCGTGCAAAGAGCTCCGCAGCAACCTTGTTTAGGGTTTGGGCAAATGGCGTGCTTAGGCAAAAATCCCTTTCAGGGGATTAGGAGGCGTTCCGGGGAAGGGATGAATGCTAACTAACCAATCCAAAGCCCCTAATCACTTTTGATCGCTTGGCAAACGGATTATAGGACATCCTGGGCTATCCTTTATTTGCTGGTATTTTTAGGAATAAACACAGTTTCTTACATATCAAGAAAGCCTATTTAGTGCTATCCTTATAAATAAGGAGAATATTTATGCAATTAGTGATTCTTGCCGCTGGAATGGGAAGCCGTTTCGGCGGATTAAAGCAAATGGAACCGATGGATGATTATGGCAATTTCTTGCTCGATTATTCCATCGTCGATGCCAAGAAGGCAGGCTTTGATGGAGTCGTCTTCATTATCAAAAAAGATTTCTATGAAGCCTTCCGCGATTCGATTGGCAAACGCGTCGAACGCTTGATCAAAGTCGAATACGCCTTCCAAGATCTTAACGATTTACCCGCTGGCTTTTCTTGCCCCAAAGGAAGGGAAAAGCCTTGGGGGACCGCCCATGCGATCTATGCGGCGAGGAAACTCATCAAAGATGACTTTATCATCATCAATGGCGATGATTTCTATGGCCCCGAGACTTATAAGATTGCCGCCGATTATCTTTCCTCCTTACCAAAAGGAAGCAAAGGCAAATATGCAAACGTCGCCTTCTATGTCGGCAATACGATGTCAGGAAATGGCTCCGTCAAACGTGGCGTCTTATTCACCAACGATAAGATGGAACTCACCAAACTCGTCGAATCTTCCCTTTCGTGGAAAGAAAACGGACAAGTCGATGCCAAGCCTCTTGATGGAAGCGAACCCTTCGTCATCGAAAAAGACCATGTCGTCTCGATGAATTTATTCTGCTTCAACCCTGATTTGATTGCCCATTTGGAAGAAGGCTTCCCCGCTTGGTTAAAACAGCACGGCAATGATCTTAAAGCCGAATATCTAATCCCCGATGTGGTGGATGAACTTGTTAGCAAAGGTGAGGCTAGCGTCGCTGTCTTGGTCTCTCCCGCCACTTGGCATGGGGTCACCTATAAAGAAGATAAGCCCGAGGTCGTCAAAGCCTTGGCTGAATTAACGGCGAAGGGGTATTACAAAGAAGGTTTATATTAATATGGATGAAGGCCATTTCTGCCCTAAATGCGGCACCTCCTTATATTCTGAGCCGGGTGAGATTTGCCCCATTTGCCATCAACGACTGAATTTCGAAGAAGGGAAATATCCTCTTTTCGAGATTGAAGGGGATACTTTGATTCGCCTAAACCGCGAAAGCGAAATCGTCATCATCCCCGAAGGGATAAGGGTGATTAAGGAAAGGGCCTTCTACCATAATCGAACCACCAAAAAATTCATCTTCCCCAAATCGCTGAAAAGGATCGGGGACTACGCTTTTGGAAAATGCCAAGCCTTAGAAGAAGTCGAACTTCCCTCTTCTTTATCTGACCTTGGCTTTTCTAGCTTTGGCGATTGTCCCAAATTAAAGAAAGTCATCATTCCCAAAAATGGGGGATTACATCTAGGGACACTAACTTTCGCTTCATGTCCGAGCATCGAAGAAATCCATATCCCATCTTCCGTATTTAATCTGGTGAGTTTATTTATGGATTGCAAAGGCCTAAAGAAGGTCAGCTTCGAAGAAGGGGAATCGCCTTTAAGCATCTTCGATCAATGCTTTGCCGGGTGCTCTAGCTTAAAGGAAATCGAATTCCCGGAGAACCTCGTCGAATTAGGCAATGCTTGCTTTAGGGGTTGCACCCATTTGGAAAAAGTCGTCTTTCGTAGCGAAGAAGTCACCTTCGGCCATAGCGTTTTCGCTTCATGCATAAACCTAAAAGAAGTTAGTTTACCACCTCAAGGCCTTGGGGATTGGCTTATTCGATGGATGCAAAGCCTTAGAAAAAATAGAGCTCCCAAAGGGATTAACGCGGCTTGATGCGAGGTCTTTATCCAATACGGGACTAAAAGAAATCAAACTCCCCGAATCCCTTGTCTATATCTATGATGCGGCTTTGGCCAATGACAAAATCAGCCATATCGATTTGCCTACTGGGTTAAAAGAAATCACTAATAGCGCATTTCTAGGAACTTCTTTGGAGTCCATCGAACTACCGAAAAATCTCATCGCCATCGGCGAAGGGATATTGATGAATTGCTCTCAGTTAAAGAAGGCCACCCTTCCTTACTTTGACTATCT
>CAJOML010000080.1 GCA_905235705.1 uncultured Bacilli bacterium | reverse complement strand
GGTGAACCCTTTTTTGTGCTTTCTCATGGTAGGAGACGGGATCCGGCATGATAAAAACATCGGTTTCCATATGGAGAAAGTTACTCGCTAAAGTCATAAGCAAAACGCTTGGGCACAAGGGCGACGGGCTCCTGGATTGCTTCAAGTCCCGGAATGCTTACGTGAGGATATATCAGAGTTACTAAGCCAATTAAATTATGTCACTAGGCCAAGGCTATCGATGAAATACGTTTGCCCATAATGGCTTCGATATCCGATTAAATGTATAATGAACCTATGCCGGAACTAGGAAGCAAGAAAAAAGAAAAAGAAAACCTTTCCTCGCAAGTGGGGGATAAAAGCAAAGTCGTCTCCGCCTATTCAAGTGAAGGGGAGGCTAGGATTAAGCAGCAGCAAAGAAGCGACCGTCGTTTTAAAATCATCCTTCTTGTCGTCATGGCTTCTTTATTCATCGCTTTTGCCGCCTTCGTCATCATCGCCCAATTGAATCAAGGCAAATAAAAGACTTAACCAATCTGATTCGTTCCCCCGTATAAGAAGAAACGGAGGAACTTTTATTTTATGGAAGAAGATCAAACCAATATCAAAATCTTTAAATACCTACCTATTCCAATTGCCTTATTAGGCATCATCTACTGCGGCTTCGTTTTGCTTTTCGAAGTCGGAAGCGACAAAGAAAAACTAGAACTTACTTTATTTTTCTTAGGTGCCTTTATCACCTTATTGGGGATATTGACCATATATGGTATGGGAATGGTTTATAAGAAAATCGCCGCCCCAAAGGAAGAAAAAGAAGAAAAACCAGTCGATGAGGTCGAAGGGTTATAAAGAAAAAGACGATTGTTGCCAAATCGCCTTTTCTAATGGACTTTATCGTTATCGGGTTGGACTGACGATTTGATCGATTAGGCCATATGCGAGGGCTTCTTCGGCACTCATCCAATTATCACGTTCGCAATCATGATGGAATTTGCTTATTTCTTGTCCCGTCGCTTTGGCCATGATGGCTTCTAAATTAGCCCGGCTTTCTTGTAGGCCTCGAGCGATTTGAGCGAAACGGGACTGGGGAAGGGAAGCCCCATCGTGCGTCGAAATCAAAGGTTGATGGATTAAGATACGGGCATGAGGCAAGGCATAACGATGTCCTTTTTCGCCGATCGAAAGCAAGAACGCTCCCATCGAGGCGGCTTTACCGACGACAAGGGTATAAACGGGGGATTCGATATGACGGATGACATCATATAAGGCGAGTCCTTCATCGATATCCCCGCCGGAAGAATCGATATAAAGATGAATCGGCTCATGGGATTCGGCATCGAGTTTGAGCAAGGAGACGATTAAAGAAAGGCAGCTGCCTTCACTAACATCGGAAAACAAAGTCAAGATACGAGGTGATTTCTTATCCATGTTAATTTGCCTCCTTGAAGGAAAGGATTTCATCGATGATGCCCTTATTTAAGGCATCTTCCGCCGAATAGGAAAGATTATGGCTGATATCTTCGTGGATTTCGGAGATGGGACGGCCGCTGTGGGAGGAAAGCAGGGATTCGAATAATTCCCGTTGCTTGGAAATTTCATTATATTCTAGGCTAACCATCGTTTCTTGGTTTTGCCCAGGGGCAAGATAGCCAGAAGGCTCGCTTAAATGGAAGACGGAATGCTTTAAGGCAAAACGTTTTCCTTTATCGCATGCGGACAATAACAACGTCCCATAATTATCCAAATGGCCAATACCAAAGCCGATTAAAGGATTGGGGATGCTCATCAAGGTGTCATAAATCGCCATCATCGATAATTGATCATTCATCGAAGAAGTGATGAATAATTGAATCGGGGTAGTGGGGGAAGAGGAGGAAAGCTCGGTAAGGGAAAGGATAATCGAGGCAAGGTTATTTGGGTCTTGGCCAAGTTGGGAATGGATGAGGATGATCCCTTCTTGCAAGAGTTCCTCTTTGATGGAATTCGCCATAAAATACCTCCAGCCCTAATTATAAAGAGGGCAAGGCAAATCCAAAAGATTGAACCTAGCCTTAATGATAATTATCATTCTTTTATGAACAAAGCTTCCTTCCTTGCCGAATTTGAATCTTCTTCATCTAACGCATTAAATCTATTGAGCTCCTATAGCCTACATCTAGGTTATAGCGAGAAAGAAAGCAAAAGGGTCATTGGCTTGACCAAGGATTTCCTTTTCCTTGCCTTAGTCGAATATGGCTTTGCCCAAGGCCAGGATATAGAAGGGGTCTTAGATGAATTAGAAACCTTATTCCCCTTGCACAAGGGATTATTCGAAATGGTCAAGGGGATGAAATATCCTTCTTGCCGTCAATATATCTGGGCATATGGGAAAAGCCTATTGGATGATTTCCCAAAAGAATTTTCATGGATATTATCCATCAATGGATTTTCCAAAAGGATGGAAGGGGAAGAAGATCCATTGCGTGAAATCAGGGAAGCTTTCCAAAAGGCGATTTGGTCGATTTCTCTTCTAGATACAAGATCTATCGATTTCCTCCATCATAAAGCCGAACGGACCTGCCTAATGCGAAGCCTCCGCACGGGGATGAGGATTGCTAACGAATTATATCATATTGAAACCGAACACGAACCTATCGTTCTTGATGAAATTCCAAAGTTATATTTTAACTTATATAGCGAAAAC
>CAJOML010000079.1 GCA_905235705.1 uncultured Bacilli bacterium | reverse complement strand
AGGAACCCACCGACATAAAACGCACGTTTCCAAGAGACTTTCATCTTATCGCCTCCTGAAAGCCTAAACCTAGGCTTACGGCAAGCACAAAGGCTGCGAATATTCCGCAAATGACGAGGATTTTATTACGGGTGAAGCGATTTCCGCTGTAAGCGAAATGGTCTAAGGCGGGGGCGACCGTGTTGGCAATCAAAATCGAGAAAGCCACGCCTTCTGGTAATGCCCCGAATAGACGGATGGTGACGGTTATTCCGGCGGCAAGAAGCCCATACATAACGCGGGCTGGGGCATTAATCGGCATTGTAACGGGGTCGGTTAACATAAACGTCGCTCCGAATAAAACCCCGCCGGTGAATAATTGGAAAGAGAGGAAATGAAGATAGGAAACGCCGGGAACCTTTAGGCAAACGAAGATGCCGGCAATCGCCATTAAGGCAAGATATCCGCCTAAATAAGGGACGACCACACGCCAATCGATCGCGCGGCGGATGAATAAATAGACCATACCGATAAGGATCGCAAATTTAAATCCTTCACCGATGACCCCGGGAATATGTCCTAAAAACATATCCAAGGTCGATATGTTCCCAATCTCAGCATATTTACCGACTAGCGAAATGGATACGCTATCAAGGTTAGTTAAGACGGTGCCACCGGTGGTAACCGCATTCACGTACCACGTGGATTCATAAACATAACGCGAACCGAAGCAAAGCTTGGCAAAGACCATGCCAACAACGGCGGGATTAAAGATATTTTGCCCCATGCCACCGAAAACGAGTTTGCCGATGACGATGCCAAATAAGGAGCCGAAAATCAAAGCGAGATAAATGACATATCCTGGATTGGAGCCACTTGGCATGATGAGGGCGAATATCATCCCCGAAACCACCGGGCCTAAAAGATGATAAAGACGATATGCCTTCACGCCATTACGGAATTGTTCTTTGAGGGAATGCTTGTTTCCGTCATATGGGATACGGTGGGTGATTAAGACGAAGACGAATTCGGCTAAGACCATGACGGCAACCGAGATCAAAATGTTGCGCATCGCGGCATAAGTAAAAGCGATAAGCGACATAATACTTACCGGCAGCAAGGCGATGATGACATCACCTAGCATACGGTTAATCGAATCTTTGCGATGGATATGGGGCGAGGTTTCTTTGATAATGCTCATTTCATCTTCGCGAACATTTTCGCCCTCCTAATATAATCGGTCACCCGGATGGATGAGGTGCAAACATAGGTGCAAAGACCACATTCGATGCATTTTAAAGGATTCAGGGCCTTGATACGTGGCTTATCGAAAGCTTTAACGGCATCCATGATTTGTTTAGGCTCAAGTCCGGTTGGGCAAGTATAGACGCAAGAGCCGCAACGAATGCAGGGTTGTTCTTCTTTCTTTTCGTAATCGAAAACCAAAACGGAGGTGACGGTTTTGGTGATGACGCAATCATCGCTAGGTAAGGAAGCCCCCATCATCGGACCGCCAAGAATAAAGACTTTGTCTTTGTCGGGATGGCAATAACCACCGCATCTTTCTAAGACGGTAGGCAATAAGGTTCCAACCCTGACGATGAAATTAGACGGAAATTTGATGCCATCTCCGGAAACCGAAATCCGGCGAGAGATGACAGGACGATTATATTTCACCGCATAATAAGCGCCCCAGACGGTGGAGACGTTGAAATTGGCGATGCCATATTCGCTAGGAAGGTGTCCCGAGGGGATATCGATCCCAAGGGCGCTTTTGATCATCGCGATTTCCCAACCTTGGGGATAGAAATTGCCAACCGGCTTTACTTCAATCCCGGAATCGGGGAAACGTTTGAGATATTCGCGATAAAGTGCGATTAATCCACGATGCTTTGCCTTAATGCAAATCAACGCTTTCTTGCATTCGAAGGCGATTTGCATGAACGAAATCCCACGGACAACCCGTTCGATATCTTCATACATCAGCCTAACGTCAGCCGTGATATAGGGTTCGCATTCAATCGCGTTAATCAAAATCACATCGATTTTCTTATCGTTATTCAACTTGATGTGGGTAGGGAAGGAAGATCCGCCTAAGCCGACCATCGCATTATCTTCGAAGATCTTGGCGAAATCCTTCCTTGTCAATTTGGCGATCTCCTCGCTGCTTCTAGGCTTCAAAGAAGGATCCCATTCGTCTTTATGGTCATTTTTTAGACGTAGGAATTTAACCTTCTTGCCAGAACGATGATAATGTTCTTCGAAGCCATCGAATATGCCGGAGCAAGTCGCGTGAATCGGTTGCTTGAAAAAGCCGCCATCACGCATCCCTAAGACCTGGCCTAAATAAATATGGTCGCCTTCTTTGACGTAGAGTTCGGCTTTGGCGCAACGCGAATTATCGGTGGCGAGATAAAGATAATCAGGCACGTCCAAATTTAGGGTAGGAAGCGCCTCCAAAAGCCCCTTTGTGTCGTGGATTATCTTGGTCTTGGCAATCATGACTGTTTTTATTTTACGCGTGCGAGTATCCACTTACAAGGGCATAAAACAATAGTTTTATATCTTCGTTAAATAAAATAGTCATGTCCAAAAATTAGGAAATTAAAATTTGATTTCCAAAATTTGTTAAAATACTTATCTCCAACCCTTTGATTCCACGTTTGAGAAAGGAGATGTTTTGCTATGGAGTCAAAATATCAAAGGTATAACGAAGAAATCGTCAATA
>CAJOML010000078.1 GCA_905235705.1 uncultured Bacilli bacterium | reverse complement strand
ATTTTCCATTTTAGAGGCTTCTCTCCATCGAGATCGACCCCGGTAATAAGCATCGCGTGATTCATCGCCGAATGACGGAAATCAAGCATGCCGGCCTTATCGAATTCAACGGCGACCCCTAGGCTAGTTTGATAATCGAATGCCTTATCATCCCAGGCAAAGCTATTACGGTCGCGGTAGAATCCGACATCCGAGCCAAACCAAACCGGCTCGCCGGCTTTTAATTGACGGATGATGGAGGCGACCATCTCATCCATCGGCATATTGACGTGATTAATGGGCTCGCCTTCGATGACATTGCCTAGATAATCGACGGTGTAATTCTTGCCATAGGGCTTATCTTCGGTGGGCGAGTTGATGATGGATTGATATTCATCGATCTCGTTTCCCACGAATTTGGTGAAGAAGCTCTTCGGCGTGTATTTGTCCTTATGGAATTTGTTTTTGGTATCGGTGTAGGAGAATTCGAATTCTTTCGGGGGGACCCCAAAAGAGGATAAATAAAGCCCATAGATCTTCTCCATGACCTTTTCTTTTAAAGCACGGATTTGGCTGCCTTTGCCTTTCTTATATAAGGCGTGCGCCTCAAAAGCGAAACGGCGGATTTGGGCATTGACGATGAAATTGAGTTGGGCCGTGTTCTCGCTTTGGAAGGTCTCGGGGAAGGCCTCTTTTGGCATAAGCCCGTATTTCTTGACGAGGTTAACGAACATATCCCATTGCCCGCCATCGGAGATGGGCCAGCCTAAAATATGCATGAAGACGCGTTCGTTTGGCGAATTCTTGGAAAGCTGGATAATCGATTCAAGGGCGTAGTTGGCCTTTTCGATTTTGTCATAGAGGGAAATATAATTTTGCGAAAGTTCGAAATTCTTGATGCCTAGTTTTTTCGCTATCCCCTCCCTAAGCAAATTCAAGGCGGCGAAGATCCAGCATCTCCCACTCAATTTTTGGTTGGTTACCGGCATCGTGGGGATGTCGATGGAAAAAGACATCGTCGTGCTTGGCAATGAAGAGGAATCGAAGACGACCTCCGAAATCGCCGTCCTGCTTAAGGCGTGACGAAGCATCGCGTTGCTTTTATCCGCTTGATAAGCGGAGACGATCTTATCGGTAAGGGCTTTATCCAAGCTTCCTTCAATATGGTTTGCCATCAATAGTGTCCTCCAAATGACGATGTCTCATTCTACCTTTGTCGCGCCTTCTTGTAAAAGAAAACGCGTTTTGATCGCCTCTAGCTAACTTCTTTAAGGCAAAGGTATCGCTTTGCTTGGCTAGTGATACAATAAGCAAGCTTAAGGAGTAAAACCATGGACCAAAACCTTCAACGTTTCATCGAATATGTGCAAATCGATACCCAATCCGACGATACCTCGGATTCGATTCCCTCAACGGCCAAACAATTAAATCTATCGCGCTTATTATTAAAACAACTCCAAGACCTGGGGATGAAATGCCATCTCAACGAATTTGGCATCGTCTACGGCTATATGGAAGGGGAAGCAAACCTCGACCCCATCGGCTTAAATAGCCACGTCGATACGGCTTTAGAATGTTCGGGGGCCAACGTCAAACCCCAAATCATTAAAAATTATGATGGAGGCATCATTTCTTTGGGACATGGCTATTCGATGTCCCCCGAAGAATTTCCAAGCTTATCGAAACAAATCGGAAGCGACCTTGTCGTCACTTCCGGGGATACTCTTTTAGGGGCCGACGACAAAGCCGGCATCGCCATCATCATGGCCGTCCTCCATTATTATCATGATCACCCCGAAATCAAGCACCACCCCATCTGCGTTTGCTTTACTCCCGATGAAGAAATCGGACGCGGACCCGATCACTTCGACGCCAAAGAATTCGGGGCAAAATATGCCTTCACCGTCGATGGGGGCGATCCTAACGAAATCGCCTATGAGACGTTTAACGCCGCCCATGCCCAAATTTTGATTCATGGCAAATCCATCCATCCGGGCGAAGCCAAAGGAAAACTCGTCAACGCGATGAGCGTCGCCTTTGCTTTCGATGCTGCCTTACCCCCTCTTATGCGTCCCGAATTCACCTCTGATAGGGAAGGATTTAACCATCTCGTCGGCATCGAAGGGAATGTCGATTTGGTGAAGATGGCCTATATCATCCGTAATCATGACAAAGACAAATTGGAAGAGCAAAAACAAACCTTCTTGGATGTGGCCAAAAATATCGAAAGGCAATATCCTGGTGCCAAAATAGAGGTCAGCCTAGGGGATGATTATCGCAATATGGCGGAAATCATCTTATCCCACCCCGAGGTTTTGGAAAAAGCGAGGTCCGCTTTCGCTAAACTAGGCATTGCCCCCATCTCTAATCCGGTCCGCGGCGGGACCGATGGGGCCACTTTCTCTTTTAAAGGCTGCCCCACTCCGAATCTAGGGACGGGTTCTTATAATCATCACGGAAGATTCGAATATCTTTCGGTACGGGAATTCGATTTGATGATCGAAATCGTCAAAGAAATCCTAAAAGCATAAAAAAGCCCCGGGAATTCCGAGGCGGAATCGCTTTGGCTGGGGTGGCTGGGATTGAACCAGCGCATGTGGGTTTCAGAGACCCATGCCTTACCACTTGGCTACACCCCAAGGCGAGTTAATTCTACTCATAAATCAACGACATTCAAGGAAAAACATGACTTATGCCCCATCGATATGGTCCTTGTAATCCATTGAGGCGGCCTTGGTTTGATTCTCTTTTTCACTTAAGGAGGCGTAATCGCTTCCT
>CAJOML010000077.1 GCA_905235705.1 uncultured Bacilli bacterium | reverse complement strand
ATGCCCTCCTACTACAGCGGAAAGATCATTCAAACCAGCGATGATGAATTCCGCCAGCTTCTCGGATACGAAATCCCCGACGGCAGATGGGGCAATGTCCTCACCGAAAACGACGCCATCTGCCAGATGAAAAACGCCCGCAGCCATCTTGCCAGACTGATCTTCAAGATCCTCGACAAAAAGAAGAAGAAAGCAGATGCCTCCGGCGTTCCGGATCTCAACATCCTTTTCATCTACAATATGCCCTTCCGGGCCATCTCCAAAATGAGCGGCGGCGCCGTCTCCAAAGACATGGTCGACGGCATCGTGAAAATCGTCAACGGCCACTTCTTCGATTGCCCTTTTGCCTGCGTTTTGATTAACACCGGCTCAAGCCACGAAGGATTAGATGATCTATATGCCTCTATCCCGGGGGCGATGAAACGCGTCGCCAAAGAATTACTTGGGGTCGATTACCTTGGGCAAGTTTCACGCGAAGAGTATTTACGCCTCGTCCCCACCCCGAAAAAAGAAGTCAGCGAATATGACAAACTCAAAGCGACCCATTTCTATGAAGAATGCCGCCGCGTCTATGATACGACTAAAGCCCTGATGGAAAATGATCCCGTTTCTTTCCTAACGGCCGTTAGGGAAAGCCAATTCTCGATGACCTCGATGTTGATGAACACGATGGTCCCGGGGCAATATGAACATTCGCCTCAACAATGCGTCGATATCGGGACCAAATTCAATCCTCGTGGGGCAATGAGGATGAATGGCGGCGGATTTGCCGGAAGCGTCCTCGCCTATGTCCCCAAAGAAGAAGTCGAACGTTTTATCTATGACATGTCTTCTTATTATGGGCAAAATAACGTTTATCCCATCTCTTGGTTTAAGCAAGGGCCGGTGGAATTAAAATAAGATGGTTACCTTAAGTTCCTTTTTTGACTTCGAATTCGTTTCCGTCGGGAACTTTTGGTATTTCTTCTTTATCATCACTTCATTCGCCTTGACTTGGCTTAGTCTCGCCTTATGCCATCATTACGGCAAGAAATTCGCCCGTATCTTCATTTTGGTATTGCTTTGGGGCAATTTCGCCTTGCATTTCCTTAAGCAATTTCTACCTTACTGGTATAATTCCTGGCCCTATACATTAGCCGATAGCCTTGGCCCGAATCTATGTGCGATATTAATCGTGACGGCGCCTTTTATCTTCCTTTTCGGGAATGATTATTTTAAGGATTATTTCTTCTATATCGGCTTGATTTCGGGGGTTGCCGTTCATTTCTACCCGACTGGCACCATGGACCACGCCTCTTATCCGGGTGGGTTCTTCTCTAACCCCAATTATTATTTTGCCGTCATCCGTTTCTATTTCTGCCATTTGGTGCTTATCATCACTTCCTTATTAAGCGTCGAACAAGGTTTCCATAAATTAAATTACAAACGTCTTTGGGCGGTGCCTTTGATTTATGCTTTGTATTTGGCCGGGGTTTCATTTAACGCGATTTTGCTTGGCCCGATTCTCCATCACCCGTCTTTCCCGCAAGATTGGATCGGGGCAGACGGCGTCTTGAATTTCAATGCCAAGCACGCCTCCATCGCCAATCAATCGATGAATTTCGGACCTCAGCCATTCCTCGATAATATCATCAGGCCGCTTTATCGATATTTCTTGCCTTTAGGGGTATACCAAATTGACGGGGATTATTATTTCGTCCCCGTCTTATGGCAAATCCCATTCATCTATTTAGCCACCCTTATCGCCGGTCCTTTAATGTGCTTACCATTTGATTATGCCCATATGAAGAGGGACTTCCTTGGGTTTAAGCAAAGACGAAAACTACGGAAACTTTCGCGTTAATGGCGATGTGCGAAGGCGTTTAATACGTATATACATTGCTCCTATATTTAGCATTTACTTAACATTACCCGACAAAAACGATCTAACCCCCATATAATTATCTATTTCTTTTGTTAGACCATTTGCATATGCTATAGCAACATAAACGACCGTTGAAAAATATCTATAAATCACATAAGAATCGTCTTTATTTTTATAATTGATTCGATCGTTGTATTTATTGATATAACTTACAATAATTCCAGGATGTTCCATTACATTGGATTCATGGAACTCGTTAAAGTTTTTATCCAAGTAATAAAGCATCAGTTCGTTGAAACTATTGCTAATCAGAGACATTGTTTGTCCGTTGTAGTGAGTGTTTATGTCAGCTTTATATTCTTCCAAGTGGCAATATCTTGATTCACCACGATTATGATTATAGTCTGCAATTACTTCAATACATGGGGAACTTAACAGCAACATCCCAGTAGTTTCATCTGAAAATCTATTAAACATTTCCTCAACATCTTCACAATCATTGTGGTCAACATCGTAGATCAAGAAAATCGCATGAAAAAATGCATATGTATAATTAAAGAATTTTTCAATCGACATCTCGTTTTCGTTGTAAAGGTTTAAAAAATCATGAATTCTATTACGGGGGCCTTGGATAATAACAATGTTATTTTTGTTTAACTCATATTGAAATTTATCAAATTGTCCAATTCCTTCAATGTCCATTTTTTCGTCACTTACTATTGTATTGAAACCATATTCCAAAAACACATTACTAAAAATGTTTTGTTCCGAACGGCTTCCCTCCACAATAAGCAAGATGTTCTTATTCATTCTCTTCAATTGCCCCATCAAAAAGTGATGAAAGATACATCTTTTCAATATTGTTAACTTCTCGAATATTTGGATATATCTTTGACAGTCTAAAGTAATTTGAAAATCCTTTTGACCATTT
>CAJOML010000076.1 GCA_905235705.1 uncultured Bacilli bacterium | reverse complement strand
ATGGTGGCGGTGCCTTCGTGGACTTCACCGATTTTGTGGCTGCGGCCGGTGTAATAGAGAATACGTTCGGTCGTGGTCGTCTTACCGGCATCGATGTGGGCCATGATACCGATGTTGCGGGTATGGGGGAGGTCGTAGGACTCAGCTTCTTTGATGTTGATTTCGTTTTCGGCCATGGTTGACTACTCCTTTTACCAGCGATAATGGGCGTAGGCTTTGTTGGCTTCGGCCATCTTATGGACGTCTTGTTTCTTCTTGATCGAAGCACCGATGCCATTGGCGGCGTCGATGATTTCGTTGGCGAGTTTGTCTTCCATCGTCTTCTCGCTGCGGAGGCGGGAATAGGTGACGAGCCAACGGAGTCCTAAGGTCTGACGGCGTTCTTGCGAAACCTCGACTGGGACTTGGTAGTTGGCGGCGCCGATACGGCGAACCTTGAGTTCGACTTCGGGCATGATGTTTTTGATCGCGGTGGCGAAGACATCCATCGCGGGCTTACCGGTCTTTTCTTCGATTTTGGCGAAGGCTTTGTAAATGATGGTTTGGGCGGTTCCGCGTTTGCCATCATACATGACACGGTTGATCAAACGGGTGATTAACTTGGAGTTATACACCGGATCGGGTAGAACGTCGCGCTTAGCGACTGCACCTTTTCTTGGCATGATCTTTTATCCTCCTTTATTTGCTCTTCGGCTTCTTGGTGCCGTAGAGGGAACGACCTTGGCGTCTAGCTTCGATACCAGCGCAGTCAAGGGTGCCGCGAACGATGTGGTAACGGACACCAGGAAGGTCTTTGACACGGCCGCCACGAATCATGACGGTGGAGTGTTCCTGGAGGTTATGTCCCTCACCAGCGATATAGGCGGTGACTTCATATCCGTTGCTGAGACGGACACGAGCATATTTACGCATAGCGGAGTTCGGTTTTTTCGGGGTCATGGTACCGACACGGGTGCAGACACCGCGTTTTTGCGCCGAGGGCTGTGCGATAGACTTTTTGTTCAGCGAGTTCCAGCGGCGGCCAAGAGCCGGTGCTTTGGACTTTTTGACGGCCGTTTTACGACCCTGCCGAACGAGTTGGTTAATGGTTGGCATTTGTGTTTTCTCCTTAATACACATTTCCCGGTGTATCGCAACCGGGGTAAACGAAGGGGCGATTTCGCCCTTCACTTACGTCCGAGCGATACTATACGCGTGTGAAAGGAGAGGTGTCAATACATTTCGTTTCGAATTTGGCAAAAAAGAAAAAAGCCCGACCACAGGTAATGAATTCTTCGATTTCATATACACAGGTCCATGCGTGTCAACTGGGTTTCCTCCTGCCCCCCCGAGCGCACTCGCTTACCTTGTTTAAGTTTTCCCATCGTGATAATATTCCCCCTTACTAAAGGGAGGGTTTAAAAATGGACATTAAATCCTTATTCATTTTCGCGGGAGAAGCTTCTTCGGATACTTCCTCCACCCCTACTTCCGCAGCCTCATCGGAGGCTTCTAGCGACCCTGCGACGACAATCGGAACGATGTGGGATCAAATCGTGAATTTCTTCAGCGCCAACGTTTGGAATATCGTCAGATTTTTCTCCGTCTTGCTTATCGGTATCATCGTCATTTGGATCATCATGGCGATCCTTAAACGTATTTTAAAGGCCAAGGAAGTCGATTCGATGGCGATTCGTTTCTCATCATCGATTATCCGTTTTGCCCTTGGTTTGGTCTTAGTCCTGGTTTTATTGGATGCGATGGGCGTCCAAGTCACCGGCATCACCACCGCCATCTCCGCCGCCATCTTAGCCATCGGCATGGCTTTAAAGGACAATCTGTCCAATTTGGCCAACGGTTTGATTCTTGTCGGTTCGAAGAAATATCGAACCGGCGACTACATCATCGTCGGAAACGTCGAAGGCTCCATCGTTGCCATCAATTTCCTCTTCACCACTTTAAAAACAGTCGATGGCAAGCAAGTCGTCATGCCTAACTCCACGATGATGAATTCGCAAGTCACCAACTTAGGGGCATATCCGCAAAGAAGGATCAATCTCACTTTCTCGGTCGCCTATGAGTCCGATGTCGAGCAAGTTAAGCAAATCATCCTCGATGTCATGGCTAGCGATGGGCGCGTCTATCTTGACCCCGCCCCATTTTGCCGTTTGAAGACATTAAATGCCTCTTCGATCGATTTCTTCGCCAATTGCTGGGTCGATAAAGAAGATTATTGGGATGTCTATTATTATCTAATGGAAACCATCTTCAACGAATTTAAACGCCATGGCGTCTCCATTCCCTATACCCAAATGGAAGTCCGGCAAAGGGTCGATACGGTCAATATGCCTGTGCTCGGGGATAAAATCCAAAGCCGCGTTGAAAAGAAACGCGTCAAAAAAAGAAAGAAAGTCACCTTCGAAGACCTAGAAGATGCTAGCCTTGCTCAATTAGTGCAGATGCAAAAAGAAGAAGCTGAGGAAGCCAAAGAAAAAGCCGCCCAAAGAAAGGCCCAAATCGCGGAAGCCAAAAAGAAGGCCAAAGAAAACGACAAAAAGGCAAAACAGCAAGAAAAGGCAGAGAAAAAGAAAGAAAAAGAAGAGCAGAAATAACGGATGGGTTCGCCCTTCCGTTTTCTTTTTTTAGGCAAACTAAAAGCGGGCACCTATGGCTAGATACCCGCGTTTTTAGTTATGGATTAGTCGTCGAGCTCGGAACGGTCATGTTTCTCAATATATTGAGATTTGACGACACGCATCGAGGAGAGGACGTCGAAGTTGGAGAGCCTGGCGGCTTCGTCTTCTTCGCTACGTAAGCCGGTTCCGGCGGGGATGAGCTTACCGGTGATGACGTTTTCCTTCAAGCCGTGGAGGTCATCGCGCTTGGCCTTGATGGCGGCGTCGGTGAGGACACGGGTCGTCTCTTGGAAGGAGGCGGCGGAGAGGAAGGAATCGGTCTCCAAGGCGGCCTTGGTGAT
>CAJOML010000075.1 GCA_905235705.1 uncultured Bacilli bacterium | reverse complement strand
TTTCGCTGTATTTGTTTCGCAAGGAAGCCGAAGGGAGAATGGTCATTATTGTTACCTCCTGACGATAATATTCTATCAGGATTTTGATATTTCAGCAAACGCGGTGCAAGTATGGGTCGGCGAGCTAGAGGCAAGAAAAAAGCCGCCATTTTTGACGACTTCTATTCAAGCTGCCGAGGTCGATCCGTTTTGTCCTTTGAAGGTAACTCGGCTTATAAATGTTTAATTGCTTTAATGATTTTCCTTTTTCTTCCTTGATATAATCCAGTGCCTTCATATATCAATTCAAATCCACATTTCTCCAACACTCTTCTGCTGGCTTTATTAGCCGCTAAAGCGATGCCGATTATTTGTTTGAGATTCGTGTTGTTTTTGATGTGATCCAAAAATAGATTAGCGGCTTCAGTCGCGTATCCATTGCCAGTGTAAATCTCAGCTATGTGATAACCAATTTCCCATCCTTCTTCTATTTTCGCTAATTGGACATAACCAAGATTAATGTTGTCTTTCTTTCTTATGACTGCGTAGACAAACGGCCCGTCCTTACTATCATAACAATTGATAAACTGGTTAACGACTTCACTGGCTTCTTCTATTGAATTAAATACTTCATCGGGAACGAATCTACGATTATTACCGTCTTGCGAGTTTTTATAAACATCGTAGTACATCGATTGATTCATTCTGACAATTTGCAATCTATCGTTTTCAATAATGATTTGCTTATTGCAGAGAATATCTTTGTTAACGATATTTTTCCAATCTTGATAATGAGATAAGACTCTTAAAATATAAACACATTTTGCAAGTTCGTTGACTTGATATATTGCTACATGATTAGCGCATATTAAACAATATGCCTTAGCGTAGTCAAAAAAAGAATTAGCTATTTTAAGCCCGCTATAAGGGAAAGTTTTTAATTGTTCGAATCTATCAAATATTTTAAGGATGTATTGTTTAGCAATTTCTAAATTATCTTTAGCAATAAAAAGTTTGATGCTTTCAAGATCAGAAAAAGCACTATTGGTGATGATGATTTTATATGTCATAACAATCTATTTTTGGCGTCTTCTAAGGACATAACTCTTCCAGAATTAACGTCCGCAATTCCTTGGTTTATTTCTTGCATCAATTTGATTGTTTGGTAAAGTTCATCTAAAACATTTGAATCAATAATCGCGGTATCTTCTCTGCCATTAACCGTTATATAAACTGGTTGGCCGGTAGTTTTACATAGTTCGCTTATTTCTTTATATCTATTTCTTAAATCCGCACTTGGTCTTATAATTGCCATAAATATACCTCTTTATATCATAATTATATCATATTCAATTATTAAATGAGGGATATGAAATATATAAAAAACCACTTCATAAACCTTCTCATCTGGGGCAGTAGTTGCATTTTTTGCAACAACTCGTTTGAAGCAAGGATAAATGAGGCAGAACATACAGGCAAAAGCGAATTGGAAGAAGCCCCATAGGCAAGCCTCCACCCATAGGCATACAAAGACAAAAGGATTTGGAAAACCGCGGCTATCCAAATCTCTGTACATACTTTTATTGACCGCCTATGTTATATTCTTTTTGTCCGAAATCGGGAGATAACATAACCATGGCAAATCTAGACTATTCTAGGGTTGAGGTTGATCTATTAGAAGCGCTGAAGTCCTGCGCTTATTTTGACGAGATCCGCTACGACGTAGTTAGTGGTAACGGAATGGTTACCGTCGTAAGCAAAGGCGAGCTTAGGGGCGAACTAGCCAATTTCCTAGGCGAAAAAGAGGGTAAGGTCATCCTAAAATACGATAAGGCCTTCTCCGCCATTTTAAGCATTACAATCCACTACGAAGATAAAGGCGATGCGACCCAAAAACTAAGGAATCTCCTCTGCCACGTTGATGACATCGAGGATTATGATGTCGTCCACCCATACGACGAGGACGAACTGATCGAGGACGGGCTATATTTCACCTTCCTCGACCAAGACGTGGATGATTTGGATAAGCTTTATGATAAAGCCAAGGCGATCGTGCGCGCCGCAGTTAAATTCATCTTGGCGATAGGCTAAGCAAATAGATTAGAGAACGTAGTAGAGATGCCCGCAGTCTTTCCATCTACGCCAAGCGACCATGACGCCATTGGCGGCTTCTAGCTGTTCGTCAGTGAGGGTGGCGCCTTCTTTCTTGGCAAGTTCGAAGATTTCTTCGTTGCTGCCACACGCCTTAACCTTGGCGACTTCGGTTAATCCTTTAACAAGTCTATTTTCATCGTTGGAACCTCGCTTTCTGGTCATGCTAAACACAGGGGTTGTCACAAAAGTTCCACGATAAACGCGCTTTTTTAAATTTCCAAAAATGATTAATAATCGATATCCTATCGGGCGTTGGTAAGTGCCCGGAACAAAGAAGAGGCGGATTCCAAATCCATGTAATTGGCGGCATCGCCTTCTTTATCGACGATCTTCCTAACGGCGACTTCGGGATGGAATTGCACCCCCACGCAGAAAGTAAGGTCTTTCCGTTCCACCGCTTCGATGATGCGAATGCCATCGGTGAGCGTTTCCGCGGTGACCGTTAATTTCGTATCGTTAACAGAAGCGACGCCTTGATGGTGCCAAGAGGGAACATTTTTCAAAACGGATGCATACGTGCTTTGATAAAGGAGCGAATCCGTGTCGATGATAGAGACGTCATGGGCGGCGAAAACTTTCTTCTCCGGGTCACGATGGGTGTCGCCGTCATCTTTTCCTTGAAAGGCAAAATAGGCGGGGATGTCATTGATCATCTTCGCGCCCGAAACCACCGAAAGCATCTGCATGCCCCGGCAAATGGCAAGCGTGGGGATGTTTTTCTCAAGACAATATGACATCAGTAGATAATCGGACACATCGCGTTCGGCGGCATACTCGGTATCCCCTTCGATCCCATGCCACTCCCCTTCTTGTTTCCATAGGGTCGGACAAATATCGGAACCACCCGGGAAGATGACGCAGTCGACATCTTTGGCAATCGTTTCGACATTGGAATGTTTCCACAGGTTGGTTTTAACTTTTTGGGCGAGAGAAGAAAGCAAAATGCCATGTTCATCCACCGCATCCACAAGGGTGTTGTCCACATCAATGCAGATGAGTTTTACCGGCTGTTGTTTCACAGGTCAGAAAATAGCATACAAGAGCGTTCTGGGCAACAATCCTGAATATGAACTTTTGTGAAGTGCGCCAAATTATTGTTGAACAAAGACTCTTTGTAGAGTAAACAATAAGCATGAAGTTGATTTACGTTGTGGAAGACCATCAGGTAATTAGAGACGGAGTGCGCAGGTACCTTGAGCTTGCGGGCTACAAGGTTCTTGGGTTCGGAAATCTGGCATCGGTCCGTGATGCCTTCAGGTGTGGAACAAAAGGATCTTCATGAAATTCTAAGCCAACTCCATGTCCCCCTAAATCACGCACAACCGAATAACCTTTTTTCTTTGCATAGGCACTAATCGCAGCACCTAC
>CAJOML010000074.1 GCA_905235705.1 uncultured Bacilli bacterium | reverse complement strand
CTTATCTGAGGAAGGCTTGATGGAAAGCCCGCCTGACCACCCTTTCCGTCCGAAAGTCCCGAAGCGTCTCCCCTTGACTTTGACTTTCGAAGAAGTCGAAGCCCTTCTTGAGCAGCCTAAACCGACATCTTTTTCCGGAGCCCGCGACAAAGCGATGCTAGAAACGATGTATGCGACCGGATTACGCGTCTCCGAATTGGTCGGGCTTCGCCTAAATGACGTTAATTTCCAAGAAGGCATCGTCTTGATTCGACATGGAAAAGGAGCGAAGCAACGTTCCGTTCCCATTTCCCCATTCGCCCTTGAATATCTCCTCCTTTATGTCAACGAATATAGGGCTAGTAGCAAAGGGAGGAAATCGCCTTATTTATTCTTAAATAAATTCGGTAATCCCATTTCGCGTCAATATTTCTTCCTGCAGGTAAGGAAGTATGCTTTGGCATCCGGGATCGATAAGACCATTTCGCCCCATACTTTACGTCATTGTTTCGCCTCTCATTTACTAGAAAACGGCGCCGAACTAAGGGTTGTCCAGGAAATGCTAGGGCATACCCATCTATCGACGACTCAGATTTATACCCATGTCTCCTCGCGCCGTATCGCCGAAGCTTATTCCACCTACGCCAAACGAAAATAGGTATAATATTTCGTTAGGAGAAATTCCAAATGGCAGATTACAAAAAATTCAAACGCATCTTCCTCATCATCGCCGATTCAGCCGGCATCGGGGAAGAGCCTGACGCCGCCGATTTCGGCGATGTCGGATCAAATACCTTCGCCCATGCGGCCGAATCCGTCGGTGGCTTAAATGTCCCCGTCATGGAAAAAATGGGCTTAGGGCAACTTGATGACATCATGGGTGTCAAGGTCGTCGAAGACCACCCTCAGGCATATTGCCTTGCCTTACGTGAGACTAGCGCCGGCAAAGACACGATGACGGGCCACTGGGAAATGATGGGGGTCAACACCCGCAAGCCTTTCCAAACTTTCACCGACACCGGCTTCCCCCAAGCCCTAATCGATGAACTCGAAGAGAAAACAGGTCATAAAATCATCGGCAATTACGCCTCTAGCGGCACCGAGATTCTAAAAGTCCTTGGCGAAGAGCAAAAACGCGATGGTTCCCTTATCGTCTATACCTCCGCCGACTCCGTCCTCCAAATCGCCGCCCACGAAGACACGGTCCCTCTAGAAGAACTTTATCGTTGTTGCGAAATCGCACGGGAGATTTGCCTCCGCCCCGAATATAAGGTCGGCCGTATCATCGCCCGTCCTTTCATCGGCGAAAACGCGGAGAACTTCAAACGTGTTACCGGCGACCGTCATGACTATGCCTTATCCCCTTCGGTTAAAACCGACATGGATACCCTTAAAGAGGCGGGTTATATGGTTTCTTGCGTCGGCAAGATTTCCGATATCTTCAATATGGCCGGGGTCGTCAAAACCGTCCATACCGTTTCCAATGAAGATGGCATGGATAAAACCATCGATCAGCTCAAAAACGACGATTACACCGGGCTTTGCTTCGTTAACCTCGTCGAATTCGATTCCGAATATGGCCATCGTCGCAACCCCGTCGGCTATGCCCGTTGCCTTGAAGCCCTAGACAAAAGGCTCGACGAATTCATCGCCAATATGAAAGACGATGATTTGCTCATGGTCTCGGCCGATCACGGCAACGACCCGATCTTCAAAGGAACCGACCACACCAGGGAAAAAGTGCCTCTGCTCATCTATTCGCCTTCGTTAAAGAAAGGCCGTAAATTAGAAGAAGCGCCTACCTTTGGCGATATCGGGGCGACTGTCTTATATAACTTCAACCTCGAAAAAGAAAACGGGCTCTTAGGCGAACCCATTAAAGAACTCTTCGAATAACGAAGACGACCCATCGGGCAAAAAACCGATGGGTTTTTAATTGCCGTATTCAGGCAATTTGAAGATGCGGTGGAGAAGCATATTGATGGCGTCGAATAGCAAGATGATAACAATTGCCACAAGCGCGATGGCGAAGACCGGGACAAGGTTACTCGGGTCTTCGTTACGGTAGAGGCGAATCATCCCGCCTAAGCCTTTGCCGGTGTCCCCGGTGATGATTTCGGCCATAATCTCGGTTTTGAAAGATAAGGCAAAGCTATTCATCAGCCCCAAAAAGATATAAGGGGCGGAAAGGGGAATCTTGATGCGGAGCAAAGTGGAGAGGAAAGTCCCTTCATCGACCCGGCTCGCCCAAATGATTTCTTTGGGAATGGCATTAATGCCGGAAACGACCGAATCATAAAGAATCGGGAACGCCAGAAGCGAGACCACCCATACCGGTGCCCGGCTTGATCCCGATAAAAGAAGGAATAGGAAGACGAAAGCGGCGGTGGGTGCGCTTTTGAAGACGATAATCAAAGGACGGAGGACTTTTTGGAGGATCTTGATTTCCCCGGCTAACGAGCCCAAAACCAAGGCAATGGCAAAGGAAACCCCAAATCCATATAAGGTCCTTAATAAGGACATCCCCAGGCTTTGATAGAAATAAGAATTGCCAAATAGGGAGAAGGCGAAAGAAATCGTATCGACCGGATTAGGGAAAATGAGGTTCCCTTGCCCAAAGGAAAAGGAAATCAATGCCCAAAGCAAAAAGACGAGCAAGATGCCCGTCGTGTAAAGGAATGGATTACTTGTAGTAAGCCTCTTCATTCACTTCGATTCCCCATAATGCGGAGAAAGTCTCGATGCCGCCTTTGTTTTCGGAGGCGTATTTAAATCCTAGCCCCATCCTGTTGCCACTTTTTGTCATGTCGATTAACGCCGCTAACGAGGCGGAGAATTTAGCCTGGATCTCTTCAGCGGAGAAAGAGGAGAGATAATCGTTAATTTCTTCGGGGCTAGCAAGGAAGGTTTCGACGCTTTCTTTGATTTCATCGAGGAAGTCGGCGACGGCATATTTATCAGCCGTATTGGAGACGAATAAAGAAGCTTGGGAAATCGGCTTACCACCGGACTTTTCGGAGAAAACGGTCTGGAGGGAAGCGTATTCGGAAGCCTTTTCGTTTTTGCTTAAGGCGTTAGTGAGGGCAGGCTCGGCGATAAGGACATAATCGGCTTGCTTGTTATCGTCTGCCTCGTTCTTACCGGTGATGATGACTTTCGCGGCGTCGCTAGCGGCGGCGACGTAGTGGACGTTATTTAAATCGGGATAACAATATTTGAAGATCTTATCAGGCACGTTGTTTTGCTGGAAGGCGACGACATAATCATCGTTATCAAGGGTGCCGTTGGTGTCATTACCGGTGGAGGCAAGATAGAAGTTACCAAAGGTAAGGGTCGCGGCGATTTTATAAGGGGCGTTCTTTTTCGTGATGGCGGAAAGGCCGGCATTGGTAGGGCAGATGACGATGTCTTTGCCGCTACCTTCGGTTAAATAGGCGACGACGTTGGCAGGATCGGCATTGACTTCAAGCGTTTTCCCAGCAGCGGTGGGGGCTTCGAAATAACGATATAAAGAAACGGCGGGGG
>CAJOML010000073.1 GCA_905235705.1 uncultured Bacilli bacterium | reverse complement strand
TAGGCCTGCCAAATCGAGGAGCCGCTATCATAGCTATGATATTGCTGTCCTTCCCTTAAGATTGGCTTAAGGGCTTTAAGCAAGTCTTCGCCGCTAAGAGATTTGCCATCAAGCGAGGCGTAATAAGAACGGACTTCCGCAGAGGAAACGGGATTAAGGTCAATCGTCTTGGTCAAGGTCGAATTGCTATAGTTAGATGCTTCCGCCTTGACTTCGATCGGCTTGTTGAACAGGTTTGTTAGTCCTCCTGAAATAGAGGTGAGGGCAAGTAAAGGGACAAAGAAAAAGAGTGATTTTGGCTTCATGGCTAAATTTTCCTCTTTTTAGAAAAACAAGTAAATATAACGGAAGCGTTTTCCCGCCTCTTTTTTCGGGTGGGAAAACCGCGTCAAGTTTTGGCCTTGATTTCGGGCTTGGTTTTTGGATGCGAAATTGAAAAATTTTTTTGTCGCGCTTTCTTCGATTACGCCGAAGAAAAGCCAACTTTTTGCCTTCGTTAAAATTAGGGCTAAAAAATAGACAAAAAATTTTATTGCTTTTTTAGCGAAATACCCCCATTATTTCCCCCGTTGAATTAAGACCCCTCTAAGCGTCTTGGTTCATTCTGTAAATTCTGTCTTTCTTGAAAGCATAGGGAGGGATAAATCTATGGAAGAGAAAAACACGATCATCAGCCTCGTCAACGTGTCGAAAACGTTTGATGACGGCGTTACCGTCGTCGATGACTTCAATCTCGACGTCAAGGAGGGGGAGTTTATAACGATCCTTGGTCCTTCCGGCTGTGGCAAAACCACAACATTGCGAATGATCGCCGGCTTCGAATTGCCCACTGGGGGTGAGATTTTGCTTAACGGGCAAGACATCTCGTTGCTTCCGCCTTATAAGCGGCCCGTCAACACCGTCTTCCAGCATTATGCCTTATTCCCACATTTAGACGTTTATGATAACGTCGCCTTCGGCTTAAGGCTGAAGAAAGTCCCCGTTACGGTCACTAACCGCAAAGGGGAAAAGGTCATCAAATATAAGAAACTTGATGCCAAAACGATCGACGCGAAAGTCTCCCGCGCCCTTCAAATCGTCGACCTCGACGAAATGGAGGACCGCGACGTTTCCACCCTTTCCGGCGGTCAGCAACAACGCGTCGCCATCGCCAGGGCCATCGTCAACGAGCCCAAAGTCCTTTTGTTAGACGAGCCGCTTTCCGCCCTCGACCACAAAATGAGGAAGGACATGCAACTCGAATTAAAGGATATGCATAAGAAACTCGGCATCACCTTCTTCTATGTCACCCACGACCAAGAAGAAGCCCTAACCATGTCCGACCGCATCATCGTCATGAAAAACGGGGTCATCCAACAAATCGGGACCCCCGAAGATATCTATAACGAGCCGATTAACGCCTTCGTCGCGGACTTCATCGGCGAATCCAACATCTATAACGGTACCATGGTCGGGAAGATGAAAGTCCGTTTCATCGGGGCCGTTTGGGATGCCATCGATGACTTCCCCTTAAACGAGAAAGTCGATATCGTCGTTCGTCCGGAAGACGTCATCCTCGGCGCGCCCGGGAAAGGGAATGTCGATGGCAAAATCACCTCGAAAATCTTCAAAGGCGTCCATTATGAATTCATCGTCCACGTGGGCAAGAACGAAGTTCTCTGCCGCGACACCAAAGACCATGAAGTCGGTTCGGAAGTCTCCATCTCCGTTGAGAAGGAGAACATCCAAATCATGCATAAAGAACTCACCGAGAACCAATATACCGATGCCTGGATCGATAATTCCAATCGCGTCGTCATCGGTGAAGATCCCTTCGCTTGCGATGTCACCAAATTGGTGCCTGGGTCCCATTTAGACGAGCAAGGCTATGTCATCGATGAGAAGAACCATAAGAAATACGACTTCAAAGATGCCGAAGTGGTGGCCACCATCGCCTTGGATAAGGTCGTGATTTCCGATGACCTCGAAGTCGGCGAATCCAATGGCACCATCATCAATATCGTTTGGATCGGCGACCATTACCAATACATCATCCGCACCGATGACGATGAAGACTTCGTCGTCGATAGCCAATATTCCTGGAACGAGAACGATTTGGTCTCCATCCACGTTGAACCTGGCGATATCGCCTTGCGTTTGAAGAAGGACCTCGATGAATATGAAGTCGAATGAATCAGGGCGCCGCTTTAATCGATTCAAGGCGGGTATGCGGCGCATCTTCACCTTCAAACGGAAATACCTCGCCATCCCTTATTTCGTCTTCCTTCTCCTTTTCGTTGTCATCCCTATCGTCATTATCCTTTTATATGCCTTTACGGCGACTAACGAAGCGGGGAACCTCTACCTTTCGGGTGAGGCCTTCGTGAATTTCTTCTCTTCCCCATCGAAGTTAAACGTCTTGTTGGTCTCCCTTTATATCGGGGTCCTAAATACCCTTATTTGCTTGCTTATCGGTTATCCAATCGCCTATTTGTTAGCCGATAAGAAGGTCAATAAGAACTATGTCATGGTGGTCTTATTCATCATGCCGATGTGGATTAACTTCGTTCTCCGCACCGGGGCCACCCGTGACTTGCTGAATTTATTGGGCTTAAAAGGCGGCGAACATCCATATGTCGCCACCATGATTGGCATGGTTTATAACTATTTGCCATTCACCATTCTCCCCTTATATACAACCATGATCAAGCTCGACAAAGCCCAAATCGAGGCGAGCCGTGACCTTGGTTGCAATAAGTTCCAAACCTTCACCAAAGCCATTTTGCCCCAATCTGTCCCGGGCATTATCTCGGCGGCGGAGATGGTCTTCATGCCAACGATGTCTTCCTATGTCATCTCCGGCACATTAAGCGAAGGGAAATTGACCTTATTCGGCAACTCCATCGCGGCCAGCTTTGAAAACAACATGTGGAATGACGGCTCGTTTATGGCCCTCATCATGTTGATCTTGATTTTCGTGACGATGTTCCTCACCTCACGTTTCGGTGAGAAGGAGGAAGAAAGGAAGGTGGGTTTATGGTAACTTCTTCCGCCAATTCGCGAATCAAACGTCGCTCTTTAGCTTACAAGGTCTTTGGTCAATCCATTATTTGGATTGTCCTCCTTGTGATGTATCTCCCCATCTTGGTCCTCATCGCCTTCTCTTTCACCAAGGCGACCAATATCGGCACTTGGACCGGCTTCTCCTTCGATTTATATAAGGATTTATTTAACGACGCCGAAATCATGACGGCTTTGGGGAATACCCTTCTCATCGCCATCATCTCGGCCGCCATTTCCACCGTTTTAGGCACTTGCGGCGCAATCGGCGCATTCTATTCCAAACGCCGCGCCAGAAGGACACTAGAGCAACTTAACCAAATCCCCGTCGTCAACGCCGAAATCGTTATCGCCTTGTCGCTTACGGTGATGTTCGTTTTCCTCCAATCCTATGTCTTTGGCGGAGCCAATATCTTCTCCTTCTGGACCCTCCTTATCGGTCATATCATCTTGCAGGTCCCCTTTGTTTATCTTTCGGTCAAACCTAAACTTGCCCAAATGGACCCGGCTTTATATGAAGCCGCCCTTGACTTAGGGTGCACGCAAAACCAAGCCTTGATGAAAGCCACCATCCCCCAAATCATGCCGGGGGTGGCTTCGGG
>CAJOML010000072.1 GCA_905235705.1 uncultured Bacilli bacterium | reverse complement strand
ATATTTTATGACCCTGTATCAAATCCACAAAATCCGAAAGCCAGTCGAGAGAAATGAACATTTTAAAACTCGTAATTTTCTAAAAGGAAACGGATAAAGGACCGTTCCGAACGAAACGGCACTTTGTTAATCTGTTAGATTTTACCACAGAATGAAAATATTTCAATGGGGAGGGCGTTTCAAATTATGAATTATGAATTATGAATTAAGAATTAAGAATTAGAGACGACGCAAGATGCGTCGTCCCCGTATTACTCATTGAAGATTTCTTTCATCGCTTTCCCGTAAACTAAAGAAAGATTATCCTAGCCTCCGTCTTTTAGGTGGCTTAAGCGAAGATAAACTAGGCAAGGATTATAAGCAAGCCTATTACCAAGCCAAAACCGCCTTATTCGACCGTTTCATGATCCGCGAATCCGCCTCCATCGTTTCCTTCGAAGAACTCAACCAAATCTATTTTGGGGTGGCAGGACTTAATCCCATCGCTAGAGAATACACCTCCAAAGAAGGCGAAACCATCCATGCCTTCCCCTATGGTTATAACGGAGTCCCCGTTTCCCTTGCTTTCCTTGGTGGCATTGGATTAACCGAAACTTACGAAGAAGCGATGATTTCATTAGCAAGAGAAGAACTAGGAAAAACCAAAGAAAAAGTCGCCATTTTCATTGCCCCTTCTTCTTTATTCATCTCTGGCATTTACCTTCGCTTAAGCCAATTGAAAGATAAGAAGCGTCTTATCGTTTTCCTCCCCGCCGGGGAAAGCGAACGCCTCTCCTATGCGACGAAAAAAATCAAACGCCTCGGATGCCGAATCGGGTATTACGGCCTATCCGCGGTTACCCCCTTACTTGACCTCGACCTCGAGGGGAGTTATCTCCTCCTTGAAGAGGCATTCTATGAAGAAGAACCTTCCTTGCTTAGGGCCAAGAAGCGGCTTTTCGCCACTTCCGGGGCTCTTACTTTGGGAGAACATAAAGACGATACATTTAAACTGGGAGGAGAGGGCAAATGATCGCGATCATCGGTAGCAGAAGAGATGACCTTCTGTATTTGACTAGCTATGCAGAGGAAGTGGGGGAACCGATCGCCCTTCCTTGCGGACAAACATATCAAATCGGGAAAATCGACGGCGTCGAAGTCATCTTTGGCGTATGCGGTGTTTCCAATTACCTTTCCGCGATTTATTGCAGTGAACTCTTTACCCTCTTCCCTCTTCCCACCGTCATCAAAATCGGTGATGTCGTCTCCTTTGATTCCTCCCTTCTCCCCGGCGACATCGTCATTTCCAATTTAGTCTATCCCCATGGCGTCAATTTCCATGGCGATGGCTACCGTTATGGGGAAATCCCCGGTGGCATCCCCAGCGCGATTGCCTGTTCCCGTATCGGCAATAAACTTGAAGGACTAGATATCCCCTTCAAGACATTTGATATCCTCTCTGGCGAAAAAGCCATCTATGAACGTGGCGAATTCGAAGCCATCTTGAAGCGCCGCTTCCTCTCCCAAGAAGGGATGGGGGCGTATGATGTCAGCTCATATGGCATCGCCTTATCTTGCTATCTCCATCAATCTTCCTTCATCGATATCGGCGTCGTCACCTTAGGGCTAGGCGAAGACGAAGAAGGAAAACTCAAGATGCGTAAACGCGCCTTATCCAAACAAACCGACATCGGGCGTATCGTCGTCCGTCTTATCGAAGGAGGTGCCCAATGAAGAAAGAATTAGATCAATCCGTCTTCGCTTTCCATTATGGAAATGGGGTGGAAATCCCGGCCGAGCTCTTCGCCTCCTTTGTCGCTGATCCGCGCATTTTAGACTATCCCCGTCCATTATTATTCGGCATTCGCATCCATGGCGGGAACGCCCCTAAAAAAGGCAAAGAAAAACTGATTAGCCTCATCATTCAGCAATTTGGCACATGCGTGTATTCCTTTGTTGGGAATTTAGCCTTCGCCTATACGCCCAATGGGGTCAATAAAGCCGAAAATATCGTCAAATTGAAATGGATTATCTCCAATTTCGGCGACCTTGATTTAAAGACGGCGTTAAGCGCCTCCGCCACCCTTGCTTATCCAGATAAAGATAATGTCGAATCGATTCTGAATAAACTTGATCCGGGTGAAGAAGAAGGCATCGTCGTCTATGATGACCAAACCATCGATAAAGAGAATCCTTCTTATTTGTCCAAATCCGAATTAGCCGATTTGGCTGCCTCTTTAGCCTCTGATTTAGGTTTCCATTCGACTGGTCTAGCCTTAATCCGTCCTGAATTAAATCTCGTCGAGACCTTAGAAGAAACAGGCCGTCCTTCCTTCTCCTTATTAGGAAAGACGTATTCGCTTGAACGCGTCTTGCCTTTTGCCACTTTGGCCCATGACGATTCTTATTTCTATATCGCCGATTCGCGTAACCTCCCTTCCAAACCGATGGCGATCTTGGATTCCATCGGGGTCGTTTCGATGATTATCCGTTTCTTCTATGAAGGGAATACATTGCTTGGCTTTGCTTATGCTTGCTCTAGGCGTAACCTCGGTTATTTCGGCTTAAAGGAAGCCAAGGTCATCGAAGATTATTTTGCCTTGATGAATAAGCGTTTCCTCCTTATCCGCGATGAACTCCATCAAGCGGAAAAAGAGAAGATCATCGCCGACGTCACTTCCAATGCCGACACTGGCTTAGTCAGGGTTAATCTTAAAGGCAACATCACTTATCTTTCGCCTAACCTTAAGAAGGCTTATCCCGATGCACGGATCAACGACAAAGCCTTTAAAGCCTGGCCTTCTATCTTCAATGACAAGGAAATCGTCTCCGGGACGGAAGTTTCTTTATCCGAATTCGGCTCAGGCACTTACCGTATCCATTATCTAGGACAAGATGAAAACGGGGTCCGTTCCTATTTATTCACCCGTCTAAACGAAGTCATCGGCTCTAAGAAGCGCGAAAAAGGCAGCCGCCTATTCTCCCGTCAGAGTTTTGATGAACTCCTTCAGGAAGAGCTTTTATCCTTTAAGAAAGGGACATTGTTATTTGTCCGTCTTTCCAATTCCGAGATGGTCGCTTCCAAATCAAAGACCGGCAAGGAAGAAGAAGTGGTGAATGGCTTTGCTTCATATCTCATCAGCAAAGGTTATGGCTACGATTTATATCGTTTCGATAACAACACGTTCGTCTATTTCTTCCCCGGCAAAGAAAAAGAAGAGGGCAAATCCCTTGCCCTAGCCTTGGCCAACAAATTAGCCAAACCCATCAAAACCGGCAAATACACATATAAACCGGAAGTCGATTATCTATTGACTTCTTATCCGATTGAAGTGGCTTCCCTCCCCGATACGGATTCCTTTGTCCGCGCCTTGATGGGGCAAGCCGATGAATTCGGGCATGGCCGTTTGATTGAACTTAACAAAGAAAGAGGACGACTCCTTCTTACCTCGGCTTATGAAGAAGAAGCCGTCAAAAAAGCCGTCGTCGCCCAAGAAGTCCCCTTCCGTCTTACTCCCGTCAAAGATATCACCACCAACAAGATCGCCTATATCCATCTTGACCTCGATATCCGTGGCGAAGATGGCGATGAGATTTTGCCGCCGAATATTTATTCCGCCGCCGAACGCGTCAAACTCGCCCCCAAGCTTTATGCCCTTGCCCAAGAGAAATTATCCCTTTCTTATCTTGATGATATGAAGACACTTAAGGGGCTTGGCTATAAAGGGGTTCTCTTCCACGTTCCGATGGGCTTAATGGCCCAAGATAATTTCTATAACAACTTCCTTAAAGCGGTCGTTTCCAACCGTGAATTCCTCTATCTCCGTTTCGTTGTGTCTCTCGTCCTATTGGCAATCTATTGGTTGGAAAAAAAGTACCTATTTCAACTTTATCAATCCGATTCAATGTGTCTATATCGTATTCATTAGGCTCTCGTTGAATATATTCTTTTCCCACTTTTGCCACAACAATAACAGGTGCAGTTTTAACTTTTTTGATAGGGGTTTTTAATGATTGGTCATAAATCGTTTCATTCGCCAAAGATGCTGTTTTTTTAGACTGCATTGCATTACAATGTGGGCAAGCAAATTCATCACATATACATTTTTTTTCTTTATCAACTGCTTGATTCCAAAATACATATTCTTTCCCGCACGAAGGACATACAAGTATATCACTCCATAAGACATAATCTATTTTTCCTTTGGGTTCTCCGTTTTTATTTGTGGTTGTGTACATCCATCCGCACTCCCATCCGCACTCATCTTCCATCTCTCGCTGGATGCGTTCTACCTCCCGTTTGAGTTGTTGAACATTGACAGGTGTGTTGTAGAAATAAGCAATATTGGTGGCGTATGGTGAGAGGTCTCCAATAATGGCGTGGCGAGCACCCCAGTTAGGCTTGTGTCCAAATTGTTGCTCCCATTCGCCATTGATACGGGCAGCAATGTCATCGTTGCTTTTGGAACAAGCCGCAGCGGCCACACCAGTCATTCCAGTTCCGGCAAAACCGTCAAGCACAATGTCGCCAGGCTGTGTATAATGCAGAATGTACCTCATTATTGCAGGGTGAGGCACTTTGGTATGGTAAGTATGTGCAGTATATACAGGGTTGTTTTTCCCCTCACTCACATCGCTTGCATAGGGTTCCTTCACCTCAAAATCAGTTTTACGTTTGCCTTCTGCTTCAAGCTGCTGTTTCTCTTTTTCCCATTCGGCAACAAAATCATTGAGCCAGGGGTTAGGGCAAGCCGTGTAATAAGGCGGGTCGCTCAGGTTGATGATGTCATCATCCTCTCCAATCGGATAGCCTTCTATTTTCTTCAGCTCGGGCAACTTTTTGCGCAGCTCCTCGCGGAAATAGGCTCTCCGTGCCTCGTCGTTCTCAAACTCCATGCCCAAGCAGGTCACAGGGCCTTGCTGCGTTTGCTTGTCTTGGTCTATTGTATTCAGGTCAAAAAGGGTGTCGTTTGCCATGGTTATCTGTTTGTTATCAATTGGTTATCTTGTAAAACAAGCTAAAACAAGCTATGTCAAGTCCCTTGGTTCATTTTATCATTCTTTGTTTGCTTCAGAATCGTTGGAAAGAACTTCTAACAGTCTCATTCCCAGCTCGGATAAGTAGTATTGTTGTGCTGGATGGCTCGGTATGTTTGGGATGGTCATGCTTAAAATTCCGCTTTGGATTGCAGGAGCCAAACAGTGTTTTTTGAACATATTCCTGCTGCGCTGTGACAAGCTCGTGACAAGCTGAAGGTTTTTGGCCGATAATTGCTGTGTTTCAATGCTCAAAATCAGCTCTTTAACT
>CAJOML010000071.1 GCA_905235705.1 uncultured Bacilli bacterium | reverse complement strand
AGATTTACCATCGTTTCCGTCCGCGCCGAACATGAAGATCATTGTACCTATATTTGCCAATGGTCTGACCGCACATATCTTATGCGTATCTTCAAATCGGGTTTTGAAGAAGCCATGAATGACTACAAGACCTTGAAACATGCCGGCATCAACATGGCCAAAATCTGCTTTCATGACGACGTTAACAAAATCATCGTTTTCGATTATTTCCCCGAGAACGATTGCCTGACCGAATTATCCAAAGGGCCTCTTCCCTCCATTTACTTTGATGCCTTGTTCTCCCTATACCGTTTTGCAAGGTTCTCTAAAGTGGCTTTGGATTGGGAACCGCAGAATTTCATGCTCAGAGGCACCCAAATGTTCTACCTCCCCACCAAATGGGAAAAACTAACTGAGGAAAATTCCCTTGATAAGGCGGGAATCCGGACTTGGTTTTTGGGGAAAGAAGGGCGCGCGTTATTAAAGAAGAAAGGATTTGATATCTCCAGCCTCCCGACTATCGAGGAAAACGCCGTCAACAAAGCTATCGTCCTTGCCGCCGTCCAATATTGGTAATGATGGGCGTAGGTCTTCCTTACCTGACCACTGACTTATCGTGCGGATTGACCGTTGGTCGCCGCATTTTATTTACTATTAAGGTTAAATAGATTAACGCAAAATTAGAGGCTCTTCGTGGTTAAACCCCATACTTGCAAAACGGTGGACGTTGATAGAAAAGATTGGTTCGACTAAAATTATCCGACTATGGCAGACTCCTTTTATTTAGAAATCCTTCATGTAGATAAACAAACCGGGGCAAGGTATGGCATTTTGCACACCCCTCATGGTGATGTGGAAACCCCAATGTTTATGCCCGTTGGCACAAACGCGACGGTGAAATGTCTTTCCCCAGAGCAAGTTAAGGCCTGCGGCTCGGGTGTCGTTTTAGCCAACACATATCACCTCCATCATCGCCCAGGCGAAGAAATCGTGAAAAAGGCCGGCGGCCTTCATACCTTTATGAATTATGATGGACCCATCCTCACCGATTCAGGGGGATTCCAGGTCTTTTCCCTCGCCTCTAGACGTAAGATCAGTGAAGAAGGGGTCGAATTCCATAATGAAATAAACGGAGACCGCGAATTCTTCACCCCCGAAAAAGCGATTCAGATCCAAGAAGCGTTAGGGGCCGATATCATCATGAGCTTTGATGAATGCATCCCTTATCCCGCCAAAAAAGAATATGTCGCAAAGTCCACCGAAAGAACATTGCGTTGGGCTAAACGTGGATTAGATGCCCATACCCGTGCCGACCAAGCCTTATTTGGCATTGTTCAAGGTGGGGCATACAAAGATTTAAGGGAACATGCCGCCCAAGAATTGGCCAAAATGGATTTTCCCGGATACTCCATCGGCGGCACTTCAATCGGGGAACCGAAAGAAGTTTGCTTTCAAATGATTGAAGACGCGATTCGCTATCTCCCATTTGGGAAACCGAGATATCTAATGGGGGTCGGTTCAATTGATTATATCCTCGAAGGAATCTCCTTAGGGGTCGATATGTTCGATTGCGTCCTTCCCACCCGTTTAGCCCGGCATGGGGCACTAATGACTAGCCACGGACGCATCAACATCCAAAGGGCTGAATTTAAAGAAGATTTCTCGCCTTTAGATGAAGAATGCGATTGCTATACATGCACACATTATTCCAAAGCCTATCTCCATCATCTCCATAAAGCCGGTGAGGAGTTTGGGAAAACGCTAAATTCAATTCACAATATTCGCTTCTTGATTCATCTTGCCGAACAAGCCAGAATTGCGATAAAAGAAGACCGTTTTGCGGACTTTAAAGCCGAAGTTTACGCAAAATTCGGTGATAAGAGGGGTTTCTAATGGATATCTCGTTATTTGATTTTGAACTGCCGGAAGAGCTGATTGCCCAGACTCCCTTAGAAGCCCGTGACCAAGCTAGATTACTGGTTGTCGACCGTAAAAACAAAACGACTTCCCACAAGGTGTTCCATGACATTTTAGACTACCTTAGGCCAGGGGATGTTTTAGTCAGAAATAATACCAAAGTCATTCCCGCTAGACTGATCGGCACAAAGGTCGAAACAAAAGGCAAAGTCGAGGTCCTCCTCCTCCACGAAGTTCCCGAAGAAGGGAAAGATGTGTGGGAATGCTTGGTTGGAAACTCGCACTCGGTTAAGGTGGGGAGTCACTGCCAATTCGGGGAAGGGAAACTGAGCTGCGAATGCATCGGCGTTTTCGCCGAAGGCATCCGTCACATGAAATTTTCTTATCAAGGGATTTTCCTCGAGGTTTTGGAAGAACTTGGGCAAATGCCTCTCCCTCCCTATATCAAAAAGCAATGCGAAGACAAATCGTCTTATCAAACCGTCTATGCAAAGGTTCCTGGCTCTGCTGCCGCCCCAACGGCTGGATTCCATTTCACCAAAGAACTATTTGCCGAATGCGAGGATAAAGGGGTTGAAGTGGTGGACATCACTTTAGATATCGGGCTTGGTACTTTCCGTCCTGTTAAAGTCAATGACACCAAAGACCACGTCATGCATACCGAGACATATCACGTTCCCTCCCAAGCCGCCGAAAGATTAAACAAAGCCAAAGCGGAAGGAAGACGCATCATCGCCATCGGCACGACTTCGGTAAGGACGTTAGAATCCGTTTACCAAAAATATGGCAAATTCGTCGCTTGCGAAGAGGCGACCTCCATTTTCATCTCCCCTGGCTATGAATTTAAAGCCGTCGATGCGATCACATTTGCCTAAATCCACCCTTGTTATGCTCGTCTCGGCTTTTATGGGAAGAGAATTCACTTTAGCTTGCTATAAAGAGGCGGTCAAAGAGAAATACCGTTTCTTCTCTTTCGGGGATGCGATGTTCATTTATGATGGAGAATGAGACCCCGATCAATTATCAAAAACGCGCGTTGAAGACGATCGAAAGCTTCAATGGCGAAAAGAAGTCATTGCTTTTCCATGTTTGCTGCGGGCCTTGTGGATGTTATCCCCTTTTGTTTTTGGCCCCTCATTTTGATATCACCATTTATTACGCGAACGCGAACATCTACCCTAAAGAAGAATTTGATAAACGTTTGAATGAATTGAAGAAACTTCTTGCCTACATCAAACGTGATTATGGCTATGATATCGGGCTTATTGTCGCTCCTTATGATCACGAAGCCTATATGGAGCCGATACGTCCATTAGCCCATTTAGGCGAATTCTCGGAACGTTGCTTTACCTGTTATCGACTCAGGATGAGCGAGGCTTATGATTACGCGGATAGCCACGGCTATGATTATTTTTGTACCGTCATGACCATCTCACGTCATAAAAACGCCCAGAAATTAAATCAAATCGGAGCCGAACTCGAAGCTAAACATAGCCACACCAAATACTTTTATAGCGACTTCAAAAAGAACGGCGGTTTAGAAAAAGGAACCTCCATTCGAAAAGCCTATGATTTGTATAACCAGAACTACTGCGGATGCGAATATTCGCTTGAGGAAGCTAGGGCTAGAACGGCCAAGATGAAACAAGAATAAGGCAAGCGAAAAACAAAAAATTAGATACGAAAAATTGAAAACTTTGTGCACGGTGCACAAAAAATTGATGATCTTGGACAAAGCCCCGTAAATCGTGGGTTTTTTCTTTGGTTTTGAAGTCAAAATCTCTAGATTTGACGGCTCTTTTTTAAGAAAAAGAAAAAAGTTCTTGCAATGTCCCTCCTATACGCGTATCGTATGAAACGCTGGCGCTTGCGAAGAAATGCGAGGTTGCCGACACACCAACAGGCGTTGTCATGAAAGGGTGGTCGGGGAATTCGCATCGAGCAAAAGCCAAGAAGCCTGAAAACACATTTCAAGGAGGAACATTCATGGCGAAAGAAAAAGCGATCCGCGTTCGCTTGCAAGCTTACGACCACAAGATTCTCGACCTCGCGGTCACCAAAATCTTGGAAGTGGCGAGCAAAACCGGCGCCGGGGTCAAGGGACCTATCCCTCTCCCGACGGAAAAAGCGGTCTATACCATTCTCCGCGCTACCTTCAAATACAAAGATAGCCGCGAGCAATTCGAAATCCGCACCCACAAGAGATTGATCTTCATCAACAATCCGACCAAAGAAACGGTTGATAATCTCCGCCGCCTAGACTTACCTAACGGCGTCGAGATCGATGTGAAAATGTAAAAAGGAGGACCTAATTCATGAAATCCATCATCGGTAGAAAAATGGGCATGACCGAGGTCTTCGCCCCGGACGGAACCATGTATCCGGTCACCGTCATCGAGGTTCTCCCCAACGTCGTCGTTGACAAACGCACCAACGAAAAGAACGGTTATGAAGCCCTCGTCATCGGCTATGAAGACAAGGCTGAGAAGAACCTCACCAAAGCCCAGAAGGGCATTTACAAGAAAGCCGGCGTCGACGCCAAAGCGGGCTTATATGAGCTCAAAGGCGACGAAATCTTCGGAAAGAACGTCGGCGAATCCCTCGGCGCTGAAGTCTTCGCCACTGGTGAAGTCTGCGACGTCATCGGGGAACACAAGGGCCACGGTTACGTTGGCACCATCAAAAGATATCACCACACCATCGGTCCGAAGGGCCATGGCTCTGGATATCACCGCGGCATCGGTTCGTTAGCCAATAACGGCCGTGACAACAACCGCGTCATCCCCGGCAAGAAGATGTCTGGTCAATGGCGTCCCGCCTCCGCCACCATCCTCAATGTCACCATCATTGAGTCCAACCCGGAGAAAAATTACATCCTCGTCAAAGGCGGCGTGCCCGGTGCGAAAAAATCCATCGTCATGCTTCGCTCGCCCGTGAGGACCCAATTCAAGAAACCCCTCGTCAAAGAGCTCGTCGATCACAGCCCCAAGACTGAGGAGAAAGGAGAATAACGATGGCCGAAAAGAAAATCAGCCTTCCCGTCGTTGACCTTAACGGCGAATCCAAAGGCACCGTCGAAGTCTCCGCCAAGGTGTTCGGTGTGAAAGACGCCAACCCGCAAGTCATCAAAGACGCGGTCACCGTCTATCTCGCCAACTCCCGTCAAGCCACGGCCAAGACCAAAAAACGTCACGAAGTTCACGGCACCAACAAGAAACCTTGGCGCCAAAAAGGAACCGGCCGCGCCCGTTCTGGTGACTGCAAGTCCCCGATCTGGGTTGGTGGCGGAACCGTCTTCGGACCCGATGGCAACCAAAACTACAAGCTTTCTCAGAATAAGAAAGCCCACAACCTCGCGTTACGCGCGGTCCTATCTGAAAAAGTAGGCAGCGGCTTAATCGTCGTCGACGAGATCAAGCTTCCCAAAATCTCCTCCAAGGAATTCGCCGGTAAGCTCGCTTCTCTTGGCGCTAGCGGCAAGAAGAACCTCATCGTCACCGATGGCGAGAATGAAAACCTCATCCTCTCCGCCCGTGGCATCGAAGGCGTCGGCTTAGTCGAATACGATAACATCGCCGTCTATGACGTCCTCTACTTCGATAATCTCATCGTTGCCAAGGACGACCTCAAGAAAATCGAGGAGGCCCTCAACTAATGGCTGAAGAAAAAATCATCGAAGCGGAAGAAGTCGCCGCTCCCGCGGAAAGCAAACCCGCGAAAAAGAAAGCCGCCCCCAAGAAAGAAGCGGCCAAGAAAGAGACTAAGAAAGCCGTCAAGGAAGAAAAGGTCGAAGAAAGCAAAATCGCCACCTTCGCCAAACCGACCGCCCATGACTTCGAAGTCATCGACGCTCCCCACATCACCGAGAAAACCATGGCTCTTATCCAAAACGCCAACAAGATCACGGTGAAGGTCTCTTCCAAAGCGAACAAGATCGAAATCAAGGAAGCCTTCCAGCGCATCTTCCAGGTCCCCGTCACCGACGTGAAGACCTCCAATGTCTCGGCTAAGGTTACCACCCGCGGTGGTCGCTACAAAGGCACCATCTCCGGATATAAGAAGGCCGTTGTCACCGTCGCCGAAGGCGCCGCCATCGACCTCTTCAAAGAGTAAGGAATCACCCTTCTATATAAATAAAGATATATAGATAAAGCATCCAATATAGGAGAAAGAAAATGGCAATTAAAACCTATCGTCCTTATACGCCGAGCCGCCGCGCCATGACGACTTCGACCTATGAGGAAATCACAAAGTCCACTCCTGAAAAATCGCTCCTCGCCCCGATGAAAAAGACGGGCGGACGTAACAATCAGGGAAAGATCACCTGCCGTCACATCGGCGGTGGTAACAAAACCCGTTATCGTATCATCGACTTCAAACGTCGCAAAGATAACATCCCCGCGACGGTCAAGGCCATCGAATATGACCCCAACCGCAACGCCAATATCGCCCTCATCTGCTACGCGGATGGCGTCAAGGCTTACATCATCGAGCCTCAGAACCTCCCCGTTGGCACAGTCATCGTTTCCGGTGAGAGCACCGATATCAAAGTCGGCAACTGCTGCGAACTCCAAAACATCCCCGACGGTACCTTCGTCCATTGCGTCGAACTCCAGCCGGGCAAAGGCGCCCAGCTCTGCCGCGCTGCCGGAACCTCCGCTCAGGTCCTCGGTTCCGAAGGAAAATATGTCACCTTGCGCTTAGCCTCCGGTGAAGTCCGCAAGATCCTCAAAAACGCACTGATCTTTACCACGCTCGGAATCAAACGAAATCTCATGGGAACGCTCGGCTTAATCCTTTTGACCGCGATCAACCTCGGCTTTATTCTGCTTTTGATGCCGACCGGCGGCGTGATCGGGGCGGGACTGATACTTCCCGTTCTCCATTATCTTGCCGTTGCGGGGTTTATCAAGGTCTATGCCGCATACCCAATCATCGACCGCTATATGATCGCGCCCTACAAAACGGCTTCGGAAACCGAAAAATCGGCTGACGAAGACACTGCAACCTCAACCGATTCCGAGTAATTCACTGACCGTAACAGGTTCATAGCCACGCGCCAGAAGTTTTGGGAGCAGGATCTCCAAGGCTTCTGGCGTTTTACTGTTTGTTCCGATAAAATCATGCATCAGAATGATGTCCCCTGCTTTGACAGAGGAAAGCACCCGATTAACAATGGTGTTTGCGTTTTTATTCTCCCAATCGCGTGTGTCGATGCTCCAAAGGATCACGTCATATCCGTTTTTTGCACAAACCGGTATTACCGTATAACCTGCATTTTTATATGTTTTTT
>CAJOML010000070.1 GCA_905235705.1 uncultured Bacilli bacterium | reverse complement strand
TATAGCGGAGACCCTCGATCGAGGCAAATCCGCCCATCAGACTTTCCAAGAAAGGAGAATGTATTCTCAGGTCTGATAGGTACGAATTGAGAATACAAGTCGAATATGAAAATGAAAATCGTTTGTTTCGGGGTGAGGGATTATGAAATCCCTTACTTCGAAAAATTAGCTAAACAATATGACTATGAATTAGTCCTTCGCCCCGAATATATCGGAGATGAGACATGGGAACTTGCCAAAGGATATGAAGGGGTCATCGTCCGCGGCGGGTGCCATCTTGGACGCGAAGCGATGAAGAAACTCGCCGAGAACGGTTGCAAATATTATCTAACCCGCACCGCCGGCTATAACCATGTCGACATCGCCGCATGCAAGGAATTCGGCATAGAAACAGCCTTTGTTCCAGGCTATTCGCCTAACGCCATCTCCGAGCTTGCCGTGACCTTGACGATGATGTTGCTTCGTAACGCCGCCTATGCCACCAAAGAAGCAAGCGAAGGCAAATTCAAAGTCACCAACCAGATGTTCTCCCGTGAGATCCGGGGTTGCACGGTTGGGATATTGGGATGTGGCAGAATCGGATGCACCTCCGCCTCATTATTCAAAGGTTTGGGGGCACACCTCATCGGTTATGATCCCTTCCCTAGCGAATATGCCAAAAGCCTTATGGAGATGAAATCCCCTGAAGAAGTCTTCAAAGAAGCCGATATCATCGTCGTCCATATGGCTTATTTCAAAGGCAGCAACGATAATTTCGTCAATGCCGAACGCGTCGCCTTGATGAAGCAAGGGTCCATCATCGTTAACGTCGCCCGCGGCGAAGTCTTAGATACGGAAGAGGTCATCAAAGCCGTCAAAGAAGGACATCTTGCTGGCTTTGGCTTGGACGTCATCACTAGCGAAGGAAGTTTATTCAACAAGACATTCGATCCCAAACATATGGATAATCAACTCCATCAGGATTTGATTGACCTCTATCCGCGGGTCCTTGTCACCCCCCATATTGGTTCGGCCACCGACTTAGCCCTGGTCGATATGATTGAGATTTCCTTAAAGAATATGGACGAATACCTTACCACCGGTAAGTGCAAAAATTCCTTAATCAAATAGCCTCTTATATACCTCCAGGAAGAGCCTTCCGTCATCGCGGAGGGTTTTTCTTATCTATCTAAAAGAAAAAGGGGAAACCCCTTTATTCTTGGTCGGCATATTGAAGTTGATATAGCTTGTAATAATGGCCTTTTTGCTTAAGTAACCCCTGATGGGTGCCTTGCTCTAAGATCTCGCCATTTTGTAAGACGATGATGTTATCCGCGTGCTGGATGGTGGATAAACGGTGGGCAACCACAAGCATCGTGCCGATGTTCTTAATCTTCTCCAAAGAGTCTTGGATGAGGAGTTCGGTCTCCGTATCGATATTCGCGGTCGCTTCATCGAGGATGAGGATTTGGGGCTTATGGAGGATGGTCCTGGCAAAGGAGAGGAGTTGCCTTTGTCCAGAAGAGAAATTCTCGCCACGTTCAAGCACTTCTTCTTCAAGTTGATGCGGCAATTTCTTGATAAAAGAGGTCGCATTGACGTAGTCGGTTGCCGCCCAGATTTCGTCATCGCTGAAATCTTCATCGTGCAAGGTGAGGTTGGTCCTGATCGAACCAGAGAATAAGGTCACGTCTTGAAGCATTTGGCCGATGGCTTTACGAAGGCTATCGATCTTAATGTCATTGATATCGATATCATCGATGAGGATTTGTCCTTTTTGGATTTCAAAATTCCTGACGATTAAAGAGAGGATGGTGGTTTTCCCAGCTCCTGTTGCCCCAACGAAGGCGACCGTTTCTTTGGGCTGGACGACAAATGAAACGTCTTTTAATATCCAGTTTTCCTCTTCATAGGCAAACCAAACATGCCTAAATTCGATCTTGCCTTTGAAATGGTCGATTTCTAGGGCCCCAGGCTTATCCACCACTTCAGGGGGAACATCTAGCAAAGAATATAGACGTTCGGCCGCGGTGGTCGCACGTTGGATCTGATTTAATTGGTCGGCGATATTTTGGATGGGGTTGAAGAAACGAGACAAATATAAATAGAAGGCGACGATTTGGGATGAACTCAAGGCAAGCACCAAGCCGACATAGAAGGTGACGGCGAGGGAACCATAATATAAGAAATTGACGAAGGGACGATAAATGGCAAAAGCGATAACAACGGCATAAGTGGCTTTGCGAATATTGTTGTTTTTGACATCGAATTCATCGTGTTTTCTTTGCTCTTGGTTGAAGATCTGCGTGATTTTCATGCCCGAGAGGTTCTCCGATAAGAAGGTATTCAAATCGGAAACATAACGTCTTTCATTCCGGAAGATCTTGCCAACGATCTTGCCGAAGATATAAGAAGTGATTCCCGCGACAAGGGCGAATAAGAGCAAATATAACGACAATTGGATGGAGATGACCATCATGATGATTAAGACCCCGACGACGGTCATGAGGTTAGAAATGAGATTGACCAAAACGGAAGTGAATAAATCCGAGACGGCCGAGGTGTAATTGCAGACGCGGGTCACCAAAGAACCGACCGGCATTTGGTTGAATTGGTTTTGCGACATATTCTCGATATGGGTAAAGACTTCCATACGGAGGTTATAGACGATACGTTGACCGGCTTTTTGTAACACCATCGATTGGAAATAACGGATGATTTGGTTCGCTAGGCCTAACGCCCCATAACCTGCCACGACCCCCATTAAAACCTCAAGGGCGGTGTTGCCGACGTCATTTTTCAAAATCTCCACGAAGCGGGAAGTCATTAACGGAAGTAAGATATCGACTCCGACATTGAGGATGATTAAAAGCAAGGAGAGGAGGATCCACCACTTCTCGGCGGCGATATAGCGAGAGGAATGACGTAAGATCTCGAAGATCGACATCTTCCGGTCACCGGCAAGCTTTTCTTGTTCTTCGCTCATTGACGTTCACCCCCTTCCACTTCTTTTTCGAGTTCTTGGAGATAGACCATGCGGTTATAGACCTCGGAAGTCTTCATTAATTCTTCATGCGGTCCATAAGCCACGACCTTGCCTTGATCAAGGACGATGATCTTATCCATATGGGTAACGGAAGAGACGCGTGAGGCGATTAAAATCGTCGTCATGTCCTTCCGTTTTTCTTTGATGTTACTAAGAATCGTCTCCTCCGTTTTGACGTCGACGGCAGAGACGCAGTCATCCAAAACCAGGATGGGGGCTTTCTTATAATAGGCACGGGCAATCGATACACGTTGCTTTTGTCCGCCCGATAAAGTCACCCCACGTTCACCTGAAACGGTGTCATATCCTTTGGGGAAATCGACGATATTGGAATGGACGTCGGCAAAGATGGCCGCTTCCTCGACTTTATCTTGTTCGGGCTCTTTCGAAGCGAAAGCGATGTTATTCCTGATTTCCCCCGAGAATAGGAAATTATCTTGGGGGCCATAGGCGATGGTTTCGCGTAAAGAAGGGATATCGCAATCCATGATGTCATGGCCATCGATGAAGATTTCGCCTTTGTTGACGTTATATAGACGGAATAAGGAATTGACTAAGGTCGTCTTTCCCGAACCGACCTTACCGACAACCCCGATATGGCTTCCGGCGGGGATGGTGAGATTGACGTCGGTTAAAGAGGGGCTAGGGTTACCAGGATAAGCAAAAGAGAAATTCTTAAAGACGATTTCCCCTTTCGCGTCAAAGAGTTTCGCCCCATTAAGCGGATTCACGACATCTAAAGGGGTATCCAAGAAAGCGGTGATACGTTTTAATGAACCTTTCGCACGGGAACGCATGGAAACGATTTGCCCTAATGCGATCATCGGCCAGATAATCAAATCCACGTAGCCCACGAATTCGATTAATTCGCCGACGGTGAGACGAATCACCTGCCCGAATAATCGAGCCGGGGTTCCTAAAATCGCCATATAGACGAAATAACCGCCAAAGCCAAGGAGGAAAGTCATCTCGAAGACGAGGATGATTTCGATGATGATGGAGAAGAAGACTTGGACACGGGCAAAGGAAACGTTCGTGTCTTGGTTCTTTTTGGCGATGCGGGAGAAGGCTAAGATTTCCTTGTTTTGCTTAACGAAGGATTTGATGACGCGGATGCCGGTGAAATTTTCCTGCACGAAATCGTAAAGTCGGTCATATTCTTTTTGTCTGCCTTCCCATTTTTTGGTCATATATTTATCGACCAAGGTGCCCCAGATGATGATTAATAAAACCGGGGCGGCGGCAAGAAGGGTCATCCACGGATTCAAGCGAATCATCGAGATGATGACCGAAGCCGATAAGAAAACGGCGTCGACTAAGGTAACCGTCCCCCAACCGAAGAAATCGCTGATTTCCTCGATATCGGAAGTAAACCAGTTCATGACGTTGCCGACTTTGTTTTCGTGGTAATAAGAGGCGGAGAGGCTTTCGGCCTTTTCAAACATCTCTTTCCTCACCCCGGCGGCAATGCCGGTGGAGGCGCGGAAGATGGCAAGTCGCCAAATGATACGACCCCCGAACATAATACCCGCGCATA
>CAJOML010000069.1 GCA_905235705.1 uncultured Bacilli bacterium | reverse complement strand
CCTTCCTTCATATACCATGCCAGCCTTTTCCATCACTCTTCTTGAAGCGATATTCGTGGCAAAGCAAGAGGCGGTGACCTTATGGATATCTAAGGAAAAAAGGAAATCGATAAATAAGCCTAAAGCCTCGCTACCATATCCTTTGTTCCAATATGCTTTGCCAAGGGCATAGCCGACTTCAACGCTAGGCATATAGCCATTAGGAGAAGAACATTCGAGCATCATCCCGATGACTTCGTTGGTCTTTTTGATGACGATGGCGAAAAGATAACGTTTGTTCTTCTTGCAAAAAGAAATCGTCCTTTCCAAATTCATCTCTTCTAATGTTTCGCAATATTTATCAAGGAAACATTTGAGCACGTCCTTATCGTGATTGATATGGTTAAAGATGGCTTCTTGGTCATCTATCGTCAAAGGACGAAGGATGAGCCTTTCGCTTTCAAGGGTTTGGTTTTCAATATAGGGATGCACGTTTTTCTTCATATTCATTTAGCCTAGAAGCGTTAAAGCAAAGGCGGTGATGGCTTTCCATAATGGCCATATATCTTTATCCCCGTGTCGCATTGGAGGGGGCCGCTATGCCAAATGACTTCTTCTTGTTGCACGGGAGAAGATTACCATAAAGCGGATTTTTGCAAACGTTTTTCCGCGAAGAAGGGCTAATCTTCGCGTTTAAAGATTCTTGATGAGGCTTCCCCTAACGCCAATATTTCGATTTCGGGACAAGATTTCGCCGCGCGGATAAATGTCTCCAATTTGAAATATCCTTCCTTTGCCAAGGCAAAATCATAAGAATGTCCGGCATAAAGAAAGAGGCCATCTTCTTGCCTTTCCATAAAGCGCGGCAATAGCTCCAACGCACGGTCGATATCCAAGGCGGTGACTTTGAAGTGATATGGGTCTAGCGGGAAATCAAAGCTTTCATCTATCTCCGAGAGGCGGATATATGAAATCCCTTGGATGGATTTAATTAGCCCCACTTCCCTTTCCCCACATGAAGAAAACGGGGTGGCAAAGCCTTCTATCTTACGTCTAAAGAACCGTTCGAGGTTTTCTTTATCTTCTTTGACTTGGCGGATGACTTCCTCATCATAACAATAGGCAAGGTCAGGATGGGTCAAACTATGTGAGGCGACCTCCATATCTTCATATAAAGAAGGATCTTTTTCATGGTCAAGACGGCGAATCGGGGTATCGCCTAAATACCAAACATAATCGGATAGGCCGCTATTTAAATTGAAGGTTCCCCTTATCCCAAGGCGAGTAAAAAGAACAATCGTTTCTTTGTCGTAGACGGTTCCATCATCAATGGAAAAAACAAGATATTTAGCCACGAAGAAAGTCTACCACGCGGTGAAAGTAAGCCAAGACTAAACGCTTTCGCTACGCTTAAATTCCTCGCCTTTTTTATAACGGACGAATTTGAAATCGCAAACTTCATCGCCACGAGATAACGTTTTCGTTCTGATGAAGTCGGTTCGCGGCAGCTCCCCATAGACAATGATGTCGTTATGGCAGAACTTAGGGCCGAACATGTCTAGCCCATATTTGGCGAAAATCGGTTTATAGATGCATTTGTTACATTCGAAACGGAAGATGTTCTTCGCCTCTTTTTTATGCCAAGTATAAGCCCAGCCATAGCCGCTTCCATATTTAAAGCCAAGGGGGACGATCTTTTTGATCAGAGGCCAAAACCACCCATAACGGGCTAACTTTTGGAATTTTTCTTTTTGCCTTTCCATGAAGCGATACATCGTTTTAAAGACGATATCTTCCGCTTCTTCTTCCTTTTTTCCGCCTTCGACTAAGACGCGAAATAGAGATATCGAGGTGAAGATATTACAAAGATGCTGATAATTTCCTTTATCGCAATATTCCTCGTTTTCCTGGATAAGGGTATCGATTTTAGAGGCAACCTGTTCCCTTTTTACCGGGTCCATTTGATTCAAATAATGGATAAACCGTGATTTCTTGGCCATTGCCTCGCCTTTATATTTTTTCCCCATAATTACCCCCTAAGCGAAGATGAATGATGTTGCCCATCTTCTTTTTATCGACAAGCCACATCGCGATTTCGGTATATAGATTCCTCCCTTTTCTTACGACTTCCCGCGTTTTCGTGAAAAAGGTTTCGTGTCCTAGTAAACTCGCATGGCATTTGGCGGCGAATTCGCTAGGATCATCGACATAAAAACGGATGGCGGCGTTTTGGTTTCCCGTCTTTTTGACATAACGATTGGTATACCCTAAGGCTTTTGAATTCGGGCAATCGAAAACCACCTCAGCCCCAGGAAGGATGCGCTTAAGCTCTAAAAGGAAGGTGATGATTTCATCGACTTCGAAATATTCAAACACCCCACGGGCAGTAAGCAATGTGGGCTTATCTTTCCGCACGGCTTTGGTCCATTCCAGATCAAACATCGAATAAGGGAGCAAGACTTCTTTCTCCCCTTTGCCAAGGATTTCTTTCCGCTTGGCGATGACTTCTGGCAAATCTAGTTCATAGAAAGTGGCTTCTTTTGAGGCGATTCGCCAATAGGCGGTCTCTAGTCCGCAGCCAAGGCTAACGATATTGCAATCCCCGTTTCTTGCGATAAATTCTTTGCTGATGCGGTCCATGTTGTAATAGCAAGAGACATTGGCGAATTGCTGATATTGATTGGATTTGCTAGTCAAAAAGGAAGAGGGGATAATCCGCTCGATCTCCAAAGACTTCTCATCATAAAAATAAGAAGGGAAATGCTTGGAGATATAGATTCTTGCCGTCAAAGGGATAAATAAAGTATCGGCTACCCATTAAAAGTCGCCATCTTCTAATCCCCCTTTTATCCGATCCCGATGAATCGATTCCTCTTCTATATTGCCCCCCTTAACGTAATGGGCTTAAAAGTTAATTAAACTTTACAAAATATACCAAAAAAGGATGACTCGTGGTGAATCATCCTTATCTTCTATTTTCGCTTTGCCTTAGCTCGCGGGTTTAAAGGAAGACTTGAGGGGGCTAGAGCAATTAAAGACCAACATCTCAGGGGTCGAATCCTTATCGGTACAATAATACCCGTTACGGATGAATTGGAAATGGTCTAAGGGCTTGCTGGAAGAGAGGCTTTCTTCGACAAACCCTTCGCATTCGCTTAAGGATGTCGGATTTAGCCGCTCGATGAAGGAAAGGCCTTTTGTTTCTTCCGTTTCATCGTAAACAAGAGGTTCGAAATGACGGAATTTGGCTTTCTTCGCGGTGGTCGCTTCCACGAAATGGATGGTGCCATTGGGCTTCCTTCCTTCAAATCCGGCACCCGAAAGGGTAGCTGGGTCATAGGTCGCGTGGATGCAGGCGATATTACCTTCTTCATCTTTTTCGACGCCGACGGCGCGGATGAAATAGGCATTCATCAAACGGACTTCCTCGCCTAAGCAAAGACGTTTCCATTTACGGTTGGGTTTGACTTCGACAAAGTCATCGCGCTCAATATAGATTTCCTTGCCAAAGGCGATTTTACGGCTTCCTAAGGCCTCGTTTTCGACGTTATTGGGGGATTCGAGATATTCGATCTTGCCCTCTTCATAATTATCGATGATGACTTTCAGGGGATGGATGACGGCCATTGGACGGGTGGCTTTTAATTTGAGGTCTTCGCGGAGGAAGAAATCAAGGTTCTCGGCATCGACGACCGAATTGATACGGGAAAGCCCGGTATAAAGGATGAAGGCTTTGATCGCTTCGGGGGTGAAGCCACGACGTCTAAGCCCGACTAAAGTCGGCATGCGGGGGTCATCATAACCGCTGACATAGCCACCTTCGACGAGTTGACGGAGATATCTTTTGCTCATCACCGTGTTGGTGATATTGAGTCTGCCCCATTCATATTGATGGGGGATATGTTCCATCTCGCATTTTTCGATGAACCAATCATAAAGGGGACGATGGTTATCGTATTCGAGGGAGCAAAGGGAATGGGTCACCCCTTCAAAGGCGTCTTGAAGAGGATGGGCGAAGTCATACATCGGGTAGATGCACCACTTCGTGCCTTGGCGGTGATGGGGGACATGAAGGATACGGTACATCACCGGGTCACGCATATTGATGTTGCTGGAAGACATGTCGATTTTGGCACGTAAGGTCTTCTCGCCATTGCCGAATTCCCCGTTTCTCATCCGCTGGAATAAATCGAGGTTTTCTTCGACGCTGCGATTACGGTATGGGGATTCTTTGCCGGGTTCGGTCAAAGTGCCACGGTAAAGGGTCGTTTCTTCGGGGGTAAGGTCATCGACATAGGCCAAGCCTTTCTTGATCAAAAGGACGGCCTTCTCGTAGGTCGCTTCGAAATAATCGCTTCCGAAGAAAACGTTTTTCGGGATATAGCCAAGCCATTTCAAATCTTCGAGGATGGCTTCGACATATTCGGCGCCTTCATTGACGGGGTTAGTGTCATCGAAACGAAGGTTGGTATAGCCGTTAAATGCTTTGGCGAGCTCGAAATTGTTGATGATGGCACGGGCATGGCCAATGTGGAGGTAGGCATTTGGCTCAGGCGGGAAACGGGTCACGATTTGCTTGACCTTCCCTTCCTCCAAATCCTTTTCCATGATGGTTTTAATAAAATTATTAATCTCTTCCATAAATAGTCCTATCCGGGCTCTATTATCCTATTGTCGGAATAAATTAACCACCAAAACCGATATGTTTTGGTAAAAAACCAAAAAAGTAA
>CAJOML010000068.1 GCA_905235705.1 uncultured Bacilli bacterium | reverse complement strand
ACCGGGTTTTTCAAGAATTGTTTGAGGAAGACACTGTTGGGGTCATCGCCAAGTTCGACGCAGCGATCGAGCACTGCCGCTTCCACGCGGTCTCGCGCCAGAGAAAGGAATTCCACCGTCGTGGGGAAGTCTCTTCTTCCGCCGCTAGCGGCAGAACGAGCCACACGTTGGAAGTCCATGACGGATTTCTGGACGACTTCGGCGAGGTCTTTGGGTTTTGAATCGCATTCTTGGATGGGCAACAAAAATTTTGCCATGTGCTGATGATGCTGCAATGCGGCGAGAGGGTTGGGGTGTCCAGCGGCCTCGTTACGATCTTGTAGCATTAAATTCGCGTCGACAATGAATTGCCGTTGGTCGGCGAGGTCAAGTTCGTCGCGGTGGTCTCTAAGCGGAGCTTGGAAAGGACTTTCCACCAATTCAAAAGCGTAGTCTTCCACTTCGTTATTGTCATCATAGACATAATCTTGTTCCAGCGATGTTTTGATGAAATCCTGCTGGATGTCGACCATGATTTTCATGAAGCCTTCCTCGCTGATGCCAAGGTGGGCACGGCTAGAGAACGAGGCGACGCCATCGATGACTTCTTTGACGTAATTGATGTAGTTGGTGGAATTGGGTTCGTGGAGGTCAGGAACAAAAGGCGGAATGGTGTCTTGGGTCGCCAGACGATTAAAGACATACTCGGCCTCTGCTTCGTCTAGTCCTTCCTCCCATTGGGCAAGTTTTCCTTCGATGTTCTCTGGCAAATTGAAGTTTTCCAGTTCGCCACTGCTCACGAAACGTCCAAGCGATTCCATGCTGCCAGGGGCATTGACGACGCAGTAATTGGTAAAATAATTGATTTTGCGGAAAGCGATTCCGAGTTCGAAAGCCAGCGTCATGTCGACCGGCTCATTGGCCCGTAATCTACGGTCGACCTCGCGGATGATGTCGATGTTCTTTTGTAATGATTCACTGATTCTGCCCATAATGGTTTCTCCTTGAATGCTTATATCTTACTAAAGAAGGAGGCACAGATGTGCCACACTAAGCAAACGTTTCTATCCTTAGTACCCGTTTTTGGGATTTTAACACCACAATTTGGGGGGTGAATCCCAAATTTAGGATAGGATATTACCGGGGAGCGGACTTCGCAATAGAGGCTATCCACTCATAACACGGTGACACCTGGAAAAATCCGATGAAATGTGGGGGTTTCACTTTGTGTCAAAAACATCAAAGCCTGCCAAATCGGAAATCTTGAAGTTGACTTCATCTTGTGCGATCCAACTGGTGAATACGCTTACCTTCAGGTCGCCCGGACGATTTATGGCGAAGAGGACGAAAACGGAGTCGATCGAACCCAGGAGAGGGAATATCGCTCCCTAGAGCAAATCCAAGATAACTACCCCAAATATATTTTGTCGCTGGATTATCTATTGCAAAGGAGAAGTGGGATCCTTCATAAAAACATCGTTGATCTGATGTCGAAAAACGGGGGTTTAACGGGACTAAATTAGAAATTGTCCGAATTAGTCCCACTCACCGCGCGATTATCTGAAATATCAATCTTTCTTGGCAAGGCGAAAATAGGAGGCGTCACTTGCAGCACGGCATGGGAAACACTCATGAAAGTATAATGTTCTGCCCGATGCTGAGTGGGAGGTGGTAAAAGAACGACGCCAGGGGTGGAGCGATGAGATCAACGGATTGGAGGGGGAGTTCAAATTTACGACATCCTATTGGACGTCCTTTCCGTCACCGTTTCCGCGGTGGTGGTCCCGGTCATCGACTTCCTAGGGACAAACTGACACAGTGGCTGACTTCGAAAGCCAAGGACGATAGGGCGAAAGCCTTATTGAACCGGGCGAACGAGATATTGCTCGACGCTCGCCGATGAGCGGCTATAATATGGCTAGATGACCAGAGAGATACTGGCCGCGGGGAAACCCGCTCTTTTTTATTGTGGCAACTTCTAATACTGACAATGGGCTTTGTAGCACTTTTCGAAATGCGAGTGCTTACCTCGGGACGGTTTTTCATTCGGGTGTTTCGAGGGTATGCCTCCTGGGGTTTCAATTTTCCTAAAAGGGTGTTTCAACTTTCGGGCAGGGGGGTGTTGCAAAATCCCAGCAGAGGGTTAAATGACTAATAAATATATCGCTTTCAAGGTCGCTCGCATCATGGAAACATGGTCATTCGCAAACGCTTTATCCTCACTCACACACGTGGGAAGTCCGTCCACAAACGTGTAGGCATTCCAACAATTAATAAGTGGTCCGCGAAAATTACAACAGCCTAATTTATTGGTGACACGATTGGTGACACGATTGGTGACACCGTTGATTAGCGGCACTTTTTGTAGTGGACCTTCCTCAATTTGACCGCCCTCTTTTGTCTTAATTTATTGCTCACTTTATTGCTCAGGTGAGCTATAAGTACGGCGATAGAGGATTTTATGGCGAAGAGGACGAGAACGGAGTCGATCGAACCCAGGAGAGGGAATACCACTCCCTAGAGCAAATCCAAGATAACTACCCCAAATATATTTTGTCGTTGGATTATCTATTGCAAAGGAGAAGCGGGATCCTTCATAAAAACATCGTTGATCTGATGTCGAAAAACGGGGGTTTAACGGGACTAAATTAGAAATTCTCCGAATTAGTCCCACTCACCGCGCGATTATCTGAAATATCAATCTTTCTTGGCAAGGCGAAAATAGGAGGCGGGGAAAAGCCCTCTTAACAGGACTGAAAAACGACTAATAAATATCTGGGAATGATGGGTCTAGTCCCTTAAAAGAAAAACGTTTAATCTAGGCTTTTGATACCTAAGGGTTGGGGTTGCTTAGACTTTTTATATAAGGTAGGTTCGTTACCCCTTTTGACAAGGGAATAAGGTAGAAACGGTCAATGTTTTTTGTGTTCGGCTTGGAAAAGGAATCAGCGCTTAACAAACAACATATTGTAAAAGTTTGTTAAAACATTTATCGTATTTTCATGGCAACCCTATCAGAGCTTCGCACCCAAATTAGTTCGCTTCCTAAAGGGAACGTCTATGGCAAAACGATTAATGGCAAAACCTATTGGTATCACCAATATTTTGAAAACGGGAAGCGTTATTGCAAATTGCTACAAAGCGATGATGTCCAAAAGACGATAGAACAAATAAAGAAGCGGAAGGCTCTGGAAGAGGAACTATCATTTTTGATTCGTAGCAAAGATGTTTCGTTATCGAAATCGATGACCCAAAAAACCGGATATGTGATGTCAAAGGACGATGTCGTCGCCCGGTTCGATCATGGGGAACTTGTTTTCATCGATGAGAAACGTTGCCCTTTGGTTATCAATAGGACCCATCGCCTTGAAGATTTTTTACATCTTCGCGTCGTTGATGGATCTAGGACGCACGCCCGGTTGCTGAAAAAGGCGTTAGCCATCTCCAATTTGGAAGACGATGCGATTTCCCTTGCCGCCTATAGCGCCTCGATCTCGGATGCGTTTTGGTTTAAACCCCTCCATTCAAAACTTAAATATAAGGATATCGCCTTTTCCCAAAATGCCTTATTTCATCTTGCCTTAGAAGGCGATACCGCTTATTTCCCCTTTAAACTAAAGCAAACCCCCGAATTAACTTCGCCTGGAAGCTTTGAAAAGGGCTGGAAACGTATTGGCAAAGACTGGTGGCTATATAAGAAAGGAAGTAAGGCGGAGATTTTTTCCGAACTTCTCGCCTCTTTTATCGCCCCGCTTGTTGGCGTTACAAGCGCCCTTTATGAATATGATAGCCCTTATATTCGCTCCAAAAATTTCGCTAACACGATGGATTTTGAACCGATGGCCGCCTTATGCGGGGATGATGATAATTACGAACCCGTTTGGGAAAAGCTATCCTCAACTTATCCCGAATTCATTTCCGCTTATGGGCGGTTAATGCTTTTCGATGCTTTGATTAATAATGTCGACCGCCATAACCAAAATTATGGATTCCTGCGTGACCGTCATCATGGAAAGGTCGTTTCTTTGGCTCCGAATTTCGATTGCAATCTTTCTTTAATCAGTGGTGGTCCATTAAACGAAAATCCGGCTAAGGATGGTCTTATCCGTTTATTTTTAACCTTTGCCAAATCAAAAAAGGAAATCCAAGATGTTTTCAACTCTCTTTCATTGCCGGAATTGAAAGAGGAAGATTTTGTAAAAGCCAGTGAAAAGGTCCCGCTTGAATTAAGGCCAGACGATTTTGGCAAGTTAATCCATATCCTTAAGATCAGATATGACTATTTGCGGCAAGGGTTGTTGGTTTAACAAACAACATAATCCAAAAGTTTGTTAAATTTGAACTGGCGCTTTTTTGGATAGCGTTGGACCCACTTGCTGGAAGATGTCATATTAAATAAGGCAAGGATTACCGTTGGTTTTCTTTGATTCTTCGAAAGAAGGTTCCGCGGGAAAGCCCGCTTTTGGCACAAGCCAATTTGCTTGTAAGTTTGCCACTAAGATAGTCGGCGATGATTCCATCCAGGTTATCCGGGCTGGTAATTTTTGGCCGTCCAAACCTGACCCCCCTAAGTTTCGCCATTCTTATTCCTTCTGCTTGTCTTTGCCTCATTGTTTCCCTTTCGTTTTCGGCCACAAAGGAAAGGACCTGCAGGACCACATCGGCGATGAACTTCCCGACGAGATTCTTGCCTTCGATTCGTGTATCCAATAACGGCATATCAATCACCACGATATCGACGTTTTTCTCTTTTGTCAGGATTCTCCATTCTTCGAGGATCATCATGTAGTTTCTGCCAAGCCTATCTATGGATTTGATATATAAGACATCTCCTGATTTAAGTTTCTTTTTCAGTCTTTTATAGCTTTGACGATCAAAATCTTTTCCCGATTCTTTGTCGAGGAAGATGTTTTCTTCTGTGAGCCCCTTTTTCTTCAACTCGTTGATTTGGCGATCGAGATGTTGGGCGATCGTCGATACCCTTGCATACCCATAATTCATATTTCCCTCCTTTTTCGGGCAAAAGTCATTAAAAAGAAAAAAAGGAATCAAGGCGATTCCGTCTCAAAAGGTACACATTTCGGATTGCGTTTATTATA
>CAJOML010000067.1 GCA_905235705.1 uncultured Bacilli bacterium | reverse complement strand
GTGTCACCGAAACGAACCAAGGCCGAGCCGTCGGCCTGTTTCGCGATCTCGCCCGTCTCGACTTGGAGGTGGCGTCCCGCGAAAGTGGTTTCGAATACTTGTTTCATTCTTTTCCTCTTTTCAAAACATTAACGGCATAAGGATACCACCCTAAAGGGGTGAGGACTAGTCAAAAATGCTTTTCCCCTTTTTTCCTAGTGAAAAAGCGGTTTCCTCTTGGCAAGGGGAGACAAAGTCTCTATCATATGTCCAGCAACCCGCCGAGGTCGACATGGCTCTCCTCCTTGCGGCATCGACGTGGTCAAGTCAAATTCAGAAAGGAGAAAAAAGATGGCCTTATCCAAAGAAGAAACCGCCAGCTTGATCAAAAAGTACGGCAAAAACGAAAAAGACACCGGTTCCGCCGAAGTCCAAATCGCCTTGCTTACCCAAAGGATCAAAGACCTCACCGCTCACTTAAAGAGCAATGGTCAAGATGCCGGCGCCAGACGTTCCCTTCTCATTCTCGTTGGCAAACGTCGTAGCCTTCTTGATTACCTCGCCCGTACCTCCCCCGAGAGATATGGCGAACTCATCAAGAGCCTTGGCATCCGTAAGTAATCTGAAGATTACAAATGACCCCTCAATCGAGGGGTTTTGTTTTGCCTTTGGAACCGTTTTCCTTTTGCTTTCGGAAAAGTTTTCTTCTTTTCTCTTGCCCTTGTAGACCCATCGGCATAAAATTCCCCCGTCATTTATGACGGAGGTAACTAACTATGGAAAAACGCAACATCGCCATCATCGCTCACGTTGACCATGGCAAAACCACCCTCGTCAACGCCCTTTTGGCTTCCTCAGGTTCCTTCCGCGCCAATGAGGAAATCAAAGACCGCGCCCTTGATTCCAATCCGCAGGAAAGGGAAAGGGGCATCACCATTTTGGCGAAAACCACTTCCTTAATGTATAAGGATACCAAGATCAATATCGTCGACACCCCGGGGCATGCCGATTTCGGGGGCGAAGTCGAACGTATCATGCATATGGTCGATGGCTGCTTATTGCTTGTCGACGCCTTCGAAGGGACGATGCCGCAAACCCGCTTCGTCTTGAAAAACGCCCTAGAAAACCGCATTAAGCCCATCGTCGTCATCAACAAAGTCGACCGTCCTCACGCCAATCCCCAAAAAGCCGTCGACGAGGTACTGGATTTATTAATCGAACTTGGCGCCCCCGAGGACATGCTTGAATTCCCCGTTGTCTACGCCTCCGCCATTAACGGCACCTCTTCGCTATCCCCTGAAGTGGAAAAGCAAGAAAAAGGGATGGATGCCATCTTCGAAACCATTCTTAAGGAAATCCCCGCCCCCAAAGCCGAAATCAACGGACCTTTTACTTTCCAGCCCGCCTTGCTCGATTATAACGAATTCGTCGGACGAATCGGCAATCGGCATCGGCACCATCATCTCCGGCAAAGCCAAAGTCGGCGATTTGGTCTCCAACATCCATCTTGATGGTTCCATCAAAGACTTCAAGATCATGAAGTTATATACCTTCCAAGGCTTACGCCGCGTCGAAGTCGAGGAAGCCGAAGCAGGTGATATCGTCGCCATCGCCGGCAATGGCGAATTCAATGTCGGTGAGACCTTCTGCGAAAAAGGACAAAATATCATCCTTCCCCCGCTTCGCGTCGATGAACCGACTTTGCAGATGGAATTCGGCACCAATTCCTCGCCTTTAAGGGGGCAAGATGGCAAATATGTCACCGCCAGGGTCATCGAAGAACGTCTTTTCGCAGAAACCCAACGTGACGTCTCCCTCCGTTATACCCGCCTCCCCAATTCCGAAACTTGGATGGTTTCCGGTAGAGGCGAGCTTCATTTAGGCGTCTTAATCGAGACGATGAGAAGGGAAGGCTATGAACTAGAAGTCAGTAAGCCCCATGTCATCGTCAAGGAAATCGGCGGCGTCAAATGCGAGCCTTATGAAGACCTCCAAATCGATGTCCCGACCGAATATGTCGGCGATATCATGGAAACCCTTGGTAACCGCGGCGCCATCATGCTAGATATGTCGGAAGCCAACAATAACACCCGTATCACTTATGTGATTCCCTCCCGCGGGCTACTTGGTTTTGTCTCCTCTTTCCTTACCTTGACACACGGCTATGGCATCATCAACCACACCTTCAAGGAATACCGTCCTTTATATTCCCATTCCGTCGGGGAAAGGAACCTTGGCGTCCTCATCTCTTCCGATAAGGGGGATGCGACCCCGTATTCGATTGAGAAAATCGAAGGACATGGCACCATGTTCATCGCCCCTGGCACCACTTGCTATGAAGGGATGATCGTCGGTGAGCATCGTTATCCTAGCGACCTCGTCGTCAATGTCACCGCGGCCAAGCCGATGACTAACGTGCGAAGCTCCACCAAAGACCAAACCGTCGTCTTAAAAGCCCCGCGAAAGATGACCTTGGAGGCCTGTTTGGATTACATCAATTCCGATGAGCTCGTCGAAATCACCCCCTCCACCTTCCGCATGAGAAAGAAAATCCTCCCCACCGCGGAGAGGAAGAAATGGGAAGCGAAGCAGAAAAACCTCGAAGAAAACTAATCCTCGTAAGATAAGGCAACCACCTTATCTTTTTTTAATTGTTCTTCTAATTCCGTAATCGAGGAAAAAGTCATCTCCTCGCGAATAAAGGAAAGGAAAGACACATAGCAAGTAAAGCCATAATCATCTTCCCCTTCATAACCGAAAAGATGGGCTTCGATATGTTTGCTCTCCCCCGCGTGAATGGTTGGATTAGAGCCGACGTTGACCATTCCCTTAAAATAACGTCCCTGGAAATAGATAAGGCAAACATAAACCCCCTCTTTAGGCAAAACATATGGGGCTTTTAAAGATAGATTCAAGGTCGGGAAACCCATCTTCCTCCCCATTTGCTTTCCTTTGACACTCATCCCCACCACTTCATAAGGACGGCCTAAACAAAACCTTGCTTCATCTAGGTTTCCGTTAAGGAGATCTTGGCGGATCGAAGAGGTGGAAATCTTCTTCCCTTTGGTTAAGACAAAGGGAACTTCCTTGACTTCGAAATGTTCTTTTAACAAAGCGACATCCCCTTTCCCCTGGTAGCCGAAACGGAAATCGCTGCCGACGATGATTTTCTTACTCCCTAAAGGAGATAAGACTTTATCGATAAATTCACGCGGGCTTAACGAAGCAATCTCATCTTCGATGACGAGGCAATAATCTAGTTCATCGTCCCTTTTAAGGAGATTGATTTTATCTTCAAGGCTTGTTAAGACATATTTGGATTTAGAAGGAAGGGGACATGCAAAAAGCAGGATTGCCCGGTTCATCTCTTCCAACGAAGCTTCAAACACCAAAGCCTGATGTCCTTTATGCATGCCATCGAATTCCCCTAAAGCCAAACAAAGCGAATCGAAATGAGGGATATTATCTAAATGAAAACGGATCACTTCCATTAGAATAACCCCCTAAGGCAACGATATTCCTCGCCTTCTTTTCGATATACGGCTAGAGGCTCTTCGTTTTGACAAAGCAAAACCAAATCGCCCTTTGCTTTTAATTTCAATTTGACCCCGTTACGGACAAGTTCGGCCAAAGAGGGGGAACAATAAATCTTTTCCATATGGGATAAGACTTTTAAAGGACTAAGAAGGGAATCTTGGGTAACCTCTTCCAGGGTAATCGCCTCTTCGACGCGATAGCGGCCAATCGAAAGACGCCTTAACGAAGATAAATAGCCGACGCTTCCTAGGGCTTTGGCGATATCTTCGCCTAAGACGCGGATATATGTCCCTTTGGAAACGGAAACCTTAAAAGAGAAACCATCTTCAAATAGACAGGTAAGGGAGATGGAATAGACTTCGATCGGGCGCGGGTCACGTTGGATCTGCTTCCCTTCATGGGCGAGTTCATATAAGGCTTTCCCTCCGATTTTAATGGCCGAAGTCATAGGCGGAATCTGGGTCGATTTGCCAATGAAAGAAGATAAGACTTCTTTGATTTTATCTTCATTTAAGGGAGGGATATCTTTCGTTTCGATGACTTCCCCCGTTTTATCCCCGGTTGAGGTGGCTTTGCCTAAAACTAGCCTCGCCTCATATGTTTTTTCTTCGTCTAAAGCGAAACTTAAAGCCTTATTCCCTTTATTGACCCCGATGATTAATAGCCCGGTGGCAAAAGGGTCGAGAGTGCCTAGATGCCCGACTTTATGGGTGTGGAAAACCTTACCGATGAGGTTATCGACTTTGCGGCTGGTCAACCCTTCCTCTTTATCAAGAAAAATGATTCCGTCTTTCATAGCCATTCATTATAATGAATCGTCTAATGAAATACATTCGCAAAGTCCTCGCTTGCTTAAGAAAAGGAGACGAAACCTTCTCCCTTATACAGCCCAAAGATCGAATCTTGGTGGGGATTTCAGGCGGCAAGGATTCGATGTCTTTGCTTTATGCCTTATCCATATATAGGAAATTCTCGCAGAAAGATTTCTCTATCGTCCCCGTTAGCCTTGACCTAGGCTTCCCTGGCTTTGACCCAACAAGTATGAAAGAATTCGCTTCTTCGTTAGGACTCGAACTAAAAGTCGATGATTCAAGCGAAGTCTATCCGATCCTTCTTGCCCACACAAAAGAAGGTCACCATATCCCCTGCTCCATTTGCTCAAGGATGAAAAAGGCGGCCATTAATGCCTCGGCCAAAAAATATCATTGCAACAAAGTGGCCTTCGCCCATCATCAAGATGACGCTTTGGAGACATTATGGATGAATATGATCCACGGCGGGAAAATCGCCACCTTCGAACCGGAGATGAGATTATCCCGGGCGGGGATTACCTTTATCCGTCCTTTCATCTTCGTTAGGGAAGAAGATATCAAAGGTTTGGTCGAAGAAGAACATATCCCCGTCTTAGGAAAGACTTGCCCCGCCGACGGATTTACCGAACGCGAATATGTCAAAAATAAATTAAAAGCCATTTACGAAGAACGTCCTGAGGCGATTTCGAATTTGTCTTCGATGCTCTATAATCACGAACCTTTCCTTCTTTATTTCGACCGTATCCATTATGCGATACCAAAATCCCCCTCTTTATCGCTAAAGCCCTGCGTTTCTCCTGGTAACGTCATCGCCTATAACCAATTATTCGCTAAGGGAAATGGGCTTACCCTAATGAAAGGGCAATGCAAGACTTTCTTCTATTGCCAGAAAAAGAAAATCATCGGGCGCGTTGATTATTCTTTTGAGAATTCCCACACCTTAATCATCCACGAGAATGAATGCTTGAAAAAAGAATACTTATATACTTTCTTCGATGCATTTATCAAACGTATTCTAAGCGAAGTGAACCCTTTGTATACGATCTATAAAGGCAAAGGTAAAAAGTTCGCTAGGGAATACGGCTTTAAGAAGTCCATTGCCCCGGGGCATATGAATGAACTAGGGCTATATTTAAAGAAATAATCAATCTTCCAAAATCACCGCTTCATCAATTTTCAGCGTCTTTTCGATATCTTCATTGATACGGTTAAGCAAAAATGGCAAAGCATAATGGGGTAGGCCTGAATAATAAGAACCTAGGCCAAAGTTTTTGCCACGGATTTTATAACATATATCCGCGTGGCGGTTGCTTTTGCCTTCGATAGTTGCCCGCGCCGACTTTGATTGGCCATCGGTTTGTTTGGCTTCTAAAATAGCAATCTTCGAACCATCCTCGATAATAAAATCCAGTTCGGATTTATGATTGTCGGAATAACAAAGCGGCATTTTGGCTTTATTCAAAATATCGGCAACGACCCCTTCATAGATATAGCCGCCATAAGAATCGATTTCCCCCTTTAAAATCATAGAGGCAACTTGCTTACCCATTTTGGCGACATATAAGCCGATGTCGGAAAAATATAACTTATAGCATTCGGGATCGATGTTCCCCGCTAAGGGCCTCGATAAATCGATTAAATTATGGCATTTTGCGATTATGCCGGCGTTTTCTAGCCAAGTAATCGCTTCTTCATATTCTTTAGCTCTTCCCCCCTTTCGGACATAGGAGAACATAAATTTAGTATTACTTTTGGCAAGCTGAGGAACCAAGCTATCGTAGACTTGCCTCGTCCGTAATAGCAATTCCTCATCGATTTGTACTTTGCCGTCTTTGTCGATAATTCGCCCAAAATCACCTTCTAGTTCTTTTAATTTGTCGATGTTCGTGTCAATGACTTCGTTAAAATCGTGTGTCTCCACGAACTTTTTTACCGCTTCAGGCATGCCACCACATAACATATAGTACTTAAACATCTTATTTAAATATTCGTGGTGGCTGTCGCGAATCGGAGACAAATTCGTCAAACCTTCTTTAATCTCATTGATCAAGCCATCGCCAACGCCGTTTGCCCATAAAAATTCTTCGAAATCCAAAGGGAACATCTTGATAAAGTGACAAGACCCCACGCCAGGAGAGCGATCCTTCTTTTGCTTAAAGCCCTTCACCTCAAGCAAAGATCCCGTTGCGATAATATCGAAATTCGTTTCTTTTAAGATATATTTGATGGCTGCTCTTGCATTGGGACTATCGCCAATCTCATCAAAAAGCGTCGTTTGGTCTGTCTCTTGTCTTGTTCATAATGTCTCCTTTGAAACAAAAAGTCCGTACGATTTTCACCGTCGCCTTATGGCGCAATTACACTCGTACGGACTTTTATTTCCGCTCTTATATTTAGTTTGATTTACTTGT
>CAJOML010000066.1 GCA_905235705.1 uncultured Bacilli bacterium | reverse complement strand
ATCAAGGAAAGGAAGGTTGACGTATCTAGAATGGATTTGCCTTATGCGGTGACTTATAAAAAGAGGAAGAAGCAAATAAAAAAGTACGAATATCCTGGAAACGGCAAAATTGACAGACATAATCGTACTTATATCGACTATTTGGCCTATAAGAAGAGCCACATTAACGAGATGACCACTCAAATGGACTTCCTTGGTTCGATAGTCTCGGATAGATGCTCCATCCTCGTTATCATTATACCGGAAATCCATTTCCCTTTCTTGTGGATTATCAAGGACAGGAACTCGGAAAAAGCAGTCGATCTGTTCAATGGACTGGAAAGCAGGCTCGGCTATGGAAAGTTCAATGAGATATTCCCTTCCATCCTCACCGATAGGGATCCTTGCTTTGTCGATATATCGGGGATTGAGTTTTCAAAGGAATTGGGAGTCCAAAGAACATATCTATTCTTCTGCGACGCTTTTAAATCCAATCAGAAGGCATCGGTCGAAAACACCAATAAGCAAATAAGGAAGTTCTTCCCCAAAGGCAAATCCATCGATCGCTTGACCCAGGAAGATATCGATGCGGTCAACAAGATCTTAATCGAATCGCCGCTGTTCTCGTTGGACGGGCATTCCCCCAAAGACGCCTTCATAACATTGTTCGGACAAGAGGCGTTCGATAAGTTGTTCTAAACAATTTCGTTATTAAGCTGCCTACAGGAAACGGAATTTAGTTTGAGAAACGGAATTTAGTCCTTGTTTTCAATATGCTTAAACATCAAACATAACAGGCTTTTCTTAAACCAAAATCCGCTTATCGATAAAGAAATCGGACATTAGTTTGATAAAAACATACCTTTGGCTAAAACAGGAATTTACTTTGAGAATTCACGCACAAAAGACAAAATATATCGCCATAATAAGGCCCAATGAAAATGCTTAAAAAATCCCTCAAGGCGTTCTTTTCAAATATGAACGCTTGTTATCATCCCAAATAAATACGAAAATGAGGAAGTTTGATCGCTTCCTCATTGTTTTGTTTGGCTTAATCTCATCAATAACGGGGTGATTAATTCTAGCAAAGATGGTATTTCTGCTTCGTCTACGGAAGAGAATTCCTTTGGGTCTTCACTAAGGGAAGGTTTACAAAAGAAGAGGCCATCGAAATAATCCGCCTTCTTGCCTTTTTTCCGGGCAAGATAGACATACATGCGATTCTTCTTAAAGAAACGAATAACCTTTTTATAACGGATATAACGCCCATCGTCCAAGGGGAAGGCGGCATCCGTCTTTAAGGGATAGGAAAATAAATCATCGACGGGGGAAATATATTTCCATTCCCCGATGACGCGTTTGACATCGACTTCTTTATTTGCCCATTCTAAATCGGATATATCTTCGATGCTCATCTTTTGGAAACGGGTATAGGCGGCAGTACTTGCCTCCTCTCCGAATAAAGGAGTTAATAGAGGCAACATCGATTCCACGTAGGCTTCCAAAACTTCTTTATCTCCGGAAAGGGGCATATTCAAAATAATGAAATCGATAAAGCAAACGATTCGTAAAATATGGTCAGGCGGAAAGATGAATTCGTTTTTGGTTGAACCGAAATCGTTTCGATAATACATCTTAGAGCTTGGCCAATTTATTTAAGGTGGCTTTCATTAAACCCCCTTCAACCGGGACCATTTCGTCTAAATCGCGGGTAGCGCCCCGATCAAAGCGATACCACACCCCTTTTGCCGATTTGCCATTTAAAAGTTTAAGTAAGGTATAGTCATGCCCATCATATTCGACTTGGGCGAGCTTTTCATAACGATGGGATAAATTCTTATCGTCGAATAAAGCGAAGGTGTCCCCCACTTTCGCTTCGACGACGCGGGCATAAGTCCCCGGGACATTACGGTCTTTTTCTTCTTCTTTGGGGGGAATCTTATATGTCTTTAATTCCTCCGATAAAGCGACCAATTGGGATAATGAAAGGGGCAAAAAATAAGCTTCGATGACCTTGGCGGCTTGCTTATCTCCCCCAGCCGTATATTTGCCTAAAGCGGCCCTTAGATTAAAGGCGATGAAAAGCTTGCTGGAGTTATTCTTCGCGACAATGGAAGGAAGTTCGATGGCAAGGATCTCTTTTACCCTAGCTTGGATCTCTTCCTCTTCTTCTAAAAAGGCTTGGGGGTAGGAAAATGCCATGTCTAATCCTCCAACGTAACGGTGATCGCTTCTAGATGACGCTTCGGGAAAAGGGCTCTCATCTTTTCAATAGACATCGGCTTTTCGCATTGGCTAGGCGCGTTTTTAAGCATATGGATCAATAAATCCTTTGCCATTTTTAGCGCGTCTTCTTTATCTTTTCCGGAAGTAAGGCCGCCATAGATATCGGGAAAAGTGACGGCAATGCCTTCTTCATTCTTGCTTTGATCGAAGATGGCGTAATAAGTAATTTCTTTCATATCCTAAAGTGTAACCTCTAAAAGGGCTATAGGCTAATCTTTTTATTCAGACGGGAACAATTCCAATAGATGGATGAGCCTTTCTAGAACCGTTTCGTTCTCTAGAAGAGGTTCTTCTTCTTTTATCATCTTTAGATAAGATGAGACGACTTCCATATATTCTTTATCGATTTCCTTTAATCTCTTGCCGATTTCTTCTGCTTCTAAGCATTGATAAAATCAGAAGTCGGGAACAATTTCAATAGATGGATGAGCCTTTCTAGAACCGTTTCATTCTCCAAAATGGGTTCTTCTTTTATCATCTTTAGATAAGACGAGAAAACTTCCATATATTCTTCATCGATTTCCTTTAATCTCTTGCTGATTTTTTCTGGATCTGAAGAAGGATAGAATCTTTCTTGGAGATAACTAAGTAAAATCGGGTCATCTTCATTTAGATAAGTCGGCAAATCGAGAGGGAAATCGCGTCCTCGATTGAATAAAGAGATGATTTCTTTAGGCTCTTCAAGACCCTTAAGCAAAAGATATTGGGCATATCCTACCCCAAAACGATATAGATATTCCTTGAAATAAGCTTCATAGATATATCCCGACAATAAGGTCTTCATCTCCCCATAATCTTGGAATATATCTTCATTCAGGAAGCAATTTAAGACCGATTTATAATCATTATAAGAAAAGAACCTGCCAAGGAAAACCCCGCCTGACATCTGCGAAATGGTCTCGATTAAGATCTCTTTCTTTTCGTTTGAGGTAAACGAAGATAAAGGGGTCTTGAATTCCTCTAAGCCAATTAGAAGGGTATTCAAATAAAGATAGATAAAAGAATTCCTATATCCTTCTTCCACCAATTGGTAATCCCTTGCAAATATCTTCCTTAATCCTTCCCCGGAAGCGACCAATATATTCGAGACAAAACGAAGGACTTCTTCTTTTAAAGGAGGATCGTCTTTGCCTTTTTCGATATATTGGCTAACATAAGTCGAAATCGTGTCATATCCTTCTTCGACTTGGCTAAGGAAATAAAACAAACTTAGATAACGGTAATGTTCGCTATAGACACGTCTTTCCTTTTTCAAGACGGCTTCGCATTTTAAAGGAGGGAAACCCTCGTCTATCCTAAAATGCCCATAAGAAAAGTCGCTTAGGATAAATAAGCCCAACATCCCTCTTCCGGCATCGATAAAGACATTTAGCAGGTTCTCCAAAAAAGATGAAGATAACCTCGTTCCTTTAAGGCTGATAAAATATGCGGCAAACCATTCGCAAACGGAAAGAAGGGGGAATCCTTCGTTAGGCAGGTTCATCAAGGTAAGCAAGGCGTTATTATCTTGGACCGCTATTCCTAGTTTATCCAAAGTGAGTCTAGAAATATCTTCTAGCCCCACCTCTAAAATCGAAACCAACTGCGAATATGCCTCTTCGTCATCGAAGACGATCATTTCCAAATCTTCGCCTAATCCTTTTAAGCGGCCATAAAGAGAGGAAATATCTTCCCTTAAGGCGACGACTTCATCTTTCGTTAATGCCATTCTAGAATATATCTTACCTTCTTTATCCTCTTTTTGAAGACGAAATCTTCGTCTTGCCATAAGAGGGTGATACACTAATGCAATGAAGAAAATCCTAATCTCTGGCTTATTAAATGTCGAATCATCCCTTTTCGTCGATTCTTTTCCCTTGGACTATTTCCCGATTTGTTATCCCTTTCATGGCATTTCCAGCCATGTTTCGGGGGTTGGTTATAATTTAGCCAAAGGTTTAAGTGTCCTCGGCGATGATATCAGCCTTCTTTCCCTTGTCGGTGATGACCTGAACGGGAAAATTATCCTTCGCCATCTTCAAGAAGAAGGGATCAAGACCGAAAACATCAAAATCATCGAGGGGGATACCCCGCAGTCCATCGTCATCGTCGATAATCAAGGGAGGCGTCAAATCCATTGCGACCTCAAGGATATCCAAAGCCTCACCCCCTTCGAAGATATTCCCGGTGGACATTTCGATATGGCCTTGCTAACCAATATCAATTTCTCCCTTCCTTTGCTTAGGAAATGCAAAGAAAAAGGCATCAAAATCGCCACCGATGTCCACGTCTTAGCTTCCCTTGAGGATGAATATAACCGCCCCTTTATGGAAAATGCCGATATCCTTTTCCTCTCCAATGAGGCGATAAAGGGCAAGGAAGGGGAATTCCTCGCCTCGATTTACCGGCGTTACCATAATCCTCTTATCGTCGTTGGATGCGGGCAAGAAGGGGCTTTGGCCTATTTAGGCGAAACCGATACATATCTATATGAGCCCTCAATCGCCCCCTTTGGCATCAAAAGCACGGTTGGGGCAGGCGATTGCTTATTCGCTTCATTTATCCATGCCTATTTATCGGGGCGGGATATTTCGACTTGCCTGCGTTTCGCCGTCATCTCGGCAGGCATAAAGATATCTTCTTCCGGCGGCGGGGAAGGATATGCCAAAGAAGAAATCATCCTCCGATATCTTTGATTCCTTCGCTTTCGTCGGCTTTATGCTGATTTGAAATCGCCATCGATATTTTTTCTTTACCCTTTAAAAAAGAAATCGGTCATGATGCAAATCATATCGGCAAGATCAGTTCTACCTGCGCAAGGATTTGGCACGAAAATTCCCCAAATCCCTTATCTTGGACGCACTGGATTATTCGCGATCAAAAAAAGAGAAAACGCAAAATCTTCCTTTTAGAAAGAGGCGAAATATTGTAAATGTTAAGGAGGAATGCAAATGAAATCCCGTTTATTCTTACTCCCTTTGATGGCGTTGCTATTATCTTCGTGTGAGTGGCCTTATTCCTCTTCGAGTTCTAGCCAGGCTTCCTCCTCTTCTTCCTCTTTGGGTTCTAGCCAGGCTTCCTCATCATCTTCTTCCTCGGTTTCTTCTCTAGAAAGCGAATCCTCCGTCGAAACGGATGATATCCCCTATACATTCAAATATTCTTCGAAATTCTTCCCCGACGAAGATGGCGAACCTAGTTTATTTACCTGTGACCTCGTCTATAATGACGCCTATTTTTTGACAAGCGGAACCACTTTCATCAAAGAGCTCGCTTTGATGTCATATCCGTTAAACTATGCCGCCGAAACCAAAGAAGAATGCGAACTCTTCTTTGATACATTAGGCTATTCCTCTATCTTCCATAGCCTTGATTACGACACCCCCGATTCCCCTGAAACGGTCAAATTTAATTTCGCCCAAAAGAAAGTCGGCGATACCTATGTCGTCGTCGCCAATATTTATGGCCTGGCTTATCGTTTGCCCTGGGTCAATAACTTCCTCCTTGGCAAAGAAGGGGATGCCCAAGGCTTCCTCATCGGGGCGAATAAAGTCATTTCCTCCTTAAAAGAATATCTTGCCCAAATCCCTGGAAAGCCTAAGCTTTGGCTAACTGGCTATTCCCGCGCCGCGGCGATTGCCTCGCTTGTGGCAAGGGATGTCATCGAAGAAGGCTTAATCGAAGAAGAGAATATGTATTGCTATACTTTTGAAGCTCCCGCCGTCTTCGATAAAACCACCTTAAAGCCCCATCCTAGCATCCATAACGTCATGAATCGTGGCGATTTCGTCACCTATCTTGCCCCATCCGAATTCGGATTTAGAAGGGCCGGGGAAGATGTCGATACTTATGTTAGCAATGTCGATGAGATCCTTGCCGCATACGATCCGCGTCTAATCTTACCTTCTTTTAGCGATCCCTATGATATCGTCAAAGATGACCCTTCAACCGCTAAATTCATCCTCTCCACCTTGCAAAGAAAAGCCGAAAACCCCGATGATCCCAAAACCGTCCCGGATATGTCTAGCCGCGCCCATTTCGTCGATAACGGCTACCAAGATGATATCCGTTACCTCATCGCTCTGGTCATGACCTTACCGGTCGAGACGCTCATCTGCATTGGGGTATCCGCGATCAAGGAAGGTCTTTCCTTATTAAATGAAAACGGCTTATATAACGCCATCAAGCCAGAACTCGATAAGGCAAATATCGAATATGATGACACCGCCTTAGCCAACGCCTGCAATCATATCGTCGCCTTTTTGACTAGCTATGCCCTTCCCCTTGCCTTAATGATGTTAATTCCCGCTTATGCTAGCGACATCATCCGCACCTTTTTGCTTCATGCCCCGGAAGTGACATTCCCCTTGGTTTTGCATTATTGCCGCTAGGAAAAGATGATTAAAATATCCGCCAAGTTTG
>CAJOML010000065.1 GCA_905235705.1 uncultured Bacilli bacterium | reverse complement strand
CAATGCCGGTGGAGGCACGGAAGATGGCAAGTCGCCAAATGATACGACCCCCGAACATAATACCCGCGCATAGCAAAACGCCGCCGACGATCGAGCCTAATTGGGCGAGGTCGTGGACGAGGATCTTATACCCGTCGATGATCTGGCCCAAAAAACGGGGGATGAATGTCTGGGCGACATCCACCACGATTAAGGCGATTACGCCGACGAGGAAGAAAAACCAATACTTCTTGTAATATTTGTTAATATACTTACCAAATAACATAACTACTGCGCGTAACGGCAATAAGTTTGGTAGCCAAAAGGAAAATATTCAACCTTTTTCTTTAGAAAAGAGGGAAACCGTTTATCGCCTTAAAGTTTTTTCATCAAGAATGCCGAATGGAAATCCATTCCCACCTCTTCGACATAGAAATGAAGAATCTTCTTATAATCCTTGGTTCCGGTCGGCAAAGATAGGTATTTGACTTTTGCTCTGGCTTCTTCTTCAAGCAGGGAAAAAAGACGTTTCCCAATGCCTAAGCTTCGACACTCGGGCAAGACAAAGAGTTCATCGACATCGAAACATTCATCCCCCGTTTCGATATAGCCCCGTTTTTCCTTGGCGCGATAATAATGGCCAAAGGCATAGCCGATGATTTGGTTATCCTTAATGGCAAGGAAACAGGGTTCATGGATATCTTCTTTTTCGTTTTTCCGATATCCAAAGGTGATATTTTCTTTTGCCCAGATATCCGATAATTCGATTAATCTAGCGATGGTGGGCTCATCCAAGACGGCCTTTTGATATTTAATGTCCATAATTTTCATTTCTTAATTCATACCAATTTACGTCAATTGGCTCAGGTTTGAAGGAAGAACAATGTTCCTTGTGTTCAAGATGGGTGAAGGTAAAGCCGACTTTTTCGATGACGCGGTTACTACCGATATTATCGACATTGGCTTCGATCACGATTTTAGCAAAGCCCTGCTTAAATAAATAAGCGACGAAAGAGGAGGCGGCTTCGCTCATATAGCCCTTATTCCAATATTTTCTCGATAAGCAATATCCGATTTCAGGGCAACCATCTATATAATCCACCACATCGATGGAGCCGATGACTTCATCTTTCCCTTTTTCCGTGATGGCGAAGCGGTAGCACCTAGGGCTCTTCTTTTAACCACATCTTGATGATGGCTTTGGTGACTTCCTCGTTTTGGTGGGGATTCCAAGTCATATATTTGGTGACTTCGGGGTCGTTTGCCCAATTCGAAAACATGGCCGATGCATCATCTAATGTAAATGGCCGTAAGAGTAATCTAGGGGTTTCGATTTGTTTCATTGTTTGGCTTCTTTCTTTGCAAAAGTCACTTCGTTTAAGGTTTTGACGAAGAATCGCATTTCCTTTCTCCGTTCAAACGTTTCGACCACCAAGATGGTCAAAGCTTCCCATAAGGTGACCGTCGTGGCGATATCGAAAATATAGGTGAAGATGGTGTGGGCGAGGCTTTCTTCTTGCCATAGACTCTCAATCAATATCATCGATAGGAGGAAGGCTAATCCTAAGCCGATAAGAAGATAGGCGATTTTATTTTTGGAATGGACCTTCTTTTCGATGCGGATGAATTCAAGCATCATGTTCTTTTTGAACGCATCGCTTAAAGCTTCTTCCTCATAACCGTCCATTTCATCAAAATGGATGGATAGGTCCAACTTATATCGTCTAGGGGTATATTCCAACGCGGTCGTTAGCCATTCCATGAAATCATCATTTAGCATTGGGGTTTTCCCAACCACGTTGCTATCGAAAATATCTTTTGGGCTTCCGAATTCCAAATCGATATGGGCGATTTTGTTTTCTTTATCCAAAGCGAAGAAGTTCTCTTCGATGAATTGACGCCGTTTGAATTTCATAAATGTTGTCTCTGCTTACTGCTTTCTTCCTTGGTTTTGCCTAGTCTCACTAGAAATTATAGCAGGTAATCACCTAAGGGATTCTCCATTCTATTAGAGGCTACAAAGCGTATATATTCGGCTATCAGCTAGGGGCAAGTGAGGTGTCGATTCTATTCCTTCGCTGACGAAAACAATAGATTCCATCGAATAAATTAAGATTCGAATTTCCTAACCTCTTTTTGCAAGGCGTTATTCGACCGCTTTTTGGGTTTCTTTTTGAAGGGGGACCATGACTCCGATCCCGCATAAATTTGAACCGACGATACAGAAAATCGTGGCCAAAGTCGCGCCGGCCTCCATTTGGATGGCGCTATCGGCCCGATAGCCGGTATAGATGTCGGAATTGGCAATCAAGGTTCCGAATATCCATCCCGCGATCATTAAAGAAGTGCCGATAAAAATAATGCCTTTGTTGGAGAGGTCTCTTGATGAAGGCCTGATGATTTTAATAAACCAATAAGCCGCGCAGGCTAGACCTCCTAAAGCGAGCAAATATTCGCCAAAATAAGTAAAAACAAGCCAGCCAGATGAGCCTTTTGCCCATTGGAAGACTTTTTGATAATCGAACATGACTTGCAGTCCACTTACATACATTCCGTATGAACGGGCAGAATAAAATGTAAGCCCATAAAACCCAATCGAAAGAACAAGAAAGACAAACCCTAAAAGAATCAAGACAAGGCTAGCGATTTGTCGCGAGCGTTTCTTGCTTTGATTAAACGATGACGTGACATCATTCTTGTGCAAGAATTCAGCCCTTGGGGTAGTAAGAAGGAGGATACCTGAAACGAGACTACAAAGGAATAAGTCAAAGATGCCAATGGCGATCACGTCCTTTTTCTTTTTGGCTTTATTGATTTTGGGAAAGGAGGCAAAGCAGAAGATCGCACCGATAACGGCAAGGGCAATCCCAAGGACATAGGAAACCATTCCAATGCTGTTATCACGGAAAATAAGCGATAAGGCGAAAAATAAGGCGCAGCGCAAGAAACTTCCTGCGATAGCAAAGCCTTTAGCCGCCTTTAGATGATGGAATCTATCGTCGTCTTGGCTTTCATCCCCTCTAAAAAGGGGTGATGTATCGGGGTTATCCGCTTGGTTAGAATCTAAATTATTTTTGGGAGGTTTTTCGGATACGCCGAGCAAATAATCCGTTGACGTGCCAAGGAGTTTGGCAATTTTAGGAAGCAGGGCAATATCAGGATTCCCCGCTCCAGATTCCCATCTAGAGACAGCTTTATCCGTAACATTAAGAAAATCGGCGAGGTCTTTTTGGGTAAAGCCCCTTTCTTTCCTTAACTTTGCGATTTTCGCCCCGATGTCTAGTTCGTTCATGGCGAAATTATAGCAGGTAATCACCCAAGAGATTCTCCATTCCAGCAAGAATATATTCTTGGGTTTTCAAAATCCACGAAACGTTTACCAATTATTTGTTCCAATGAGGCGTTTTTAAACGAAGGGCAACGACTGATGATCGAGATTTTAAATAACAATAGTTCCAATAGGTTTCCTGCAAAAAATAGGAACTAGATTCGAAACCAGACTGATGTTTATTCGTTGTAAAGTCCATTATGCGAGGATTTGGAAAATCCTTCCTATACGCGCCCAAAGGGCTCTATAATGTAGGCATAGTATGTATTTCGTAGTCCTCTTTCTATTCGCATTACTCATCATACTTACGTTAGAAACCCTGGCGTTCAACCATTTTAAAGGCACCGCGATCGTCTATGGTGTCGCCTCTTTTGTCTTCCTTGCCCTGGTTCCTTTTGCCGGGCTTTGCGACCTTGTCGATTTCCATCTCACCTTGCTTAAGCTTTTCGGCAATGCCTCGACCGTTAATTTCGTCTCCACCGCTTCACTAATAAGCATCGCCTTATTCATGCTTCTAAGCGCGGTTATCGTCATCGCCTTCTCTTCGAAGATCGCCACATATATCTTGGAAGTTAAGATCTTCGCGATTAAATTTGAGACCCCAAAAGTCTTAGTTAGCGATACTTATTCGCCTTTGGTTTTATCTTTAAATACCCAAAAACTCCTTTGCCGATATAACTGCTAATCCATCCCTTTTAAATGATTTTTAAATTGCATTTGAAAGGAATTTTTTGTCTATGGAAAACGCACAAAAACAGCGAAAAGATAACAATAAGGGGCAAAAGAACCATCGCATATTAACGATTGTCTTAATCGTCATCATCATCCTTTTGCTTCTTGGTGGGATCGTTCCACTTCTGGTCGCCTTTATCTCTAACCAAGGCGTCTCGCAAGATGTCGAACTCATCCGCAACCTCAACACCGCCCTTAAGCTCGATAAAAAAGAGCATCGTAATATGACCGAGGCCCTAGATACCGCCGAAAACGCCGGTTATATCGTCTCCCGCATCAACGCCCAAAAGACCAACAACGAAATCTTATGGGATAGCAAAAACGACGTCTTCGTCTATCTAAACAGCGAAAAGAAGGCATTGGAATACGTTGGCGATTCAGTGTCCGAAGCCGCGAAGTTAACCCTTACTAGAGGAAGCGACCAGCCTTACCTTTGGAGCATCTGCGAAAAGGTTCCCGCCTATAACTTCTCGATGTATTGGAACGGCAAAGAAAGCGATATCCCTGCCACCATCCACACCGGATTTGACGCTGGCAAGAGCGAAATCACCAAACCTATCCATTACGTCAACACCACCGACGCCGCCCAAAACGTCGTCATCCGCACCAATTCCTATGAATCGGTGACGACCATCGAGGCTCCTTTAGATACCGTCCACCATTATGGCGAAGCCAGAAAAGTCGATATCAAATCCATCGCCTGGGATTCTTATCATGAACATGGCGACGTTAAATTAATCAACGTCGCTTCCGGGCACATCCTTATCAATAACGAAAGCCAAATCGATGGCATCCATTTCGAAGCCAAAGATAGCGATAACGACGGCGTCAAAGACCAATTTGAGAAGATCGTCATCGAAGTAACCGATAACGCCGAAATCCCAACCTTCTACCGTGACCCCGTCTTCATCGATCCAAACGGAACCTTGGTTTGCGAAATCAAGCAAAATAGCGACAGCGAATTCGTTTGGTTAACTAAGCAAGGGATTTACGAACAAATCCAAGTCAGTGACACCAAAGAAGGAGAGAAGACCTGGGTCTCCACAAGTGACGCCACCGGTCTTACCAAAAAAGTCTCCAACGATATCGCCAACACCTTAGATTATGGTGCCGAGATTAACCAAGAAACCCGTGACATCGTCGTCGAAGAAGGCAAAAAAGCCGAAGACTATGTTAAGGATAAGGGCCAAAGCAGCGAAGACACCGAAATCATCATCGACGCCGAAACCAAGGTCCAAGCCATTGTCAGCAACCGCCCAGTCACCGGTGAAGATGTCTTTGATTTATATGTCAACGCCATCTATGCCGACAAAGCCCTTGCCGATAAGGCATATACCTTCAAAGCCTATAGCGATGCCGAATCGGTCTATGTCGATGCCTTCTTAAATGCCAGTGAAAACGGTAAGCCCGTCTTCACCAACCATATCGAAGACTATTCCAACCAAGAAAAGATCAACAAGGCCTTAGCCATCCTTGAGACCGAAAAGGGCGTAGAAGCCCGTCAGGTTGTCGAAGATCTGTTAAACGACAAGCTTCCTTATATCAATTATCTCGTCGATTTCGAAGTCAGCTTCGATAAGGACATCAAAGCCGGCAGCGTCGCCCTTGGTGGGTATTATGCCGCCTTTAGCGAGAATTTCTATAACGGCAACTGGATTGGCTTCGGCGTCAGCGATTTCGATGAAAACAATAACCCCATCGACTTAAAAGCCAATAAACCCATGCGCTTAATGGAAACCGCTTATCAATTCACCGGTAACCCCGATTTCCGTATGAATTACGGCGCCATCTTGGGTTATGTCAAAGTGTTCGACTGCGGCTATGCCAACCTTAGCGATGAAAACGAAGGCACCGTCTTAACCGTCACCCTCAAAATCTATGAGACCGATGAAAACGGAACCAAGACCGGCAAACAAATCGAATGCGGCGCTTACACCGAGACTTTAGGCAAAGTCAGCGAAGCCAACAAATCATTAAAAACTAGGTAATCCCTAGATTTCCATCATATATAACCGTGGCCACATGCTCCGCTTCTTAGGGGTAAGCGTGTATGTGGCTGTGGTCTCTGGCATTTTTGCCCTTTATCAAAGCACAGGTTGCTTAGGAGGTCTATCTATGAAGAAGAGACGTTCAAACAAAAAGGGGTTCACCTTAATCGAACTCGTCATTGTCATCGCGGTCATCGGCATTTTAGCCGCCGTTTTGGTTCCGACTTTTACGAATTTAATCGGGCAAGCCAACTACGCCGCCGATCAATCGACCGTCACGAATTTGAATAGGACCTATGCAACCGCTAAAGCGGATAAGAAGATTACCCGCAACAACACGATGTATCAGGCCGTGAAAATGGTCGAAGGCAGCAATTTTAAATTGGATGCCATCCAGCACAACTCCTCTAACGGGAACTTCATCGCCTGGGATAGCAGATATGATGAATTCGTCTTGGTCAATGAGAAGAATAAGACTTATGAGAAAAACGGCCAAACCATTGATATCATCGAC
>CAJOML010000064.1:1353-9834 GCA_905235705.1 uncultured Bacilli bacterium | reverse complement strand
ATAAGGTCGCCATGGGTAATGCCTTCGTCGACGATTCGTCCACCGTTTTCATCGAGGATGACGGACATCCCGTTTTCGATGACGAAGACGTTTTGATGGCCTAGCCCTAATCCCATGGAGAAGGCCAGCATGCCGTTGGCGAGCAAATCGCGGTAATAGCCCCTAACGGGGATGTAATATTTCGGTTTGAGGATAGAAGCCATCATCTTGAGGTCTTCTTCCGAGGCGTGCATCCGTAAGAACCCTTTCTTGGGGACCATCGTGACGGCGCAGCCATTACGGAATAAGGCGTTGATGGCCTCGGTATGTTCGAGTTCGGAATTATCGGTGGAGAAGGAAGCGACGACGAAATGGTCGGTCTCTTTGAGTTTGATGCGGCGGTCTTCGTTGGTGCCATTGGCCAAGGCCGTGATTTTCCTTAATAACCTCGTACCGAAGCCAACCATCAAGAAGACGAGGTCTTGGTCGCGGTGGCGAAGGATATCGTCATAACCGCAGAAATTGTCCTTGGGGATATTTAAGGCCCCGGCGGCGATAATCGGTTCCAAGATGGATTTGGTCGCCCCGTCATAGAAGACGACTTTCCGATGATAGGCAATGGCAAGACGGATGACTTCGTCAACGTTATAGATGTCGGTTGAATAAACGGAAAGGAAGATACGGCCTTTCGCGTGTTTGAAGACATCCTCCATGTGGGGGGTGAGTTTATATAAAGGGGCGGTATAGCCAGGATGGGAGGCGTAAATCGATTCGGGCAATAAAGCCAAGGTCGGTTTATCGGCGATCATGGCAAGGGAGGTCATATCAAATAGATATGCCTTATCGGCCGCGTTTTCGACGACATAGTCGCCGGTGACGACGATATTGCCTAAAGCCGTCTCAATGGCGATGCCAGAGCTATCGGCGATATTATGGGCGGTATGGAAGAAATGGATTTTCCTTCCCGCCACGGTGAAAGTCGATGTCGGTTCGACGGGGTGAAGGTCATACATCTTCGGATCACGTTTGACGTGGGCGGTGAAGATGGAAAGTATCGATAAAGTCACCTTCGAGCCATAAACGGGAGCCGGGCAATCCTTGTAAATGAAGGCAAGGGCCCCGATTTCATCGTCATGTCCGTGAAGGAGGAAATATCCTTTGATTTGATCCTTGTGTTCGACAAGGAAGTCATATTGGGGGATGACATAATCCACGCCAGGCATCGTTTTGTCCGGTTCCATTACGCCTGCGCCCACGATGAAAAAATCACCGCTGATGTCGATGACAAGACAATTTTTGCCATCTTCATCCAGGCCGCCTAAAGAAAGAATGCGGATTTTGTCGTTCATAAGCACCTCCAAATGGCTATCGAAGTCAGGGGATAGGGAAATTATAAAGAAAACCCTCTGCCAAAGGAAGAGGTTATTACAAAGTAATGGCCTTATTTTTTATGGCTGAGGAAGACGCAATATCCTTTATGGGATAACCCCTTCCCGTCATAATGACGGCTTAAGATGGCCTCGCCTTTTATTTCGACCTCTTTCCCCGACATATTGGCGATCAAGGTAATGGTCTCCTTTTCATTCCATCTCATGATACGGAGACAGCCATGTTCTTCCCCAACATAGACTTCGCCATGCTTTAAGGCATCGTTAGAATGACGTAGCCTTAGCAAAGAAAGGAAAGCCTCGTGCTCAGGGGAATTAAATTCAGGGCTTCCCCAGGGCATGCCACGTCGGCAATCCGGGTCCCCTCCCCCATCGAGGAAAATCTCATCCCCATAATAGAGGCAAGGGAAACCGGGGAAGAAAAACAAGATGGCATAGCCAATTAAGACGGCATCTTTATCGCCATGATTTAAATGGGTGAAACGCTGGATATCATGGCTGGAAAGAAGGTTCATCATCATTTTGACGTTGCCCTCTTTATAACGGACCAAATAGCCGTTCATCCTGGCTGAAGTCTGGCTAGCCGAGTCATTCCCCAAACAAAACCCCGAAATCGTTCCAAGCAAAGGATAATCCATGACCCCATCGATTTGGTTAGGCCCAAGATAGGATTCGCTATTTAGCCAAATCTCACCGATGAGCAATACTTCGGGATCGATTTTCTTTAGGCTCATCTTAAAGCGCATCCAAAACTCATGGGAAACCCCCTCGCAAACATCGAGCCTAAACCCATCGACGTGATGTTTTCCGGCATAGAAACGGCCCACCTCAATCAAATAGTCTTGGACCTTCGGATTCGAGGTATCGAGTTTTGGCATACTCTTCACCGAGGCGAAAGTCGCGTAATTCTTCTTCGTTTCGTCAGGATAATCGCCATCGATGAAATAAAAATCATAATAAGGCGATGCACGTCCCCTTCTTTTCACGTCCTCAAAGAAAGGATGATGGTTTGACGTGTGGTTAAAGACCAAATCCATGACGATTTTGATGTCATGAGCATGGGCTTCTTCGATTAATTCATCAAAGGCTTCCATCCCGCCGAAACTCGGATCGACATCGAAATAATCCAAAACGTCATATTTATGGTTCGAAGGGGAAGGATGGATGGGATTTAGGTAAATCGCCCCTACCCCTAATGAGGATAGATAATCTAGTTTCGCTTTGACCCCACGTAAATCCCCGCCCAGGAAGGCCCCGTGAAGTTCGTTGCCTTTTGCTTGCCAGCTTCGATTCACGTATGGCTTATTTTCGATGCCGATGGCAAAGCGTTCAGGGAAAATCTGATAGAAGATACGCCCATCCCAACTTGGCTTAGGCAAAGTGAAATCGGAACGGTTTTCGCCAATCATCTGAAAGGCATTTAAAAAGCCTAGTCCATAATCAAAGCCTAGATGTAGTCCCGATTCGGAATAACACCACTTCAGCCCTTCGTTTTCGATTTCAAAGAAATAAAGGAAACGGGTTGGGGTGCCGCTCATCTTGGCTTCGTAATAATCGAATGTCCCATCGAAATAACGGGCCTGCATCCTGACTTTTTTCCGCTTATATGTGAATTCGTGGCTAATCCCATAAACTAAGCGAACCGTATCGATTTTGGCAGTTCTTGCAATCGCTAAGCGCACCAAAACGGTATCTTGCGAAAGCGAAAAACAGAAACGGGAATCACTTTGATGTCGCAGTTGGCTTTGATCCATATTAACGTAAATCTAAGGCAAGGAGGGTTTCTTCGTCTTCGAGGCGCCGGACTTCAAGATGATTGTTGATCATGATGCCATAAGTGGCAGGTCCGCCATTTTTGGGGAAAGAGATCGAACCGGGATTAAAATAGACGACCCCTTCCTGCGATTTAAGCATCGGGACATGGGTATGGCCGAACATCAAGATATCGCCACGTTCGACGTTAACGATGTCGGAAGTCAATAAATCGCCATGGATCATGTCGCAACGATACCCGTTAATCCAATCGACATGGCAATCCCTCATCTGAAAACGAAGTAAGGTTTCATCGATCCGTGAATCGCAATTTCCTCTCACGCCCATCACGATTTTGGCCCATTTGTTGATGACAATCGAAGTGGCCATCGGGTCATAATCGACAGGAACCCCATTTCGCGGTCCGTTATATAAATAATCGCCAAGCAAAATGATGCGGTCAGGCTGAAACGACTCGATGATTTCATCGAGCCGCTTGACGGCCTTAATCCGGCCATGAATGTCACTGGCGATGAGAACTTTCATGCCATTAATTTTCCCATCCGCACGCAGGTGTGTCGAGAGGAAATCGCTTCTTTATTCCAAAATCTCGCGGGTGGCGATCAAATCGGCGCCACTGCCCGCGATATTGGCAACAAGAACATCGCCAAGATGGATTGGAACGCTGGCGACCACTTTGTTGACCTCTTCCATGACTTGGAATTGGAGGCCTTTTTTAATGGTCTTATTTGTCTTGACGGGGCAGACCCGCAAAATCTTGGAGTTGGTTTTGACGGTGGAAGTCAAGGTGCGTTGAGGATCGCGAATTTCCTGCGCTCCATAGACGGCGCCGCGAGGGCAGGAGTTTCCGCTCACATTGAAGTTATCGTCAACGGTTAATTGGCAACCTCTAGGGCAGATGATGCAAGTGAGTTTATGTTCCATCGTTACGCCTCCATCTCAACGAGCTTGACGGACAAAATGCCAAAGTCGTTTTCTAGTAGTTTTTTAGGTAATCTTATGATTTCCATTTCGCTAGGAATCATCGCAAGTTTGGTGATACTTTTGATTTCCTTGTCATTTAATGAAATCGAAATTTTTACGTTCTTTTTGGGAGCCCGGCAACGCATCTTCAAGACAATCGTGTCACCGGCTTTATCCATATCGATTTTCGCCGGCACCACATAGCCGATTCCATTCCCTGCTTCAGTCTTAATTTCTTTGCTAGGATCATGAGCATGGTTTCCATTTAAATAAGCGGCTGCCGCCTTGCCGGCTTGGCGCCCTTCTTCAACCACGTAGTCCACCAAATCATGAACGTGGAGAACGTTTCCGCAAGAGAAAATACCATCCAAGGAAGTCTCCATATCTTGATTGACTTGGCTGCCACGAGTGGAGGATTTTTTCGCCCCTGCGTGATCAAGAAGATTGTTATTGGGAATTAAGCCGATGGAGAGCAATAACGTATCCACGTCAAACCTCTTTTCGGTGCCGGGAATCGGGCGAAGTTTTTCATCGACTTTAGAGATCTCAATCGCTTCCAATTTATCCTTGCCGATGACTTTCGAAACGGTGTGGGAAAGATATAAAGGGATATCGAAATCTTTAAGGCATTGCTGGATATTACGGTTAAGCCCGTTGCTATAAGGCATAAGCTCGGCCACACCTAGGACTTCCGCCCCTTCTAGTTTCATTCTTCTGGCCATGATTAGGCCGATGTCGCCAGAGCCAAGGATAAAGACCTTCTTCCCGACGATATAACCGAATTCATTGAGGTAAAGTTGGGCTTGCCCAGCCGTGATAACGCCTTTTGGACGTGTGCCAGGGATACCAATCGCCCCGGCATTACGTTCATAGCAGCCAGTCGCGACAATGACGGCTTTGGCCTGAACCACCACTTTGCCTTTGGCGCAAAGATAAGTGACTTTCTTATCGGCGGTAAGGTCTAAAACGTTCGCGTTAAGGACATATTCGATATGTCTTTCTTCGACTTGCTTGACGAAACGGGTCAAAAATTCGGGACCCGTGAGTTCTTCTTTGAATTCATGAAGGCCGAATCCGTTATGGATGCATTGGTTTAAAATGCCGCCAAGGAATTCGGTTCTTTCGATGATGAGGATATCCTTAATCCCCGCATCATAAGCTTGCACAGCCGCAGCCATGCCGGCGGAGCCACCGCCGATGATTACCAAATCGCGGTATTCCATTATTTGCTCTCCTCCATGATGATATTCGATTCAGGTCCATCATAAAGGACCTCTTTGGGATTAATCCCATAATAGGAAGAAAGAAGCATGACGACTTTTGGCTGGCAGAACCCGCCTTGGCATTTGCCAAAGCCTGCGCGTGTCCGTTTCTTTACCGCTTTAACGGAGAGGCAAGGCAAAGAACGGGATAAGACGTCTTTGATTTCCCCTAAGGTGACTTTTTCGCAATTGCAAATCACGACGCCATAATCGGGGTCTTTTTCGATGAGGGCATTTAATTCGTTTTCCTTCCATCGTCGAAGGATGGAGGTAAGGTTTAATGTAGGGGTTATAATTCGGGTTAGGCTTTAATTCGATGATCTTGGAAAGAAGTTCATCGACGACATATTGGCCAATCGCCGGTGAGGAGACTAGTCCCGGGGATTCGATCCCGCCGCAATTAATGAAACGGGGGCAGGAAGAGGCAGGTTCGATAATGAAATCGTGGGTCGAGGGGGTCGCCCTAAGTCCGGAGAAGGTGCGGATTTGTTCCCTGAAGGGAATATTCGGCACCATCCTTAGCGCCTGCTCCTTGACGTTAGATAAGGTCAAGGCATCGGTGGAGACATCTTCTTTATCTTCGTCCCATTCGCTTGATGGACCGACAAGATAATTCCCTGAAGTCGTCATCGTGACTAAGATACCCTTTCCTTTTTCGCTAGGAAGGGGGAATAAGACATGGTTAACAAGGCCTTTTTCATAATGGTCAAGGACATAATATTGGCCTTTTCTGGGGGTGATTTTCCAATTGATCGGTTCGACTAAAGAGGCGATTTCATCGCTATGGAGACCAGCGCAGTTGACAACGGCTTTGGCCTGATAGACGTCTTTATCCGTTTTCACTTCGACATAGTCGCCTTTATTTTCGATGCCGATGACTTTTTCATTTAGATGGATCTTAACCCCGTTATCGATCGCGTTTTCGAATGCGTGGCTAACTAAGGTAAAGGGGTTAACGATACCGGCACTAGGGCAAAGAAGGGCACCTTTTACCTCGGAGGAGATATTCGGCTCCATCTTTTTGACTTCTTCGCCGGAAAGTAGGATTGCCTCGACGCCATTTTGCTTAGCTCTTTCTTGGAGAGGCTTAAGCATTTCGAATTGGGCATCATCAAGAGCCACCGTCATCGAGCCGACTTGTTCGAAATGGACATCCAGCTCTTTGCAAACGGTCGGATACATCTGATTACCCTTCACGTTGAAATAGGCTTTCTTCGTCCCGGGGACGGGATCATAGCCGCTATGGGCGATGGCGGAATTCGCCATCGAGGTGACGTCACCGACGTCATTTTTCGCTTCTAAAACAAGGACATCGAGTTGATACCTCGAAGCGGAACGGGCAACGAAAGCGCCTACGGCGCCAGCGCCAATGATAATAATGTCTTTCATGCCTTTAATTAAACGACTTTAAAGAGACAAAAGAAAGACCGACGATGACATTTTTTGGATTTTTCCTTTAGGAAGTCGCTTTTGCTTCATTCTCCCCTACCCCCAAAAAGAAGAAACCTCTATCATTTGGCTATGGAAATTAACGCAAAGCGTCTCGCCTCTATCTTCTATAGCAACGAGGTTAACCAAAACCTCGACCAAATCGCCAACGAATTCTACCTTCATCAAGAAAGCGAATATTATCAGCAAATCGCCGCTAGGGTGATGTCGAACGTGGATATCGCCTCATCCTATCGCCTTGAAGCGATGAAATTCATGGATGAAGGATATAAGGAAGTCTATGCCGACTGCGCTTTTAACATGGGCTTAGACGAATTGACCTTGCTTTCTCCTGATCATTTTACAGAGAATCCTTATTTCAAACTCCTTGCCAAATTAAACGATAAAAAAGTTGGTAAAGTCCGTTTCTTTAAACGCGAATATCTTCCATATGAGACTTTCATCTATGATGAAGCCGACGAAAGCGAAGACATCACCCACGAAGAAAAACTAAATCTCGGCTTCTTCGATAAGCCTTTTTCCTTCCCCGCCATAGAGAAAAACGGGGAAGTTTGGATGAGCCTTATCCCCCATGAAATCCTAACGATGGAAAAAGCCATCGCCAGGGCTAAAGGAAACGCCATTACATTTGGGCTAGGGTTAGGCTATTTTGCCTTTATGGCAAGTCAAAAACAAGAAGTGAATTCACTCACCATCGTCGAAAACGACCCCGAAGTCATTTCTTTATTTAAATCCACGTTGCTTCCCTTATTCCCCCATAAAGAGAAAATCATCCTTATCCAAGGCGATGCCATCGAATTCGCAAAAAAGGGGCATAAGACCTATGACTCCCTTTTCGTCGATACATACCATAACGAAGTCGATGGCATATATTTCGCCCTTAGATTAATCCCCCACTTAAATCATTTTGGGGAAGTGGATTTCTGGATCGAAAAATCCATCCTCCAATTCTTCCGCCGCTACGTCATCGCCATCCTCGAAGAAAGCGAATTTGGCTATAACGATGATGACTATAAGGTGAGGAAGGACGATTACACCGCTTTACTAGGGGCGATCTATGACCGCCTAAAAAACGAAAAATTCGACGATTCCTCGTTGCAGCAGCTTCTCTCCCTAAGCGGACTAAAAGCCCTATTATCTTCTATAAGGATATAGAAAAGGGCTCCCGTAGGAACCCTTGACTAGTTGATGAATGATCAATGACGGTTTTTGCCGTGGTTATTGCCGCCGTGTCCGCCTTTATGTCCGCCTTCGAATTTGCCACGAGGCTTGGCAGGACGTTCGGGACGTTCGACATAGCCTTCGGGCTTTTCTTCGAATTCGCGGTGGGAGACTTTCACCTTGCCGGCTTCAAGTCCGATGACGACGACTTTGAGGGTATCGCCGACTTTGATGATGTCGTTGGCATCTTCGACATAATCCCATTTCAAACGGGAGACATGGCAAAGCCCATCGGTATCGCCAAAGAGGTTGACGAAGGCGCCATAATCTTCAACGCGGGTAACCTTGCCTTCGAAGATTTCGCCGACTTTGGCTTCGCGCACGATCTCATCGATCATGGCTTTGGCCTTTTCGATCATCTCTTGGTTGGCGTGGTAGATGGTGATGGTGCCGTCTTCCGCCACGTCGATTGCCGCGTTATCGCATTCGCGGATCATGGCTTGGAT
>CAJOML010000064.1:0-1307 GCA_905235705.1 uncultured Bacilli bacterium | reverse complement strand
CTTGAAGGTGACCATCTTAGGCGCATATTTGGAAACTTCTTTGCGCGGTTCGGGGATGCATGATTTGATGGCTTCCCTGATTTCGGCACGGGCACGCTTAGCCTGTTCTAAGGCTTCGGCGAGAACTTCACGGGTAACGCCATGGATTTTGATATCCATTTGCAATGCGGTAAGGCCTTTTTCGGTACCGGCGCATTTGAAGTCCATATCGCCGAAGTGGTCTTCTAAGCCTTGGATATCGGTGAGGATGGTATAAGGATGTTTGCCATCGAGGGGGCCGGAGCTGATTAAGCCCATGGCAATGCCGGAGACGATACCTTTGATAGGAACGCCAGCCGCCATCAAGGACATGCAGTTAGCGCAGATCGAGGCTTGGGAAGAAGAACCATTGGATTCGACGACGTCGGCGACGCAGCGGATGGTATAGGGGAATTCCTCTTCGGAAGGAAGGACATAGCTTAAGGCGCGTTCGCCAAGTTTGCCGTGTCCGATTTCGCGGCGGCCAGGGGCGCCCATACGGCCGATTTCACCAACCGAATAAGGTGGGAAATTGTAATGGTGCATGAAGCGGCGTTCGGTTTCGCCGGTGAGGTTATCGATGAGTTGTTTGTCGGATAATGGCCCTAAGGTCGTGGTGCCGATGACTTGGGTTTGGCCACGGGTGAACATGGCAGAACCATGAGCCCGGGGAAGGAGGTCGATTTGGCAATCCAAAGGACGGATTTCGTCGACTTTACGTCCATCGGGACGAATCTTTTCATCGGTGATAAGACGACGGACTTCCTTGGCGACCATGGATTCGAGGATGTCGTTGACCATAAGCATCGACATCTTGTAGTCATGTTCGTCTTCATATTCACGTTTGTCATAATCATCGATGATTTCTTTCTTCAAAGCATCGACGGCATCTTGACGTTCGAGCTTATCGAAAATGGAGATGGCTTTGACCAAACGCTCCCCGATACGAGACTCGATATCTTCGACGATCTTGGGATCGGGGCTATAAAGGCTGATTTCACGTTTGGGTTTGCCGATTTTGGCGATGATTTCCTTCTGGAAAGCGCAAAGTTCTTTGATGGCTTCATGGGCGAACATGATGGCGTCGAGCATGATTTCCTCGGGAACTTCGGCGGCTCCGGCTTCGACCATCATGATGGCGTCGCTAGTGCCGGCGACGGCGAGGTCGATATCGGATTTTTCTTTTTCCTCTTCGGTGGGATCGATGATGAATTTGCCATCGACGCGGCCGACATAAACCCCGGCAACGGGGCCATCAAAGGGGATGTCGGAGATGCAAAGGGCTAAGG
>CAJOML010000063.1 GCA_905235705.1 uncultured Bacilli bacterium | reverse complement strand
GTTAATCGCTTATGTGCCCCAATCTTTTCATTTCGCCCCGTCTTCGGTTTATGATGCCATTTTGCTTGGACGTATCCCCTATTTTACCTTTGCCCCAAGCCCGGAAGATCATACCTATGTCCATCAAATCATCCAAGAAATGGGACTAGAAACTTTAGCCAGTCGAAACGTCACCGAACTTAGCGGCGGGGAAAAGCAAAAAGTCGCCATCGCCAGGGCTCTTGCCCAAGGAAGTGAAATTTTGGTTCTCGATGAGCCTACTTCGAATCTGGATTTAGCCGCCCAAGCCCAAATCGCTTCTTTGATCAAAGGTTTGGCAAAGCGCAAAAACCTCACCATCTTAATGTCGATTCACGACCTAAACCTCGCCTTAAATATCGGGAAAAGCTTCATTTTCTTGAAAAACGGTTCCTTAATCGGACAAAAGCAGGCCTCACAAATCGATGAGGAATTAATATCTTCCGTCTTTGATATCGAGGTCAAAAAAATCAAACAAGATAATCATGAATATTTTATATATAGAGGACATTGTTCATGAAAAAAACCTATTTCTTACCCTTAGCAGCCGCTCTTCTTGCTTCTTGCGGGATAGCCCCATCTTCCTCATCGAGTAGCCAAGCGATTTCTAGCCAGGAAGAAACGTCTTCTTCTTATGCGGGAAAAATCGAAATCACAGTCACCGATTGCATCGGACGTCAGGTTACCCTATGCCCCGATGAACTTAACCGTGTCGTTTGCATCGGAGCCGGGGCATTGCGTCTATATTCCTATGTCGGCGAGGTGGATAAACTCTGTGGGGTCGAGGACATCGATAACACTTCTTTGTCTCAGCGCCCCAAAATGTTCGATGGGGCACCCCGTCCTTATCTGCTCGCAAACGAAGAAGTCTTTAAAAAACTTCCTAGCTGCGGCGTAGGCGGGCCCAACGCCCAAGTCGCGGAAGCCGAAAAAATCTCCGCCTGCAAACCTGACATCATCGTTTCCGAATACGAAGACGTCGATAAGGCAAACGCCCTGCAAGAACAAGTCGGCGTTCCCGTCATCACCTTAAAATACGGGGAAGGCGGGGTCTTAAAAGACACTTTCTATCAGTCATTAGCCTTGCTCGGCCAGGTCTTTGGCCAGGCAGAGAGGGCAAAAGACCTCATCGATTTCTACAAAGAAGAGAACAAGGCCATCTCCACCCGCACCGAAAACATCGGCGAAGAGAATCGCCCCGGGGTCTATATCTGCGGCTTAGGGAACTATGGGACCACAAACGCCTACATGACGGCTCAAAATTATGACCCGATGAATACCGCCCATATCCGTAACGTCGTCACCGGTCTTCCCAAAAACGGCGTCCAAGCAATCGATGCCGAGAAGTTTTTAAGCCTTGCCCCCGAGATGGACGTGATGATCTTCGACTGCGCTTCCGTTGCCAATATCCGCAAAGACGGAACCTATGATTTCTCCCACTGCAAAGCGTTCCAAACCGGGGAAGTCTATCTTCAAATGCCTTATAACGCCTATTACACCAACCCGGAGACGGCTTTAATCAACACTTGGTTTATGGCCAAATCCGTTTATCCCGAGAATTTCAAAGACATCGACATCGAAGCCAAGGCAAATGAAATCACCAAAAAATTCAACGGCATCGAACTTTATGATTCCATCAAAAATAGCGCCAAGGCCTATGGCGGTTATCAAAAAATCGCCGATCCAACTTCTTTCTTTCAAGCAGCATGAGTAACGAAATTCAAGAATTCTTCAATCGTCTTGCCCCCACTTGGGATAAGGCTTCCGACGATGATTTAACCTGGGTATCCTCGGTTTTAAAAGGCGTTGGAATCACTTCCAAAACGAAAATATTGGACCTTGCCTGTGGGACTGGGGTCATCACCGGGATTCTCGCTAACCTCAGTGACGAGCCAGTCCTGGGAATGGATCTTTCCGATGAAATGATCAAAAGGGCAAAAGCCAAATATCAAGGTTCCCCAAACATCGCTTTCATATGCCAAGATTTCCTCAAACATGAGGAAGGTACATTCGATTTCATCGTGATTTATAACGCTTATCCCCATTTTATCCATCCTAGGGAATTGGCTCAAAGCCTAGCGAAAAACCTGACTTCGAAAGGTCGTTTCCTCATCCTCCATTCTCGCGGCAAAGAAGCCATTAACGCCCACCATAAGGGAATGTCGACTTCCCTTTCCCGAAACTTAACCGCCCCCGAAGAAGAATGGGGGGCTTTCGAAGAAGAGTTCAACCTTATCCAAAGCCAAGATCATCCCGACTATTACCTCATCCTCGGGGAGAAAAAGAATTGAAGATGGCCCATCCTCGCGATGGGCTTTCCTTTCCTTCGACCTTTCGTCAATCAAAGATATATCTTTGGGAAAAACCTAAGGCAAAGGAAAAATCCTGTTGTAACAAGAATTGTTAAAGTATATGATTTATCCGCTACGTTCAGAAATAGGAGGAACGAGTTAGTATGAAGAAAGGCAAACTTACCCTTGGATTAGTTGTCTCGCTTACCGCTATCGCCGGCTTGGCGTCGTGTAACGAGGTGACCTATTCCGACGGCGTTGTGCTGACTTACACTGACCAGGCTGGAAATCGTCTCGACTTCACAGCCAACGAGCTCTTTGGCACTTACCAAACGACAACCGGTCAAATCAGCACCGACTTCAGCACCGTCGAAGAAGTCCTAATCCGCAAGTATTACCAAAGCGGTGGCGGTTCCGCCCAACTTGCCACGTTGACCAAAAACGCCTCCCTCGCCGTCCAATCGGTCAAAGACGAGGCTCAGACCAATGCCACCAACAACAAAACCAGCTATCAGGAAGAATTCGAAAAACTTCTCGATTCCAATGGTGTCGAGAACATCGACGAACTCTATGAAGCCAAACTTTACGAATTGGAGAGGGAATCCTTCGAAAACGATTATTCCAACTCCGATACCCGTGTCGAAGGCATTCGCGATGGCAGCTATGAGGAAAACGGCAAAACCGTCGTCACCTTCCCCTACTCCGCCGATTACGGCCGTGGGAATGAAGGCTATTTGCTCGACCAATTGCCCTACCACGTTTCCCACATCTTGGTAAACGTCTCCGCCACCAACGGCGACCATACCCAAGGCACTATCACCACCGAGCAATCCAAGAAGATCTCCGACGTTGTCGCTTATATCTCCGGTGAGAAATTGCTCGCTGGTTCCACCGGCAGCCGTTCGACATTTGGCAACATCGCCCTTCAAAAGTCCGATGACAAAGGTTCTGCCGCCAAATACGGTATGTTGGATGTCATGGACCGCAAGCAGGCCGATTCCTTCGTCAACGAATTCAAATTCGGCATCTATGCTTTCGAATCCATCTACAACCACCTAAACCTTGATGAGGCGAAGAACCCCTATGCCACCAAGGATCGGCAAATCCCCGATGGAAGCGGCAATACCTATAAGCTCTACGAGAAACTCAAATTCTCCGATGATGCCACCTACACCGATTCCTCTTTCGCCCAGAGTCAGGACGAAATCGATGCCGGTCTCCCCGAAGGCGAGCACTTCTTGAAGAATTACTTCAATGAGTCCAACCTTAGCATCGGCTCTATCCCCTATGGCGCCGCCGTTGCCATGGGTATTGATCAAGTCGCCGAGGATCCCAAACTTGCCTATAACGTCAACGATGGGGACAACCACTTCTATCCTCGCAACATCTTGTTCAATAAATATTTCAACTCTCACTGGGTTTCCGTCATCACCCCCGATGACATCCCCTATACCCACTTCTACAATGAGGGCACCGACTTCAAGACCATCACCGATGAACTAGCCAAAGCATCCTTAGGCATCACCACCGATTACACCACCGAAAACTTCGAGGGTATCAATCCTGGCACCTACGCTTCCCTCCCTGGCTTCTCCGTCGATACCACCGATGTCTTGCCTCAATTCCCCCATAACGTCCTCACCAACGAAAAGGGTCAAATCATCTTAGCCGTCAGGGCTGGCAGCTCCGGATCATATGAAGGCATCCACTTCATGGCGATCGAACGTTCTGCCCTCTCCGAATATGGCATCACCGCCGAAATGACCGGGGCCAAGAAAGTCCGTGAACTTACCGAAGCCGATCACGTCGCGACCGCGAATGTAACCTCTTTAAAAGAGTACTACACCAACTACACCCCGACCGATTCCCGCTTCCCGACCTACACTCCTGAAGGCGGTAAGAAGACTGCTAAGACCACTTATATCAACCAATTGATCGAAGACAACACCGTCTACGAAGCCAATTCGAAGACCTTTGTCTCCAGGATGAAATCCTATAACTCGGTCGCGGATACATTCCGCTTCCAATACCTCATCAACGATGGCTCCATCGCCTTCAATTCGTCCAACGAGCTCGTCAAGAAACTCGAAGCCAATATCAAGCAATGGATCTCCGTCAAACGTGAGGATAACTACCAAGACGGAATCGAAAGCTTCAACGATTCCTGGGCCACCTATGCCGAATACTTACTCCGTGCCGAGGAAGCCCGTGCCCTCAAAACAGACGGCACTCAGAAGCTCATTTCCGAAACCTGCGCCATCGGTTATCTCACCGGTGATGCCCAGAATAAGACCGGCGCTTGGGCCGTGGGAGGTGCTTGCTATGCCAAAAAGTAATCTTCGCATTCTCGGGGCCGCTTTATTCGCCGCCACCGCCTTAGGTCTCGCTTCTTGTAACGAAACCTACACCGAGCTTCCCAAAGCCGAGCAAGGGGAAACCATCCTCAAGCTCGATGAGAAGATCACCCACAATAACCTTGAAGACCTCTACGAGACCATCGTTCCTTCCGATTCCACCTCGGCCGAAAAGGTCCTCAACGAAATCCTTCTCCGCACCGCCCAAGTCAAATTCGGCTTCTTCTATGACACAACCGAAACCATCAAACTTGAAAACGGCGCCAGCAAGGAAATCACCCACACCGGCATCCACACCATCGTCTCCGAAAAAGGCAGCCTTACCGAAGATGCTTATAAGGCTAAGGTTCGCGCCTGGGCCCAAAACGATGTCGCTTCCGGTGACCTCACTTATTCCCACATCGATGCCTTCGGTGGAGCTAGCCTCAGCGATGATGAGCTTGCCGCCAAAGTGACCGATTACCACGACCACATCCTCGAAGCCATCCAAAAGCAGATGTGGAGCAATGTCGTCAACGCTTCCTATCAAGATCGCAACTACTTCATCGAACGCAAGTTCGCCCTTGAGCAGTTCTCCAACCTCTATGATATCGAAGTCTCCGCCGCCACTAAGCGTGCCCCCATCGATGGTTCGAAAAATTATGCCAATGTCGATGAATTCTTCGCCGGTGATTATCTAACCGTCTACAAAGATTACATCAACCGTTCCATCCTCCCCGATATCCTCCGCAAGACCCTTGTCGAAGATTACATCATCTCCAACAACTACACCGCCTTAGGACATTCTGGCGCCCGTAAGGTCCAATATATCGCCCTTAAGGACATCGAGAACTACTCCCTCGCCAATCAGCGTCTTATCACCGCTTATGCCGAGAGGGTTCTTGAAGCCAGCAAAGAGGAAATGGCCACCTTCGCCGGCGTCGAAATCGATGATGAACATGTTGCTTCCTTCCGCAACTTCCATTATCTCGACCGCCTCTATAACGGCGTCACCTATGCCGATGATGCCCAAGAGCAGGCCATGACCGTCGCCATCTACACAGAAGCCCTCTTCGATGCCAAATCCTTCGTCACCGGGTCTGGCGAGACCATCACCTATTATCCCGCCACCAAACTTGGCGCCATCTACGAAGACTATCTCAAAGGCGAAGACACTTCCCGTTGGGATTCCGGCTCCACTGCCGACTTCACCGGTTCCGGCGCTTATACCCGCGACACTGGTTTGATGTTAAAAGAACGTGAAACCTTAGCCCTCAACGGCGTCACCGAAGGATGGTTTACTTCTTCCGAACTTACCACCATCGCTTCTAGCGACCTCAAGAGCCGTTTATTCAAGATCAACGTCGCTAACGAGGTTGACTCCCTTGATCCCAAGGAAGCCGGCACCTCCGACGATAGCCTCAACTATGTCTGCTATCGCCAAGGCAGCTACTACCTCGTCCCCGCCACACGTCCAAATCCGACCGAAGGCGAAGGCTATCATCCTTATTTAATCTATGATAGTTCCTCCTCTTCCTGGCTCATGATCCGTATTGACGAAGCCGTTAAGGGTTCCAAGCTTGATACCCGTGATGCTGCCTCCGGCTATAACTACAAAGAATTAGCAAGCCTTGGCCGTCGCGATGGCAAAGCCACCCAAAACCAAACCTCACCGTCGCCGGACTTCTCGGTGGAAGCGACACCTACGCCAAAGCCGCCAAGCAATCGATCGTCGAAGGGGCGAACATCACCTATCACGATCAATCGGCTTACGACTACTTCTCCACGACTTTCCCCGATTTATTCGACTAAGTCAAAACCAATTAAGGGCAGGTTCAAGCCTGCCCTTTCTCTTATATAAGGATTTAATATGAAAGATATCTTCTGCCGTATCATCGAAGGGGAAATCCCTTCTTCACGCGTTTACGAGGATGAAGATTGCATCGTTATCCTCGACCTCTCCCAATTGAATAAAGGGCATTGCCTTGTCATCCCCAAGCAGCATTATGAGACATATCTAGATTGCCCTGACGAACTCTTATCTCACCTAAGCTGCGTCGCCAAAAAGATCGGCAACGCCTTGATGAAGGCTTTTGGGGCAAAAGGAGTCAATATCCTCGCCAATTGTTATCCTGAAGCCGGACAAGAAGTCCCCCACTTCCATATCCATGTCATCCCGCGATATGAAGGAATAACGGGAGGCTTTGCCTTAAAGACAACCCCGCAAGACACTTCTAATGTTGACTTCAAGGCCCTCGCCTTAGAAATCGCAAAAGCAATCTAAAACCGGCTTCGCGCCGGTTTTGATTTTATTTAAGGTCTTCTTTTTGCCTCTCTAGGGCAATGCCTGAAGGCCGCACTTCGTCTTTACTATATATAGGATGATAGAAGTAACGGTCATCCATATTCGCTAACCTGCCCGTGAAGGAACCTTTTTCAACGCCTTCGTAGGCTTTATCTAGAATCGCCATTTTCGCGTCTAAATCGTCGATTAAGGCGATAATGAAGGCCTCCCTGGTCAAAGGTAAGACGGGCGAGCCGAATTCCTGTTTGCCATGGTGAGATAAGATAATATGTTCAAAGCAGACGGCGATCTCTTTTTTGGCATATAGGGGATTATCGATGGTTTGCTCGCTTTGGGGCAAATCATCATAGGCATAGAAACCTAATTTCTTTGCGACCTCCCGGCATTCAGCCTGACCAATGGAAATATGGCCAAGTAATTTCCCCTCAAGGGTATATTGGGTGACGTTAGGCCCGGAAAGCTCAATCGTCTTGCCAAGGTCATGGACGATGCATCCACCGATTAAAATATCGCGGTTAGCTTGGGGATAGACTTCCGACAACTTCAAAGCCATATCGGCCATCGTGATGGAATGATAAAGCAGCCCGGAGACGAAATTATGGTGATTCCTAACCGCGGCAGGCCATTCCAAATATTTCTTTCCGAATTTAGCGACCATCCCTTCGACAAGGGCTTTGACATCAGGATGGGAAATGGCGTCGATATAAGATTGTAATTTGTCTCTTAATTCGCCTAAGGCGACCGGGGCATTGGGAATGAATTTAGACCAGTCTAAGGCGTTGGTGGCGACTCTTTCGCCTGAATAGACCTTTAATTGGAGGGAATCGCGATATTTCAAAACATCGAAAGAAACGGAGACGACTTCGCCTTTGGCAAAAATGGCTTCATCATCAGGATCAAAATCCCATTTCTTGCCTTCGATCGTGCCGCTTTGGTCTTGGAAAACCAAAGTCAAATAAGCCTTTTGGGTAGAGGTAACCCCTTTTTTGCAATCGAGCACAAGAAGGTCGGCTTGCCTTCTTTCGCCGTCTTTAAATTGGGAAATCATATATCGTCATCCTCCTGGGATAATATTTCCTTAATGTCATGACCCTTCTTACGAAGATCGATGAAGATCTTCTCCTTCAACTGATAGCCCCCGTATTTTCGCGCGTATTTGGCTTTGGCGAGGCCATAATATCGTTCTAGTAACTTCCGTTCGGATTCCTCGTCGTTTGGGCTTACGCAGGCATCGACGGCTTTTTCCGCGATTTGTTCGTCGAAGCCTCTGGCGATCAAAGATGAAATGGCTTGGAATATTTTCTTTTCGGAGGGGCTTTTGACGTATTTTCGATTTAAATAAGAAGCGTAACGGAATGCCTTATCGAGTTCTTTTTCTTCAGGGAATTCAAGCTTCTCGATGATATAAGGCGGAATCCCTTTTAAACGTAATTCGAAAAGGATTTTGTTCTTTCCATAAAGCCGCAGATCGCCAATATCTTGTTGGAAAGTCTCGGCATAAGTCAGGTCGTTTAATAGACCTGCTTTCTTTAATCGCTCAATGACAAGGGCGGTCGTTTCTTCATCTGCCCCTTTAGCGAGGATTTTGGTTTTCGTCTCACGGACCGAACGTGCTTCTTTGCCCAAAAGGCGAAGGCCATAAAGATAATATTTGTCGCTTAAGGCAAGGCGGTTAAGCTCTTCGATTTCCTCGAAGGTGACGACTTTGCCTTCATATAGGCGCAGGTCGGTGAAGCTTTCGGGGGATAAGACGATTTTATCATGGCGTTCAAAAGAAACGGCAATCCCGTCAGATTTGATTTTGATCGAGGAGATGACGTCACCAATTCTTTTTTCCGACACGTTTATATACCTCAAAAATGTTTTCGTAGAAGCGTTCCATCGAATAGATATCGATGATCTTTAACGCGTTATTTTCGATGCGTTTACGACGGGCTTCATCGATGTCAATCGCCGTTTTGAATTTCTCGACCAAACCATCTTCGTCGAAGAAGAAGAATCCCGTCTCCCCTTCTTTGATGGTCCCGGTGAGGTTATCGTCATATCTAGCCAAGACAAGAAGCCTTGCCGCCATCGCCTCCATAAAGGTGAGGCCTTGGGTCTCGGTTAATGAAGCCGAAACGAAGCAATCGCCGATATGGTAATATTTCTCAACTTCCATGGGGTCTACTTTGCCAGCGAAGATGACCTGCTTATTTAATCCGAGTTGGGCTGTCAGTTCTTTTAATTCATCTTCGGCCGGGCCCCAGCCGACAATCACCATTTTGACCTTCTTCTTAATATCCTGGTCCAATAATTTCTTATACGCACGGATGACTAAATCAATTGATTTTTCTTTGGCTACACGGCCTAAGGATAAGATGACATATTCATCTGGTGCGATACCGAGCTTCTTTTTGATTTCGGCGGTGACTTGCTTATCTTCTTTTTCAGGTGAAAAACGGGAGAATTCGATGCCGGTGGGAATGATATCGATGGTGGAATCGATATTAATCGAACGCAGGTAATCTTTGATTTTTTCACTCGGGGCAATCATCGCATCGAACATATTCGATTTGGTTCTAAAGAACCATCTGACCGAATGCCTGGCGAAACGATCGAAATGCCCTTTCGTCACATAGTAGGCATAATCTTCGATCATCGTATGGAAGGTATAGATGGAACCGATATGCAAACGTGAAGCACATACCATCCCAAACATCCCGACCCCCATATCGGTTTGGACATGGATGATATCAGGTTTGAAATAGGCCACGATCTCCATCGCCTTACGGTCATAAATCCGGGAGAAACGATACCCATACATCTGCTTTAATTCGATGCCTGGCATGCGTAAGACATCCCCATCGAAAGTAATCTCGTTGCTAAAAGGATTCGTCGCCACGACCAAAACGCGATGGCCGTGCTCGATTAAGGTCTTCCGTAAATTGAAAGTCGAGGTGGCAACCCCGTTAATCTCTGGTGGATAAGTGTCGGTGAATAAAGCGATATTCATTAGATGTCCCAGTGCTCCCACGCATCTGCGCTTTCTTTTTTCTTGGTTTTCTTCACGGGCTTAGGTTTTTTCTCCTTTACCGGTTTCTCTTTCTTTTTGATTCGCCCGAAACTTGGGGCTTTTGGCAGTTCCTCTTCTTCCTCGAGGCTTGAATAAATCGTTTCGGTTAGACGACGCTGAATCTCTTTGCGTGAAAGCTGACGGGTCTCCACCATCGTATCGGAAGAGCGGCGGCGTTCGTCGAAAGTCTCCATCTGCAAGGTAAGCATCGTTTTGCGGTTGGCGTAGGTAATGTCTTCTTTGGGACGGCTACGGTAGAAGGCGGAAACAAAGCCGCAGACGATAAGGGGAATATGGAATGTGGCGGTACGCCAAATGATTTGGGTCGCGGCAATCGCGCCTCTATCGCCACCGAGTTTGTTGAAGAAGAGTTGGTTATAGAAGACTTCCGAGATACCGGCCGCCCCAGGAATCGGAACAAGCCCAGTGACCATTTGATGGAAGGACGAAATGAAGGCGGCGTCCATCATTTCGAAGAAATTGAATTCGCTGCCCCACGCATTTAAAGCAAGCCCGGCAAAATAAGGGATTGAGTTACGGGTCATCATCATGACAAAGAACAAGATAACCTGCAAAATCAAAACCGGGATATTGGATTGGAGACGTTTTAATTCGATCTTGAAGTTTTCGACATGGACACGGAGGTTTTCACGACTGCGATCAGGGTTCTTAAGAATATGGATTTTGCCAAGGAAACCAATGACATAATGGAGGATAAAATTATGGAATTTATGGCTATAACTCATCGATAAAATCAAGAAGATGACAAGGAGGTTTAAGCCAAAGCCGAAGATGATTAAAGGGGTAACGGGGAGCGAAACCTGCCCCACATCAATCGAGGCGGCCGCCATTACGTCTTTCCAGTCAATGGCAAGGGCGATGATGTCGATAATAATTAGCATCGATTGATAAATAATCGACCACATGACGGCGATTGAGGCGGCATTTGAAACAGGCACGCCCTGGCTTTTCATGGTATAGACCTGCATGACCTGACCGCCGCTTGCCCCAGGGGTAACGGAAGAATAAAACTGCCCGACCGCCGAAGTGGCTAAGCCTTGATGAAAACGATACCGCCTTGTATATAGACGGCAAAAGACAACAAGGATCAAAGCATCCACGCAATAGGAGAAAAAAACGAGGGCCAAGATGACTAAAATCCATTTCCAATCGGCGTTGGCAAAAGCCGCCATCATCGCCTCGGTGTTGCCATAAAGGGAAATAAAAAGCGATAACCCAGTCGCGATTAAAACGATGAGGATGTAAAGAAGGTAACGTAGCTTACTCTTCTTTTTCGGCTTCTGATTTTCGGCAAGTTCGGGGTTAGGCATCGTTAGACTAAGTATAGTCTAATCTTCCTTGGAAGGGAATGAACGTCTCCGAAAAAGAGAGAAAAGTCTGTTTTTCTTTAATAAAAAACAGCACACGTGCATCAAAAAGAGAAAGGCACGTATTCGATTTTCCCTTTTTTGTGGGCAAAACCTAGGGCATATTGGCCCTTTTCATAAGGGGTATCGCTAGAAAATTGGAAAATCGCAAAATAAGAAGACCCGCGTTCAAGCTGAAGCGTCTTCCCCAAATAATCCCATTTGCCATGGCTTCCACCCGTTTCGATGGGGTTTAATTCCAGTGACTGGACAAGTTCATATTTCCCGTTTTTCTTTTGGTACAAACCAAAATCGTAATAGACATAATCTTTGCCCGTGGAATTGAATAATTTCGCCTGCAGACGGATATCCATAGTCGATATATCTTTAAGGCGCGAGACTTCGTAGGTTAAGGTTCCGCCCGTTTTTAAAAAAGTCAAAACACGGACAAGCAAAAACAAAACGATGGCCCCGATCACGGCGATCAAGGTGGCGACAATTCCAGTGGTTGGAAGCGTAGAGGATGCGAAAAGAGGATAATTGACGTCAATCATGTCAAAAGGAGGATACTCTTAATTCGACGTAGTGGGTGTAGAAAGCGCTTTTAGGCGATGCCTTCGGGATTGGCTTTTTGGAAATTATAGGCGTCGCGGCACGCATCTTCGACACTGCGTTTTGCCTTCCAGTGGAGTTCTTTTTCGGCCTTATCGACGTTCGCGTAATTCGCCGTCACGTCCCCGCTTCTTCTTGGAGCGACAACGTAAGGAACTTTGACGCCGCTAGCTTTTTCAAAAGCCTTAATGACTTCAAAAACGGAGGTGCCTTTGCCAGTGCCGAGGTTATAAATGACTAGACCCGGGTTTTCATTGAGTTTATTTAAGGTGGCGACGTGTCCTTCGGCTAAATCCAAAACGTGGATATAGTCGCGGATGCAAGTTCCATCGGGAGTCGGATAATCATCGCCAAAGACATTTAGATGGTCGCGCCTTCCGATGGCGACTTGGGCAACATAGGGCAACAAATTATTAGGAATGCCACGAGGGTCTTCGCCTAATAAGCCGCTAGGATGGGCACCGATAGGATTGAAATATCTAAGCAAGGCGATATTAAATTCAGGATGGACGTGAGCATAATCGGTAAGGATTCTTTCGATCATCTTCTTGGTTTCGCCATAGGGGTTAGTGGTTGTTCCTAAGGGGGTTGTTTCCTTTAACGGAAGCTCGCCTGGATCACCATAAACGGTGGCCGAGGAAGAAAAGACCAAATTATGGCAGCCATGCTCTTCCATGGCTTGGATTAAGACAAGGGTGGAAAGAAGGTTATTCTCATAATATTTTAGAGGGAGCTTAACCGATTCACCGACCGCCTTAAGCCCGGCAAAGTGGATGACCCCGTCGATTTGATAAGAGGAGAAAATCTTATCCATCGCCTCTTTATCGCGGCAATCGGCTTGGATAAAGGGGATGCGTACGCCGGTGATGGTTTCGATACGGTCAATGACCCCGATTTTTGAATTGCAAAGATTGTCGACGACAATTGGTTCGTGTCCCGCCTCTAACAAGGCAACAACGGTCTCGGAACCGATAAAGCCAAGACCTCCGGTGACTAATACTTTCATGCAAAACCTCCTTCTTTTTATCGTTTTGCGAGTTCTTTACTCATGATTTTGGCAACCGCGCTGGGATTGACTTTCCCTTTCCCTAGTTTCATGGCTTGACCAATTAGGAAGCTTTTTGCGCGGTCTTTGCCGGCTTTAAAGTCGGCGATGGATTGGGGATTGGCGTCGAGGACGGCGCCAACAAGTTCAAGCACCAAGTCGTCATCGCTAATTTGTTTGGAAAGGGAAAGGTTATCAATCGCCTCTAAGACAGCGGCCCCTTCGTTTTCTATACAATAGTTAAGCACATCTACGCATTGTTTGTGAGTAAAACCTTCTTCTTGAAGGTTAGCGATTTCCCCTAATGCGGATCCTTTTAGGGGTAGTTCTTTTATCTTCATTCCCCTCTTATTGAGATAGCCATTGATTTCGACGATTAAGAAATTCGCGACCGTCTTAATGTTTTTAGCCCCTTTGGAAGCTTCTTCGAAATAAGCGGCCATCTCGGGATTAGATAAAATAATCGTGGCATCGTTTTGCGTTAGCCCATAGGAAAGGTATCTTTCTTTTTTGGCTTCATATAATTCGGGGCAGGTAACAATCGCTTCTTTGACAAAGTCATCGCTTAAAACAATGGGAGCGATATTGGGCTCGGGGAAGCATTTATAATCCACCGCGTCTGTTTTTAAGCGCATCGGAAGGGTCTTCCCGCTAGATTCGTCATAACGTCGCGTTTCTTGGAGGATGGGCTTACCTTGAAGCAAGCATTCTTTCTGCCTGGCGATTTCTTTGTCGATGGCACGTTCGATGTTTTTGATGGAATTTAGGTTCTTCAATTCGACTTTCGTGCCAAAAGTCTCTTCGCCAAGCGGCCGAAGCGAGATATTCACATCGCACCGCAGCGACCCTTCTTCCATCTTGCCATCGCTACAACCGGAATACACGACGATATTTCGAATCGCCTCGACATAAGCCCCTGCCTCAAAGCCATTACGGATTTCCGGGCAAGAGACGATCTCAACTAGTGGGACCCCGGCCCGGTTATAGTCAAGGAGGGTATAGGTATCCATGTGGAGTTGCTTGCAGGTATCTTCCTCTAAGTGGATACGTTCGATATGAACTATCTTTCGATGGCCTTCTTTATCGAAAATGGCGACATATCCATCTTTCCCAAGAGGATGGAATTCCTGCGTGATTTGGAAACCCTTGGGAAGGTCAGCATAGAAATAATTCTTTCGGTCGAAACGTAAAAGATGATCGATTTCCATATGCAACGCGTTTGCGACGCGAATGCCGTTAATGACAGCTTGCTTATTGACCGTTGGCATGGTACCGGGAAAAGCCATGTCGAAAGGGGTGATATGGGTATTCGGTTCTTTGGAGAAGGCGTTTGGCGAGGGGGAGAACATTTTGCTCTTGGTCTTCATCTCCACGTGAATCTCAAGGCCGATAACCGCTTCGAAATTCATTGGTAGTTCTCCTTATTGATCGCGCTAAGTCCGCCAAGCCCGCTAAGGCGTTCGAAGGTCGCGGCAAAGCCAAGGAGGGCGTCTTCTTCGAATGCACGCCCCATCAAATTGGCCCCTAAAGGCATCCCTTCTTCTAATCCAAGTGGAAGAGAGATGGAAGGCAATCCGGCAAAATTGCCTAAAACTATATGATTATCGGCGAGGTCGGAAGAGGGGAAACCTCCTTTTTCTTCTTCAAATTTACCGGCAATCGAAGGAGCGGCTGGGGTAAAGATAAAATCGTAATGGGAAAGTATCTTATTCAGTTCATCGACGATTTTGGCGCGGCAACGTTGGGCCTTTAAGAATAATTCTTGCTGATTTTCCTTCATCAAAACAAAACTTCCGATGACGAAGCGGCGTTTAATCAATTCGGAGAAGCCGGCGGTTCTGGCTTTGAACATGACTTCTTGATAAGTCTTACCTTCATAATAAGGGCCGAATTTGATGCCATCTAGATTCGCATTGGTGCTCGTCGCCTCGGCGCAGGAAATCACAAAATAAGTCACGTAGATGGCCTCTAAAAGTCTTTTATCCATATGCACGTCTTCGATGGAAGCCCCTGCTTCTTCTAATTTCTGACGCATCTGAAGAAGCTTTGCTTTAAGAAATTCATCGCTTAACGAATCAAAGATTTCTTTGATAAAGGCGATACGTTTTCCTTTGATGCCAAGGGATAAGAAAGATAAATAATCGGGGACTTCTTTAAAAGAAGAGGTCGCGTCATTATCATCCCTCCCGGCGAGTTCTTTTAATAGGATCGCCGCGTCTATGACATGGCGCGTGAAAAAGCCCACATGGTCTAAAGAAGGGGCAAAGGGGAATAAACCATAACGAGAGACCCTACCCCAGGTTGGTTTTAATCCAACTAGCCCGGCAAAAGAGGCAGGCTTACGAACCGAATCCCCCGTAT
>CAJOML010000062.1 GCA_905235705.1 uncultured Bacilli bacterium | reverse complement strand
GACGAAGTTTGCCAAGATGACGCCGATGGAATTGACACCGCCAGCCACATAATGGCCGAATTCGTCCACTTCAGTCGCGTTCCAGAACAAGGATTCAAAGGGTGACCCGGCAAAGCAATCGCCGAATTGGACGCCCATGTGACCTAGATAGAATAAGTCTTCCGCAAAAGTGAGGTGGAAGATGAGGAACAAGGCGACGAGGAAGATTGGGATAGCCGCCCAGCGGTTAGTCAAGACACGGTCGATTTTATCGGAACGGCTAAGTTTTTCTTTGGCGGAAAGTTTCTTCCCCTTACGCGAGCTGACAAAATTGCCGGTGATGTATTTATATCTTTCATCGGCGGAATCGGCTTCGAAATCGTTTAACTTATTTTTGCTGAGGATTTCCTGGGCCTTTTTGACGAGTTCGCCGTTGCTTTCGATTTCTTTTTCGTCGTTTTCCAAAGCCTTAATGGCGTGGAACAGGGGGTGTGCGACTTCTTGATCTTGATAGAGCTTAGTCGCCTCTTCGATGGCTTTTCCATATTTGCCAGAAGACAAAAGGGTGGAGCCTTTGCGGGGTTTTTGGGCCGCTTGGATGGCAATGCTCATCAAATCGGATAGGTTTTTCTGACGAAGCGCGGAGATGGCGACAACAGGGCAGCCAAGGCGCTTAGCAAGATCTTCGGTATCGATGAGCTGACCGTCTTTTTCCAAGACGTCAGTCATATTGAGGGCCACGACCATGGGGACATCCATCTCCATGATTTGGGTGGTCATGTAAAGGTTGCGTTCTAAGTTCGTCGAGTCAATGACGTTAATGACGACATCGGGATGCTCCTCAAGGATAAAGTCACGGGAAATGACTTCTTCCGGGGTATAAGGAGACAAGGAATAGATACCAGGAAGATCAACGACTTCGGCACTTTCCTTGGTTTTGCGGTTGCGATAGACACCTTGACGTTTTTCAACGGTGACACCAGGCCAGTTTCCGACGTATGCCGTGGCGCCAGTCAAGGAATTGAATAAGGTGGTTTTCCCGCAGTTAGGGTTGCCAGCTAGGGCAACGACGATTCTTTTTTCTGCCATTTTATTTGCCCTCCGCCATTTCCAGTTCCACGTTGACCGCTTCATCTTTGCGTAAAGAGAGTTCATATCCTCTTAACGTGATTTCAAGCGGATCGCCAAGTGGAGCTTTTTTTCTTAGGTAGACTTCGGCGCCTGGGGTAAGTCCCATATCAAATAAACGGCGGCGGACTCTACCTTCGCCATTGATTTTCACAATGGTTCCAGACTCTCCGATTTGAAGAGTGTCCAGTGTTTTCTTCATGGTTATCCTCCAATTTTAGGCCACAAAAATACGTGAGGCCGTAACACGGTCAAGGGCGAGGCGGGACCCTTTGATGAGGATCACGACCGCGCCACCGGTTGAGGATAAAACAGTGACTTTGGCGTCTTTGGTAAGACCTAAAGCAGCCAAACGAGCGTTTTCTTTCGCATTTAAATTAATTCTAGCGACGGTAACTTCTTCATTGACAGGAGCAAGGGCGATAGGCATAAAAGGTCCTTTCTAGGCGATTAACCTCGTATATCATACCCAAAGACTAGGCGTTTTCAAGCGAAATTGTAAATTTAGATTAACTTTTTATCCTTACATTAAGACTCATTAACTTATCGATCAAAAAGGGAGGCCTCGGCCTCCCTGATTTTCGTCGTCGATTTTAGGCAAGGATGCCGTATAAGATCATCCGTGCGATTTCATCGATTGCCTGGGCATATTCGATGCCTAAGTTGGTAAGGGTTTCCCCTTTATAAAGATTAACCATGGATGAGGATAAGACGGTCACGATTAATTCGGCATTCACTTCCGGTTTTACGGTTCCGTTTTGCTTGCCTTCATCAACGAGGCGGATAAAGAAATCCCAATTGGATTGGTATGCTTCGATAAAACGATGATAGAATTCGGGTTCGCTTTCTTCGAATTGGAAAATCTTGGTGATATCAATCCTTTCCTCCCAATCGATATGGATGGAAAGAATCCTCTCTAATTTTTCCTTGGTCGATAAATTAGGGTCATTAAAGATGGCGCGCTGAGCGGCGAGGACGCCAGCTTGGGCATCTTTCAAAATGAAATCGTAAATCCCTGCTTTCGAGGGGAAATATTTGTAAATCGTCTTTTTCGAAATGCGGATCGGCTTGCAAACCGAGTCCAAAGTGACCTTTGGCCCGATTGCGTTAAATTGAGCGATAAACTCGTTGACAATGGCGAGTTTGACGTTGTCCTTGTCCATATAGTAGTTCCTCCGAAATTGGACGTAAACTACCCCTTGAGGTTAATTATGAAATAAAAATAACGTTTCCACAATTAATTTCAAGCCCCATATTCTGTTTTACCAATATTTTGAAGGATTCCCTATAGGAAAACACCGATATAATCGATATGGCAAAATTTTACCGATTTAATTTGTGGGAATCCCTTTACCGACCTTATTTGTCGTCATCATCACGGGAATATTTGGTTTTATAGCCGTGGTTTTCTTTCGGACGGAGGTCGTTAGGGAAAGAGATATCGGTTTTAATGTCATGGACGAGGGCTTGGATTTTGGCCCCATAGGCATAAGGATTGGGGATGTCATCGATGATATGCTTCTTCTCGCCGACGCTTAAATAGATATCCCCGACTTTAAACATACGGTCATAAAGGCCGACTTTCACTTCGACATTGGTGATGGAGGAATAATAAAGCGAATCCAAATTGATGCCGATTAGGCCAGAACGAAGGATGATTCGTTTATCGGTGAAGACATATTCGACGTTTTTAAAGCCGCCTACCCGCTTAACGACATTGCTGATATATGCCCATAACGGGAAAAGATGGAAAGCGAAGAAAATGACGATAAAAATAATGGGGACGAAACTCGTGTCGAAGGCGTGGTTATGAATCATCGCCAAGATAACGGCGACATCGATGCCTGCCCAAAGCAAGACAAAAGGTAGTCCCTTAACGATGGATTCGAAAATGAAAGTGCGTTTATTCGGTGTTAGACGCACCAAGATTTCTTCGTCATCGGTGAGAATATCCTCAACCGCGTTGGCCTTCATCGGGTCTTTATCAATATTGAAATAGTCTTTGTCGATCTTTGGCATAGCCTAATTATAGGAACCCCACTTCCAAAGGCAATAAGGCGGGTAAGAAAAAGTCAGGCAAACGCCTGGCCTGATGAATATTTAAGATTAGTCACTGAGGGTTTCGATGGGGTAATTCCTCTTTGATGAGGTTAAGATGCCATTTGACCCAGTTATAATGCTCTTGCCCGTCGACGATGAATTTCAAGATCATTTTTTGGTCACATCATCGTCATCGAATAAAGCGAGTGATCTGCTCATTTCGGGGAGGGCATGCGATATTTCTTCTCAAATATAATTTAGAGAAAAAAGGAGTTGACTAAGCAACCCCCATCTTCTTAATGGAAGAAATTCGTCCAAACATGTGGATCTTCTTCAAGCAATTCGGGATATTTTTCTTTTCCTTCCTCGATCGCCTTCATTAAGAAAGCCATCCGTTTTGCCACCATTATGGCATTCCTTAATCCTTCTTTGTCTTGTTCGATTTCCCCTTGCTTGCTGCCAAATCCGTTATTCCAATAATCCCCCGAAACAAGTGGCATTCCCGAGATCGTAAAATATTTATTTAGCACGTCAAAAGAGCAAGTCGTGCCGGCGCGTCTCGCAACCGCAAAGGCGGCCCCGACTTTCATCGAAAGGTCGAAGTTAGCGCTATAGAAAAGCCTGTCTAAGAAAGCGATTAACGAGCCATTGGGCGAAGCATAATAAACGGGGCTAAGCAAAATTAAGCCATCGGCTTCTTTTAATTTAAGTGAGGTTTCGTTGACGATGTCTTTAAAAACGCAGCCATCGTGGGTGGCGCAATAAGAGCAAGCCATGCATCCCCTGATGTCTTTATTCCCGATGGAAACGACTTCGCTTTCGATGCCAAGAGGATTAAATACACTTAAGATTTCATCGACTAAACGTGAACAATTCCCTTTGCTTCGCGGCGATCCATTAATGATTAGAACTTTCATAAGCAACTCCTTTAAGGGAAATTTAACCAAAGGTAAAGAACTCGTCAAAGAGAAAGCCCCGCGAATGCGAGGCTAGGTTTTGAAGTGGAGCATCCGACCGGATTTGAACCGATGGTGAGTGAGTTGCAGTCACTTGCCTTACCACTTGGCTACGGATGCGCAACGGGGATTATATCCCCATTTGCCTAGAAAAGGAACTACCTTTTGCTAGCTTCTTCTTCCTTATGACGCGCTTTTTTGGCGGAATGGAAGATCGAATTGGAGATCACCGAGGCGGCGATAATCACCGCGGCAACCCCGATAATCACGATGAAGATGGTAGCCGCCCCAGGGGTCAAGGCATTGGATTTGACCTCACTCCACATGGAAAGGACATATTTGTTATTGGCCCCATAATCACGCATGACGGCGAGCTTAGGGATCATCTTCATATCCGGATATTGGGCGTAGAATTGACGGCCAATGGTCACCGATTCGCCGCTTTCCTCGTCTTCGATGGTTTCATATTCATCGGTATAGAAGAGATAAGGATTGGTATCGGGGGTTTCCCCTAAGGGCTCCTCATCGATATCAAGGGTGCCTTCGAACATATAGGTGAGGTCGACGACATCCCAAGCGATGAGGTTTTCATCCATATAAGCGGCGAGTTCTTCTCCGCTTAGCCCTTCTTCTTTGGCTTCCTCTTCAACGGCTTCGTTATAGAGGGTCTGGTAATCTTCCCAGCTCATCTTCTGTCCATCGACGCAAGCTTCTTCGTAAGTCGACCCGGTCATATCGAAATAGCCGTAATCGTCATCTTCGCCTGCATGCTCTTTGCCGTCTTGATAACGTAAGCCTTCTTCGTTATAGGAATAGCCATCTGGGATGATTTCGCCTTCTTCGTCATATTCGGCGTAGATGAAGTCGCTATCTTCCCACCAATCCGCTTCATGATAGACAAACATCGCATAAGCACGGGGGTCATACCATTGACGGACTAAGTTATGGACGGTGTCACCGGCGATAAAGGAGGTGTAGCCGATTGTATCCATGTTGGCGGCCGCAACTTGCGGATCGGAGACGAAATTAAGGAAGTCTTCGGCGACCGCTTTATGTTCGGCATCGCTAGTGGCAGGGATGGCCCATGAGTCAAACCAGATGTTGCCACCGGTTTTGGGGACGGAATAATAGATGATTTGCTCGGATTCGTTCTCGCCACGGTCCATTGAATAGACGGCATCCCCGCTCCAAGCGAGGTTCATCCCGATGAGGCCTTTGACGATATCGTCTTTGCCTGAGTCGACCTCGAACCCGAAGATATTGTCTTTCAAGGTGAGGAGGGTCTCCTGGACCTGCTTAACCGAGCCTTCGTCACACCGATTGAAGATTTCGGTAAGGATTGGGGCGCTATAGGTTTCAAGCGCTTTGGTATAAGCCCCTTCTTTTAAGACGTAGGAGCCGCTTTCTAATTCAAAGCAGCCAGAGGCGACAAGGGCGTTTTCGATTTCTTCGCCAAAGCGTTCCATGATGCCGACCGAATAAGTGTCACGCATCGAGTCTTTGACCGACATCTCGCCTTTGTATTTGCCGTCCCAAAGGGAATGCCAAGATTGCATATCGAATTTGACCGTTTCTTCGTCAAGCCCTTTATCAGAGGCGACTTTTGCGGGGTTAAAGAGGATGCCAAGGGTCCCCCACATATAACCGACCGAATAATCGGCCATCTTCTCAATCGAGGTTTTCCCATCAGCGAGAGGGACCTCGGCGGTGATGGATTCCATCTGATCTAAAAGGAAACGGGAACAATAGTCGTTGTAATTATCCAAGCGGGTGCGGTCGATCTTTTGCAGCATCCCCATCATCATCATCTTTTGGATGGCGTAGTCGGAGGCGGCAATCAAATCATATTGGGTCTTGCCCGTCTTTAAGGAAGAAAGCATCGTCTCGTTGGTGTCATAAGTGTCATAAATGACTTTGACTTTCTTGCCGAGCTTCTCGCTTTCATATTCGCTAAAGCCAGATAAAACATCATCGTAGGTGGCGGTGATTTCTTCGCCCTGATCGTTAACATAGGTGAATTCGAATTCGCTTTCGCCAATATAATCTTCGCAATTGAGGATCTTGATGATGAGGGCATCTTCATGTGAGGAGCAGCCGCTAGAAAAAGCGAGGGTGAAAAGGCTAACGGCCCCTAGAAGGAGTTTGTTTTTGAGTTTCATTAACGTTCCCTCCCTTGTCTCTTTTTGCCGGATTTGGCTTTGACGTTACGATAAATCGTAATCAAGATGGCGACCGCTAAAACGACGAAGAAGATAATCGTGGTTAGGGCGCGCATGGCTGGGGGAATCGGGCCTTTTTTGATTTTGGCTTGGACCAAGGTCGATAAG
>CAJOML010000061.1 GCA_905235705.1 uncultured Bacilli bacterium | reverse complement strand
GGCCATGACCTCAATGGCATACTCCGCCTGCGGGAATATGGTCTCGTCCTCTGTAATGTCACTGTTTCCGCCCTGATTGGCGACAAACTGCCGGAATTTCTCCAGGGCTTTGCCGCTTTCGATCGCATTGCGTGCCATCTTCTCTGCCGCTTCACGGTCTGCGTTTTCACTGCCCGGGGCGCTGTTTCCTTCTGCTCTGCCTCCGAGGCGTATCATCTCTGCCGCAAGGCGAATGGATAGTTCCGTGATGTCCGCCGGGCCGCTGCCCTTCAGAACATCAATGGCCTCGCGTACTTCCAGCGCGTTTCCGACGGCGTTTCCAAGGGGCTGGTTCATATCCGAGATCACGGCCGTCATGCGTTTGCCGCTTGCGGTCCCGATGTCCACCATCCACTGGGCCAGCTCGCGGGCATCTTCATAAACCTTCATGAAAGCGCCGCTTCCGCACTTGACGTCCAGCACGATGGCATCCGCGCCGGCTGCCAGCTTTTTGCTCATGATACTGGAGGTGATGAGCGCGATGCTTTCGGTCGTTCCCGTTACATCCCTGAGGGCGTACATCTTCTTGTCCGCCGGAGCGATGTGTCCTGTCTGTCCGATGACGGCGATGCCGATGTCGTTGACGGAACGGATGAAGTTCTCCCTCTCCATGGACGTGACAAAGCCCGGGATGGACTCCATCTTATCTACCGTTCCTCCTGTAAAGCCCAGACCGCGTCCGCTCATCTTGGCGACTTTTCCGCCAAGTGCGGCCACTAGCGGCCCAACGACTAAGGAAGTCTTATCGCCAACCCCGCCCGTTGAATGCTTATCGACTTTGACTCCTTTGATCGAGGAAAGATCGACTAAATCGCCAGAACGCATCATGGCATCGGTCAAGATGGCGGTTTCTTCTTCGTTCATCCCCTTAAAATAGACGGCCATCGTAAAGGCCGAGGCTTGATAATCGGGGATGGGGTCATCCGCTTTCGCATAATTTTCGACGAAGAAACGAATTTCTTCTTCGCTAAGGACGTGCCCGTCCCTTTTCTTTTCAATAATATCTACCATTCTCATAGCCATAATTGTAACGAAAGACTTTGTCTTTGACATCAACTTTATGCGCTTTATAATGCTAAAGATGAACCTAAGCGACCTCGTTAGCCCTTATCTAGAATCCTCTGAGGCGAAATCTTTGGATGAAGCCGTTAAGCTTGAGCCTAAACGGGGCCTATTTTTAAACCAGTCACGTCTAGGTCGCGACGCTTTCCTCTCCTTATTCCCTAAGGCTAAGCCTCATCCTCTAGTCAAAAACGGGGTGATTTACCAAAAGGAAGATTATGAGCTTGGCAAACATCTTCTTTTCGATTTAGGGGCCTATTATATCCAAGATCCTTCCGCCATGATGGTCGCTTCTTTCCTCCCTCCCTTAGAAAACGGCTATGTTTTGGATATGGCAGCCGCCCCGGGAGGCAAAACAATCGGCTACGCTTTCGCTAACCCCACCGCTACCATCTTAGCTAACGATATTTCCTATATCAGGGCGAGCGAATTATCTTCGAATGTCGAAAGGATGGGACTAGGGAATATCGCCGTCACTTCGGGAGATTGGAAGATCGCCTATTCGAAATATCGCCATTTCTTTGACCGCATTATTCTAGATGCCCCCTGTTCCGGCTCGGCGATGTTTAGGAAAAACGAAGCCGCCAAAGAAGATTGGAGCCAAGGGAAAGTCGAAAAAAACGCGGCCATCCAAGCCGAATTGCTTGGCTATGCCTATGAAATGCTTTCCCCTGGCGGATATTTGATTTATTCGACTTGCTCATTTTCAAAAGAAGAAAACCAAGACCAGATCCTTTCTTTCCTTAGGCAGCACGAAGACATGGAAATCGTCCCATTAAAAGACGATCCCTCTTTCTTCCATCCATCCTCCCTAAAAGAAGCGATCCTCTTATTGCCCACCCGAGGCGATTACGAAGGGCAATTCATCGCCTTGTTACATAAGAAAGGCGAGCCGACTGATAAGAAGTTAAAAGTTAATACATGTCCTTCTTCTTTTTTGCGCTTAGCCAAAGAATATGGAATCGAGGATTTTTCCTATCTCGATAAAGGCAGGCTCTATTGTTTAAATCGCCCCCTCCCTATTTCTTCCCTTTCCTTGCTTCGATATGGGATTTGCGTTGAAGAGGAAGGAAAACCTTCTTTCGCCCTTGCTCGCTATCTTGGTAAGGCCAAGACGATTGAATTAAACGAAAAGGAAGCCCTTGCTTATCTTCATGGCGATCTTATTCCCCTTCAAGGGGAAAACGGCTTCCATCCCGTTTCTTATCAACTCTTCCCTTTAGGCCAAGTCAAAATCGTTAACGGGCAAGGCAAAAACCATTATCCAAAAGGATATCGCCATCAATATCAATTGCCTTTATTTCGCTTGGGATAAGGCAACGAGTCCCGTAATTGAAATACCTGCGCAGCAAGCGGCGATCACCAAGCCGGAAACGAAGAATTCGACATTTCCCCAAACCGCGAGTAAAGGGATGGTGCCGGCGATATCCAAAACGCTAGCCACGATACCCCCGATTAAGACTTTTAACATTTGGGAACGGATTTTATCTTGCCTAGTCGCCCCATAAACGCCCCAAGCCGCGACGAGGACCGCGGGGATACCATATCCTAGGCACCATGGCAGATAATAGGCTAATTTATCGCCTTCGACGTAACTCTTATTTAAGCAATAAAACATCGCGATAAAAATGATAAAAGCCACGATAATCATCGATGGCCCCGTTGTTTTGGTTAAATTAAACGTCGTCTGAAATGGTTCGACGCGGTTATTTCTTCTTGCCATAGCCAACTAACTCCTTCATGGGGGAGAGGGTATACCACCTCTTCACTTTCTTTTTCGTTTTGCCTTCTTCGCGGTAGACACGGTCATTCTCGATCGCTTGTTGGACTTCACAATTGATTAGTCCATACATTCTTTCGGCGAATTGGGTAGTTCCTTCTTCGCTGATTTGCTGATAGGGGATCTCATCGAAAACCTTGATTTGAACGGGGTAATTGCGGAACCAAACCGAATCGAATAATCGGTGCTGCCCAAACATATATATCGGCACGACGTTAAGTTTTCCCATCGTCGCGAATTTAAATGTGCCGGCATGGAAAGGATTCATCACCCCATAAGGGAAGCGGTTCCTTGTTCCTTCGGGGAAAATGAGCCAATCCATCATTTTCCCGCTAAAACGCTTAGATGCGTCACGGAACTGACGCAAGGTGGAAATTGGATCATCGCGATCGATGAAAATGCCATCGATCAAAGCAAGCAATTTCCCGGCGACGGGGATTTTCGTGACTTCTTTTTTCGCCACCACCCCCATCGGACGTGGGTTAAAGGCGATCATGAGTAAGGGGTCGATGAAATTGGCATGGTTGCAAATATAAAGTTTGGGGCTTCCCTGCCCGATTTTTTCAGCCCCCGAAAAATCGATATGCATCTTCGTTTTCTTGAGGACGAAAATCACGGTTTTCCTTACGCGACGATAACGTTCATCCAAAGGAATCGAGTCTTTTTTCTTTGAATAAGGGAGGATATAGGAAAAGTAATCCCAGATGACTTTGGGCAAGCAAAGGAGGAAGATACGAAGCCACTTGAGGATTTTCATTGTTTGTTTTTGCTGATGATGGTGGAGCGATGGGGAAGGGAGAATTGCAAGGCGCCATCGTTGATATTTAATCTCTCGCTAGAGGTGATGACTTCCTCTTGGAAAGAAGAAGGCCAATAGGTAAGGGAGCGATAGCTCGGATTGATAAATAGATGTAATTCTTTACTAGGGGCGATGAGATTTTGGTCAAGATAATTGACGTGGATCGCCTCATCTAGATCGGAGACATCGACCGCCTGAGAGATAACGCGTGGGTCATATATGCGTATGAAGGAACATCTCTTGCGAATGGCGATGGCTTTCTTTAAGGATTCGACCATGTCATAACGTTCATCTAATAAGCGGGCTGGGAAACGGTTATATCCGTCTCCTTTATTATAGGTGTTATCTTCGCCCCACTTACTAGCCCCGATTTCTTGTCCGGCGTGGATAAAAGGGATACCGAAAGAGAAGATGATGGCTTGGTTGACCATCCTAACGATATTTAGGCGTTCCTCGACGCTTAAATCGCCGCGGCGTTGGCTTAGGAAATCGAAGAAAGTCGCGTTATCATGGCATTCGACATAGTTGATCGTTTGTTTGGCGTTAAGGAATTTCGGGGGATGGATAAAATCGACGCAGGAGCCGAGATAGACGAATTTGAAATTGTTTTTGGCCCCATAATCTTCGACCGCGTAGTTTTTTAATGTCTCGCGGTAGAAATCGTTAAAGAAGCCAAAGTCGGGGAGGAGGAGGTAATTGCCCATATGGCCAAGAGGTTCTTTGACTTCCCCGCCCATGTTCCATCCTTCGCCATAAAGGATGAAACTGGGGTCGTGGCTTAAAGCATAATCTTTGATTTGGTTTAACGTCTTGACGTCGATTATGCCCATTAAGTCGAAACGGAATCCATCGATCCCATATTCGTCAATCCACCACTTACAGGCATCGACGATAAGTTTTCTGACCATCGGACGTTCGGAAGCAAGGTCATTGCCGCATCCACTGGTATTGGCTAGCCGTCCATTGCCGCGGTGACGGAAATAGAAATTGGGAACGACTTTCTCGAAGACGGAATTTTGATATTCGAAGACGTGGTTAAAGACGACGTCCATGACGATACGGATTCCCTTTTCATGGAAGCTAGCGACCATTTCCTGGCAATCCTTGATACGGGATAAAGGATCATCTAAAACCGAGGCATAACTCCCTTCGGGAACGAAATATTGAGCCGGGTCATAGCCCCAGTTATAACCGCTTTGGGGGTTGGTCTCATCCACCGTCTTATAGTCATAAATCGGCAAAAGCTGAAGATGGGTGATGCCAAGCCCGACGATATAATCGAAACCAACCGGATGCCCGCCTTCGCTCACCCTGCCTTTTTCGTAGAGGCCCTTGAAGGTTCCCTTGTTATGGATATTGGTATGGGGGTCAATCGTCAAATCGCGGACGTGTCCTTCGTAAATGATGGCATCGCAAGGCGAATTCATGACCGGCAGACATTCCCGTTTGAAATTCGTCTGTAAACGGGAGAAGTCGCAAACGACGCTATCTTCGCCGTTAGGGGTAGAAGCCTTGGCGTAAGGGTCGGTCACACGCACAAGCAATTCGGAATTGGTGACGAAATAATGGTATTGGAATAAATGGCAATCGCCTTTGACGGTGGCGCGGTAGACGCCATGGTCGCAACGGGTCATCGAAATGGTCGTCCATTCCTCCGTATCGTCTTTGCGGTAGCTGACGACGACTTTTGAGGCAAGGGGAGCCCATAAAGCGAAATCGGTGTGGTTTTTATGATAAACGGCCCCTAAATCATTGCCTGGATAATAATATTTCGCATCGAAACCGGGGAATGTCGTCGCCTCCGAAACATCAACGGGAATCGAACCGTATTGGGGCATGACAAGGAAATAAGAATGGCCAAGTTCAAGCGGTCCGTCTAGGCGATAATCGACGATGGCGATGGAAGATAAGGTGTTGGTGCGAATCGCGGATAATTTCTTACCGGGAATGCCGTCTTTTACCAAAACGGGGTCAAGCTTTTCCCAAGGCAAAGAAGAGAATACGACAAGGCGTAGCAAGTCGGGTGAAACTAATTTCGCGTTTACATAGGTGTCTTTCATCTTATTCCTCCTCTCCGGAATAGCTCGTCTCGGACTGGGAGAGGCTACCGGGATTGCTTTCTTCGGGTAAGGCATCGACGTTATGAACGATGACTTTGGCTCCTTTCGAGCCATTGGGGACATCATTGGAGATGATGCCTTCCTTCATTAATCGGGCGTAGATTTTGCCAGCCCGGGGGAAGCCAACCCCATAATCGCGTTGGATTTGCGAGATGGAAGTGAATTCGCGCGACATCACTTCCTTCTTGATCATTTGGTATTTTTCCTCGACGCCGGCGGCTTTCATGGCCGAGAGGGTTTCTTCCGAAGGCGGGGCATCGTTTCCGACTACATTCATCGAACCGTTCATCTGAGGGGTTTGGCTTTCTTCTTCCTCGTCTTTGAGGTTGAGGAAGGCCGGATCATAATCCGGTTTCTGTTGCGAACGGATATATTCGGTCACCGCGCGCATATCGCGACTCGTGGCGAAGGCGCTTTGGGCACGTAAGAATTCGCCACGGGAAATCTGAATGCAATCGATCAACATATCCCCATAGCCGGATAATTCTTCGGCGCCTTTGAAACCTAAGATGGTCATGGAGTCGGTGGCCGTGGCAACGGTCAAGGCGACACGGGCCGGCAAGTTGGATTTTAAGGTTCCGTCGATGACTTTGGCGTCGGGACGTTGGGTGGCAACGATTAAGTGAATGCCTGCGGCACGGGCTTTTTGGCCAAGTTTCAAGACGTAAGAGGAAACGTCTTTGGCAGCCATCACCAAATCGTTGAATTCATCGATGACGGCGACGATATATGCCATTTTCCGTTTATGGGCGTATTCGCAATAATCGCTGTTATATTCTTGGATATCCTGGACCCCGGCCGTCTCAAAGACGGTAAGACGACGTTCCATTTCATCGCAAAGTTTCTTTAAGGCGACAACCGCCTCCTTCGGTTCTTTGATGACAGGGCAAAGAAGATGAGGCAAGTCACGATATTTGCTCATTTCGACGCGTTTTGGGTCAACGAGAACGAGCTTAAGTTCTTCGGGGCGATTACGCATAAGAAGAGCGAGCAAAATGGTGTGGATGAAAACGGTTTTGCCTGAACGGGTCGTGCCGGCGACAAGAAGGTGGGGAAGCTCGATGGCGCTTCTGACTTTGCCGCCGATATCTTCCCCAAAGGGGATGACCATACGGTTTTTCTCCGTGTTCTCAGGCATGCCGCGCATTAATTCGCGCATCGAGACGGTGCGGCGTTTCTCGTTGGTGACTTCCAAAGCCGAGGTCGACATCCCATAGACACGTTCATTGAAACGGGTTGGGAGACCATTGAGACGGACTTCGATATCCGCCACCACTTTCCCTAAGGAAGAAACGGAGACATCATCATCGGCTTGAATGGCGAAACGTGTGACCTGCGGGCCGATGACGTAATCGCTAACATGGGCGCCGACCCGAAGATCGCGATAGGTCTTATCGATGATATCGATTTTCCGTTGCACGTCGGCTTTCATTAATTCGTCGCTGCCATCGTCGACACTATCTTCGAGCAATTCGATCGGGGGTAAGGTATAAGGCGGCAAAGGCGTGGCATCGGGTTCGAGGTCAAGAGGCGTCTTTTCTTTCGGCACTTCTTGAATAGGGGCGGGAGCAACTTCCTCCGCGGGCATAGGCGCCACTGGCGTTGGCCCTGGAACAGGATCAGGGGTAGAAGGAGCAAAGGAAGGAAGAACGGGCTCGCTTAAAACGGGCGTAGGCATAACGAAAGGTTCGGGTTCGGGTTCTTTCTCTACCTCAACGGGAGGCTCTTGCAAAAAGGAAGGGGCAAAGCTATCTTCGAAGCTTTCTTCGGGGGCTTCCTCTTCTTTAGGCTGAGGCGGAATAGAAGGAGGCTCGGGAGCAGGAAAGGGGGGAATCGCCGGTTCAGGAGTTAGATAAGGCGGAACCGTCGGTTCGGGGGAAGGATAAGAAGGCGTAATCGGGGAAGGCTCGGGAGAAGGGGAAGGTTCACTCGATTTAGCCCCAAAGCCATGGGAATCGGGATCAAAACGGGCTTCAACTAAACCGGAAGTCATCAAAGGACCGTTAGAATAAGGGGCTGAGATAATGGGGGCAAAGCCATTATCGGCATAAGGGGAAGAGGACCGCTGACGCAGCGAATCCAAACTGGGAAGAGGGGTTTTTTTGGCCCGGATAAAAGGATTTTCTTCCTTTTCTTTTTTGGGCGCTTCCTCTTCTTTGGGGATGAAAGTCGGTTCGGTTAAAGGAGGTTTGAAGGCGATGGTATCGGGAGTATCTTTGATGGGGATAGGCTCTTCATATGGCTCATCTTCTTCCTCTTTTTGGGCTTTTCTTTCTTTGCGCCTAGATTTAGCGATGGCGATGGAGGCGAAAATCTTCCGCCATAGCGCCTTAAGCAAGGGGAAGAAAATCAAAATAAAGGCGGCAAGAAGCAATATCGCGGCGCCTAAATAAGCGATTAGCCCACTAGCGATATTGAAGAAGCGATAAACAAGCATCGCCCCTAAAATGCCTGAGCCAAGCCTCATATCATACCAAATCGACAAATCGTGGCTATTTTGATGGACATCCAAAGAGGAAAGGAAATAGGAAGCGTCGGGAACGCTGCTAGTTTCATTTGGATAAGAAAGGCCACCGAAAAGAAGGAATAAGCCAAGGAAGAGGCAAATCCAGGCAAATAAGAAACGTAGAGGCAGCCGCCTTGAGCCCCGGATCAGATGATATCCGCCCCAAAGGAAAAGGGGGATAAGGACCGAATATAAGCCAGCTAGCCCAAAGACATAGGAAAAGCCGTAGGATAGGAAGCGAAGACGCGAATTCGCGGAAAAGAAAACCACCAGGCAAAGCAAAATCACATTCAGCCCAAAGATGTGCATGACGTGGTTTTTGGAGAATTTCGGGGTGGGTGTTTCTTTGCGCATTGATTAAGCGATATCCACGATTAGGGGAAGGATCATCGGCACTTTGCCGGTAAGATGTTTGACGGCACGTAAGACGCGTTCGTAGACGACTTGTTTCATTTCATCGACGTTGATGTCGAATTTCTGGAGATAATCGGAGACGACGCCTTGGAAGATCTTGGCAGCTTCTTTTTGGGCCGCCTCGCCTTCTTTTTGGATGAGGAAGCCACGCATCGCCACTTCCGGCCCGGCGATGATTTTACGGGTCACGGTGGAAATGGTGATGGCAAGAATCAAGACCCCATCGGCGAGTTTTTCACGGTCGGCAAGGACGGAGGAGGAGATATCCC
>CAJOML010000060.1 GCA_905235705.1 uncultured Bacilli bacterium | reverse complement strand
GGCGATAAAAGTGAGGTAACGTGTATCTATCATAACTTAATTATAAGTTTTATTTATGTAATTAAAAGGTTTTCTTATTTCAAATTCAGTTACTTTTCTCTATGATTTTTAGTTTAAAGAGGGACTCACACCAGAAAGGAGTATTTTCATGACCAACAATCTCGACGAAAAGAAGCGTCAATTATTTGAAAATGCACCGGTCTTAAAAGCCATCCTTTCCCTGGCTATCCCTTCCATCATCGGTCAATTAATCCTTGTCATCTATAACATGACCGATACTTTCTTTATCGGCCAGGCTTCCAAGCTAATCGATCCTGCCTTATCAAGCGAACTTGTCGCTGGCGTCACTATTTGCATGCCTGTATATATGATCATCTCGGCCATTTCCAATCTATTTGGGATTGGGGCCGCTTCGGTTATCTCAAGGAGTCTAGGCAAGAATAATCCATGGCGAGCCAAAAATTCATCGCGATTCGCTTTCTGGGGTTGCTTATTTTCCACCGCCATTTATTGCTTGCTTGTTTTAGCCGTTTCCGGGCCAATCTCGATGTTCCTTTCCGGGAACGCCCCTGAAACCGCCGCTTTCGCTAGGGAATATATCCTCTATTGCGTCGTCATCTTCGGCATCCCCACCGCTTTGAATACTCTCTTCTCTCACTTAATCCGCGCCCAGGGGAAATCCTTCCATGCCTCTATTGGCATTGCCATTGGCGGGCTTTTAAACTGCGCCCTTGATCCTTTATTCATGTTCGTCCTTTTCCCCATCGAAAAGGCCGCTATGGCTGCCGCCATCGCTACTGGCGTAGCCAACACCATCGCCCTCCTTTATTATGTTATTTTATTTATTGCCACCCGCAAATCCTTGGTCATTTCGCTTAAATTCTCGACCAAAGCCTTCTCCGAGAATATTCCTGGTGAGGTCCTTAAAATCGGTGCCCCAGCCGCTTTAATGACATTATGCGAAAACATCTCCTACATGATTTTGGATAATCTTGTCGGCACCGTCATTTTGGCGAAAGGCGCTACCGAAGCCGCCTTACAAGAAAGCGCCGCCGCTTTGGCGGGCATTGGCGTTGCTAAGAAAATCAACATGCTTGCCCATAGCGTCGTTAGAGGCATGACCCAAGGGGTATTGCCTTTAATTGGCTATAACAAATCCAGTGGGAACCGTAAACGCATGGCTTCCATTGTCTATGTTAGCGGAATGATCTCTCTTGCCATTGCCACCATATGCATGGTCGCCTCTTTGATTTGGGCTCGGTCGTTCTCCCAGGTCTTCGTCCACGAAGAAGCTTCTATCGCCAGGGCTAGCGAATTCCTGCGAATTCTTTGTATCGGCGCCCCATTCTCCGCTTTGGCTTATACTGTCATTTCCTTCTTCCAAGCGGTTGGAAAAGCTTGGCGGAGTTTAATCTTAGCCTTATTACGAAAAGGCATATTAGATATCCCATTAATGTATATCTTCTACGCCGTTGCGGTTTATGGAAACAATCCTTATGGCCCTGAATTAATCGTCTGGGCTACCCCGATCGCCGATATCATCTGTTCCATCGTGGCCATGATCCTATTCTTCTATTATTTAAAGAATAACGGCCATAATAAGATGAAAGAGAATGAAGCTAAGCTAGTGGAAGCCGTGAATTAAGAGAGTCGAAAGCTCCCTTTTCATGCGACTTGCTCAAACTGGGAATTATATAGTTCGGCATAGAAGCCCTTCTTTGCAAGAAGTTCTTTATGAGTGCCTTGCTCAACGATATCGCCTTGGTTCATCACAAGGATAATATCGGCGTTTTTAATGGTGGAGAGACGGTGAGCGATGACAAAGGAGGTGCGTCCTTTGGTAAGTTCATCCATCGCTTTTTGGATCTGTAGCTCAGTTCGGGTATCAACCGAAGAAGTCGCTTCATCTAAGATGAGCAAAGGAGAATCCTTAATCATGGCCCTAGCGATGGTGAGCTGCTGCTTTTGTCCTTCGGAAAGAGAAAGGGTCTCATCCAATTTGGAATCATAGCCATTAGGAAGGGCGGAGATGAAGTGAGATAAGCCTACAGCCGCGCAAACTTCATCAAGCCTTTCGTCGGAAACATCTTTACGGTTAAAGACGAGGTTATCCCTGACCGTCCCGGAGAATAGCCAAGTATCTTGAAGAATCATGTCGAAGAGATCACGAACCTTCTCACGTTTTAAGGCATAGATGGAATGACCATCGATTTGGATATCCCCTTTATTGACATCATAGAAACGCATAAGCAAGTTAACCATTGTCGTCTTGCCGGCCCCAGTTGGTCCGACAATCGCGATTTTGATGCCTTTATCTAAATCGGCCGAGAAATCGGAAATGATGGTCCGTTCGGGGTTATAGGAGAAATTCACATGATCGAATTTGACTTTGCCTTCGACCTTATCTAGGACAAGAGTTTTATCCTCTTCACTAGGCATCTCTTCTTTCTCAATGATATCAAAGACACGCGTGGAGGCGGCGCTAGCTTGTTGCAAGGAACTCATCGATTGGGCTAACGAAGACAAGGGGCGGGAGAATAAGCGGGCATAAATCGTAAAGGAGACGATAACCCCGAAAGTCACACCCTGACCACTGATTGATAAAGCTACCCCAACAACGAATATAGCGGCATAAGCAAGATTCCCGGAGAATCCCATAATCGGCATCATAATCCCCGACAAAAACTGCGACATTTTGTTATTTTTGTAGAGATTTGCGTTGATTTCGAGGAATTTCTCTTTCTCCGTCTCTTGGGCATTAAAGGCCTTAACAATGCGATGATTTGTATAGACTTCCTCGATATCCTCATTCATCTGACCGAGGTTCTTTTGCCTGGCCGAGAAATATTTTTGGCTCTTTCCTAAGATTAGACTCATACCAATAAAGCCGACTAAAGAGCACCCGATTGTGACAAATGCCAAGATGTAATTGACGGTGAACATCATGATGAGAACACCAAGAAGCAAGACCAGAGCGTTAGAGAGTTCGGCAATAGAGGAACCGAAAGTCTGGGAAATCGAATCGACGTCATTGGTGATACGAGAAAGAATTTCCCCAACCGCGGTTGAATCAAAATAGCTTAGCGGCAAGCGATTCATTTTCGCGTTGATGTCGCTACGGAGACGGCGCGATGTCCGTTGCGCCATTTCGGCCATAATGACTTGCTGAATATAGCCGGTAACCGCTGATACGGCATAAATAATTACAAGTGAGGTAACCGAGCCGATAAAGGCATTCATATCGATACCGCCGACGCTAGTGATACCCTTAGATAAAGTATCCATCAAATCAGAAAGGATATTCGGACCTAGAATCGTGGTGACCGAAGCGGCAATCGCCATAATTACGGCAATAATAAGGAAAGGAATATAACGTTTGGCATAAACAAAGATCTTGCCCAGGGATTTAAAATCTAATTTCCCTTTTCCGGCGTTTCGACGATGACCCATGGGTGGCATATTAGAGTTCCTCCTTATCGAGCTGGCTTGAAGCGATTTCCTGGTAGATGGAAGAAGACTTCAGCAATTCTTCGTGAGTTCCGATGTCGGCGATTTGCCCATTCTCCATAACCACGATTTTATCGGCATTTTTAATGGTTCCGATACGTTGAGCGACAATGATTACGGTGCGGTCAGAAAGGTTTTCTTTAATGCCCTTTCTGACAAGCATATCGGTCTTATAGTCCAGTGCAGAGAAAGTATCATCAAAGATGAAGATCGGGGCATCTTTATAGACAGCCCTTGCGATGGAAATACGTTGTTTCTGGCCACCTGAATAGTTGGTGCCGCCTTGAGCGACCTCATTATCTAGGCCCTTTTCAAGATCTTGGACGAAGCCGCATTGAGCGATTTGCAAAGACTTTTCCATCTTTGCCGAATCAACTTCTTTCGACCCATAAGTGACATTTGATTGAACCGTCCCTTTAAATAAAGAAGCTTTTTGAGGAGCATAAGAGAAAAGGTTTCTTAAACTATCTAAGGTGTGATCTTTAATGTTTTCCCCGCCAATTAAGATTTGTCCTTTGCCTGTATCGAAATAGCGCATTAGCAAGTTGATCAAAGTGGTTTTCCCACATCCTGTCGCGCCAATGAAGGCAACGGTTTCGCCTTGTTTGATTTGAAGATTGATATTTTTGATGGCATAGTGGTCATCTCCGCCATAGGAGAAACCAACATCTTTAAACTCGATATCCCCGTTTTGGATGTCATTCTTATCGCCATCGACGATGGTGGGTTCGGTTTGTAATACCTCTTTGATACGTTTTGCCGAGATAAGGACACGAGGCAAAATGATGAAGATGAAGATCAGCATCATAAATGACATAACGACTTGGATGGCATATTGGGAGAAGACAACCATATCGCCTAAAATCGTGACACGTTCCAAGATTCCAGGCTGAATTGAGGTGGGATCTGCAGGGTTAAGCTTTATGTCGTTAATTAGTAAGGCGCCAATCCAATAGATGGCTAAAATCAATCCATTCATCGCCAAAGTTAAGACCGGGCTTAATGTAGAAGTAATACGTGAAGTGAATAAATTTGTGTTTGTAATATTATTGTTAACGGCTTCGTATTTTTGGCTTTGATACTCTTCGGCATTAAACGCGCGGATAACCCGAACGCCGGTGATATTTTCTCTTGCCCTCGCATTAAGGTCATCGGTCAGCTTTTGAATGCGACGGAATTTAGGTAAGCAGGTTGCAATCACGATAAAAACATCGATCAAGATGGCACCGATCGAAATAATGGTCGCGGCCATCCAAGAGACCTGGGTGGCGGAGATCTTTAGAATCGCCCAAACCGCCATAATGGGAGCCTTGATTAGCATTTGCAAACCCATAGCCATGAAGTTTTGAACTTGGACGACGTCATTTGTCGTTCTTGTAATAAGTGAAGCGATATGGAAAGTATGCATCTCTTTATTTGAAAAAGAGGAGATCCGAGAAAATAAAGCCGTCCGGATGTTCCTCGACATACTTGAAGCAACAGAGGCGACAAGGAAAGAGCAAAGAACAGCCGAAGCCATTGACCCAAAGGCACATAGCAACATCATCCCCCCGTTGCGCCAAACTTCACCCATATCTTCGGACTCGGTTTGGACAATGGTTGTTAAGTTCTTTGTATAGTCAGGCATTGTTAACTCTAACCAGACTTGAGCAACAATTAAGCCAATGACGATAAAAATAAATAGCCAATCCTTTTTCCTAAGGTATTTTAGTAGGCTTATCATAGTTACTTTTCCTCCTTTTCTTTAACAGTGTTAGTTTTTTTACATTGATTTTTCATTAAGGTTGAAATCTTCGCCGCGGTTTGGAAGAAACGCTTTATTTCTTTCTCTCCTAGGTTATCGCTAAGGAAGATGATCCAATCAATCGCTTTCTCTTTTCTTTTCCTTACGATGGCCTTCCCTTTTTCAGAAAGCAAAACATAAGTAATGCGTGAATCAGAAGTATCTTTAAAACGATAAATCAGTTCTTTTTTCTGCAAAGAATTCAAAATTGAAGTTGCTCTGGCGGTGGAAAACCCGGCTTCTAAAGCAATTTTTCCTGCTTTGACTGGACGCCCGCCTTCGCTATCTAAATAAGTTAAAACAAAGCCTTCCCCTTTGCTTAAAAGATTCACTTCGTCTTTATTGTGAGATGGGCGTTTCGTTGCGATTGAATTTAATAATTTTTCAGCGTCTTTTCTTTTCATTTATCTAACGATGTTAAGTATTAAAGATATAAACATTGATGTCAATATATATTTCAGCTCTAAGATTGTCTTTTTTTGCAATAAAAAAGAGGACCGGGAATCCCAATCCTGCTCAAATGATTATCCAAGCGATTCATCTTTTAATCATTGCCAGAATATGCGATGACATTAATCCTTAGGTTGTCGTTCCGAAGGAGAAGATCATCTTGGAGAGTTGGTTATGAAAAGAACCCTAGTTAAAAAATTCCCCTTTTCTTATATAAATAAAAAGGACTGATATTTTGTATCAATCCTGACGTTTCTAGATATCTAAGTACTAAACATTCAATACAAAGAACCGTTTTGACTTTGGTGGAACCGTTCTCTAATATTGGCAAAACACATTTCGATATATTCCCGTTTTTCATCAATAATCTAGTTAATCAGTTCAATTGATTATCTTTTTCATCAAGGAGTCGATAACGTCGCTATTTTCTATTTTGATGATGGCGAATGTCCTTTTACCAGCGTAATTCAAGGAGGCGCCAATGGAATAGCAGTCTTTTTCGTCGATAATTAAAAACCTATCGTGAAAGGAATTATTGATCTTGATGGTTAAGCCACCATACTGAGCGTTGAAGGCGGCTATGTCCTGCGCACTTAATTTTGCCTTCGATGATATGCATAGGACGGTGGCCACTCCATTCCCCTTTGCCTTTAAGTAGTCTAGCGCTAGGATATCGGCATAAGGGTCTATGATGGCAATCGTCTTCTCCGCCTTGGCAAATAGATTCTTGAGGAAGGCACGTGTGTCGAATAAATCACCATCAAAGAATACCTTTTCCCTTTCCACTACATGAGATTCTTCTATTTTTGTTAAGCGAGTATCTAGTTCATCGACTTTCTTTTCCAAAACGCCTTCGACTTTATAAATTAAATTTACATAATTTTCGTTTGTAACTAGAGTTCTGCTTTCGTTAATAACATAACCTTTTAACAAGTATTCTTTTAAAACCGAATTAGCCCATCTCCTGAACACGATACCATTTTGAGATTTAACGCGGTAACCGACCGCCAAAACAACATCAAGATTATACAATTTTGCTGGCCTGTGATTACTTCGGTCGGAAATTCCGACGGAAGTCATTTGTTCTAATTCGCCTTCGGTAAAAATATTATTAATGTGCTCAGTTATTGTTGAACGACTTTTC
>CAJOML010000059.1 GCA_905235705.1 uncultured Bacilli bacterium | reverse complement strand
ATGGGCCGTGTCTCAGTCCCATTGTGGCCGGTCACCCTCTCAGGTCGGCTACACATCCTCGCCTTGGTGGGCTGTTATCTCACCAACTAGCTAATGTGCCGCAGGTCCATCTAAGAGTGGTGCAAACGCACCTTTCAAGCGGAAATCATGCGATCTCCGTTGTTATCCGGTATTAGCCGAAGTTTCCCTCGGGTATCCCAGTCTCAAAGGCAGGTTACCTACGTGTTACTCACCCGTTCGCCGCTAGGTAGCAAGCTACCTCGCTCGACTTGCATGTATTAGGCACGCCGCCAGCGTTCATCCTGAGCCAGGATCAAACTCTCAATGAAAATATCAATTTTGATTTCTCAACTTTGATTTGATCTCGTCTCTTGAAATTATCTGGTTGTGTTTTTGATTCAAAAGAATCGACGTTAAGTGTTTGTTGTCTATCTGTTTAGTTTTCAAAGATCAGTGCACGCTTTTCAGCCTAAGCATCAGGTCTCCCTGATTGCGTGCTCGATGATGATATGCTTTCCATCATCTACTGTCAAGCAATTTCTCTAACTTTTTTTCGCTTTTTTTGGAGGCGCTTGTTAGGTTCCGCTTCTGACAGCGTGCAAGATTATATCGAGTGCGTTTCCTACACGCAAGAGGGAATTTCAACTTTTTTCTGATTTCTTAAAAAAGGCCCTCGCATTGGGGTCTATATATTATTTATATATAAAGGATGTTAAGCGAATTCGCCAATCCGCCATACGCTCATCCCCCACCCAAAATAAGGGGAGGAGAATATGATGGCGACATAAAGGCTAGCGAAAGTTTCCTCATCAAACTCCCCTACTTCAAAAGAATTATCTTTATCATTTATTTCGCGCGTATAAGAGCCGTAATCAAAAGGCATCTCCCAATACCAGCCATGATATGCATAGGGCTTGCTTGATAACGGGAGGGTCCGATTTTCTTCGTCGCGATAAACGACAAAGCAAGTTAATTCATAGCTTGAGGCGAATTCGACATCGATCACGAATTTGCCTTCATTATAAGGAATGGGGGTCCTTTCTTCTGGCTTAGTATCGCCATTAGGAAGAAGGGGCGCGCTAGATGCAATATAACAATACTTGGTGAAATTCTTCGTCTCACACCACTTCGAAGCATCCGACCCGTCGGAGCGATATTCGACGAAATATTGGGCATAGCCATCATGGTTGCCGTTTAGGGAAATCTTGGGGGCTTCTAAAATCGGGGCAAGGGAAGAAGTCGGTGGCGAAAAGGCTTCGCAACTAGCTAGCAACGGTAGTAGCAAGACCGCCAATTTCAAAAATTGAACCATTTGGGACATTTTACCTTTTATTGAATTTTTATACTAGGCTTATTCGATAGGGCCAATCACCCTATAATAAAAGGGCAGAAGGCAATAACCCCCTCTCCATTGCTGCATTGGGAATCTGACCGGAGACGCCTGTTGTTGAATGCCTGAAAAGGAATCCTGATGGCCGACCAAGACACCCACCTTCTCTTTCGAGAGGATCGCGGCGCCTTCTGTTTTTTCTTTGCTTAATCTTGCTTCACCTTCCCCAAAGAAGAATAATCCTAATATGAAATTGACCTCTCGTCTTGGCGCGAAACGGTTTCTCCTCGTCACGGCCGTCTTTTCTTTCCTTGCCATCCCGGTTTATAGCTTCGAGCTTCTTTCTGGGGCCAAGCCTTTTGATTTACAAATCACCGGCATCGCCAACTTATCCACCCCTTTATATTGCCTAGCCGAAGGAATACTCATGATTATTTTGGCGAAGGACTTAGGGAAAAAAGCCCCGGCAAATCTTGCCAAGCGCACTGGTATATATGAACTTTCCACCATGCCTTGGCTTGCCATCTTGGTGATGGTGCTTTGTTTGTTTTATCCACCTGCCATCTCCTCTTGGCTATATTTCCTGAATCTTGGGGTGACCCTTGTCTTATTTGGCCTTCGCATCGCCTTATCGATTTATTTCGACCAAATCATCAAGACTTCGGGTGGGGGATATGTCGTCTTACGTAACCATTCTTTAATCGGGGTCGGCTTCTTCTTTATGGTCTTGCTATATTATTCATTGCCTTACCTAAAGACGATTGGCTTCGATGGGGGATCTCTAATTGAGATTATCGCTAAAGACGGGAACCTCTCCTCTTTGCCTATTCCTTATTTATTGACCTCTTTAGCCGAATTGCTTATCGCCATCGGGGTATTGATGGCGATGGTTTATCTCGCTTTGGCCAATTTCATCTCGGGGAGAGAAAACAAAGCCTTCGATTTGAAAGGGAATTTCGCGGTCACCAAAGAATTACTGATCAAATATGACATCGTCTTTTGGGTGGGTATTGCCTCAACCGCCGTTTTATTGCTTCTTTCTTTGACTTCGGCTATCGGCTTAATGGGGTCTTACCTCACCTTGTCTTTCCTTTATTTCATGACCATCGCCATCAAGGTCCCCAATTATTTTTATCGCCGCAAAAAAGTCATCGAATATGGTAATGACCATTATGGTTGCTTCAAAGCCGAGCATAAGATGTTCATCTATTCCTCGATTTGGTTATTCGCCTATATCGTCTTCTCGGAAGTCTTTGGCAGCGTCTCCGCGACAAAGCAAGACGCCAATCAAAGCGCCCTTTTGACCTTTGTCATCTTCATTCCCCTTGCCATCATCAAGATGTATTTAGGTATCAAAAAATATCTAAAAGCGAAGAAAAACGGCGAGCCTTATGATTTGCTAAACGCTTATTTGGATATCCTTTTCGCCATCTTCACCTTCTCCAACACATCGATGATCGTGGGCAACGCGACAGGGGTCGATACCTTTAAGCTCGTCGGTATCATCGTCGCTTCGGCGATGAGCTTATATACATTATATTTAGCCATCAAATTGCTCGTCATCGGAATCCGTGGCATCAAAGGGAAACGCCTTGGATATTACAATTCCCATAAGGCGGTCATGGATAAAGAAGGCTTCAAACTTGCGGAAGACCTTTATAAGCAAGAACGAAAGCAAAGAAAGAAACGTAGCTAAGTTAAAAGCCCTGCCTCATTCGAAGCAGGGCCTATTTGATCTAATGATAGAGATTAGTCGACGTCTTTTTTCCAAAGCCCGTGCAAATTGCAATAGGCATAAACGGATAATGGGACTTCGCCATCTAATAAAGGGAAGACGGTCTGAGGGACGTCTCCGGGTTTGAGGAAATGGAAGTAACCACCCTTGTCGGTAAGGAGATAGATCCATTCAATGAAATGGACATCGAGCATCGGGTGGAGGACTTCGCCGATTTGGACGAAGACTTTTCCTTCTTCTTCCTTGACGACGGGGATGTGTTTTTCATGGGCGGCTTCGACGGTGCCGGGAAGTAATTCTCTCATCCCCTTGCCACAGCAAGAGGGACCGCATCCATCGGCATTAAGCTTGGCAACGACGGATTTGCATTCATCGCAATAATAGAATTTGACCATGGGGATCCTCCTTTAATTTTTCCGTTGTAATATGGATAGTAGATAAATTACGCGAACCAGTAAGCTGATGAAGTCGCTGTACATGACGAAGGCGCAATAGAGGTAGATGTTGTTGGTGGCCCCACCTTTTCCGGCGATTTGCTTTGCCCGATATCCATCGATGGCGATGAATAAGAGCATAATGACGCAGATGATGACGGAATAGATGATGTCAAGTTTTCTTAATGTCTGCCATCCTCCGCCGATCGCGGCGAAGATAGACCAGAATAAGAAGACAAGCAAGGCCATCGAGAGCATGCCGATTAAGAAATAGGCAGGCAATGAGATGTCCTTTTTCGAGAAATACCCGATGAAGAACATGATGAGGAAGGCCGCCGCCGATATCCCGAAGGCTTCACCGATGATTTGCCATGAGATGCCTGCCGTCAAGATGATGGAGAGCAATCCGCCCATGAAGATGGTGAAGAGGATATAGGGGACCCAAATCGAATGCTTGCCGCTTACCGCCATCACAGGGACGACGAAGCTTAAGATAATGCATCCGATACCGCAGGCGATGACGGTTCCGATATAACCGAAGAACCATTTTTCGGCGGTAAGGTTGGAGGAAGCGAAATTGATACGGCTGGAGAAGAACCAGGCCACCAGTACCGCAATCGCGGCGGTGATGGCAAGGCCGATGCCCATATATCCATAGATACGGGCAAGGCCTTTACCGGTGATTTTCGATTGATTTTCTTGTTGCTGCTGCGGATCGACGGGACGTTGCTCCCGATAGGTCGCGTATGCCATTAGCCGACTAACCCTTCAATGAGACCTTGGTAGGAATCAAGGGCAAGGGAAGCCCCGCCGACAAGAGCGCCGTCGATGTCGGGTTCGGACATATATTCGGCGATGTTGCCAGGTTTGACTGAGCCGCCATAGAGGATGCGGATATCTTCTGCCACCTCGCCATAGAGTTCGCGCAAGATGGAACGGATGAATCCGATTGTATCTTCGGCGATTTCCTTGGTCGCGGATTTGCCGGTGCCAATGGCCCAAATAGGTTCATAGGCAACGACGATTTTGGCTGCATCTTTGGCTTCAATGCCTGCAAATCCGCCACGGATTTGCTCTTCAACCCAAGGTTTGGTCTTGCCTGCTTCGAAGGTTTCAAGTGACTCGCCGCAGCAATAAACGGGCACCATGCCTTCAGCTAAGAGGGCTTTCATTTTTTCGTTGCACTTCTCGGTGGTCTCGCCGTTATATTCACGACGTTCGGAATGCCCAAGGATAACGGTGTCGATGCCGATTTCCTTTAACATCGCGATGGAGATTTCACCGGTATAGGCGCCGGAAGGATGTTCATTGCAGTTTTGGGCTGCGACGATTAATCCTTTGGGGGCGTTTTCTTTAACGGTTTGGAGGCAGACGAAGGTCGGGGCAACACCGACTTCGATGCCTTTTGAGATGGCGTATTCAACCATCTTGGGGCAACCTAAAGCGAACTCTTTGGCCTCGGAGGGGGTCTTGTTCATCTTCCAGTTGCCAAGCAACAATTTCTTTCTCATGGATAATTTCCTTATTTAGCGAAGAACGTCGACGCCAGGGAGGTGGCCATCGGTTTCGATCATCTCAAGGGAGGCACCGCCACCGGTGGAGACGTGGGAGAAGTTCTTCTTATAGCCGAATTGCTTGATGGCCGCGGCGGAGTCACCGCCACCGCAAACGGTGAAGGCTTTTCCTTCGAGGTCTTTGAGGGCTTCGCAAACGGCTTTGGTGCCGGCCTGGAATTCTTCTTGTTCGAAGACACCCATCGGGCCATTCCAGAAGACCATCTTGGCCTTGGCGATAACTTCGGCGAATTTCTTGGCGGATTCAGGTCCGATATCGACGCCTTGGAATCCTTCGGGGATGGATTTGGCGACTTCGATCTTGCGTCCTTCAACGGGCTCGAAGGAATCGGTGATGACCGAATCAACGGGGAGGACGATCTTGTCACCGGCTTTTTCTAAGCAGGCTTTGGCATAATCAAGGGAGGCTTCATCAAGGAAGGAACTGCCGATTTCTTCGCCACGGGCTTTCTTGAAGGTATAGCTCATCGCACCACCGATGATGATGTAATCGCACTTGTCGATTAAGGCATTGATGACTTTGATCTTATCGGAAACCTTAAGTCCGCCGAGGATGGCGACATAAGGACGGTCTTCATCTTTCACTTCGACGCAACGGGTGAGGTTTTCGACTTCCTTAATCATGAGGTAGCCAAGAGCGACTTGCTTGCCTTCTTCTTTTAAGATGGAGGGAACCCCGACGGTGGAAGCGTGGGCGCGGTGAGCGGAGCCAAAGGCATCCATGACGAAGACGTCGACTAAGCCAGCCCATTCTTTGGCAAGCTCGGGATCATTCTTTTCCTCGCCGGGTTGATAACGAGTGTTCTGGGCAAGGAGGATTTCGCCATCTTTAAGTTCGGCAACGGCCTTAGCGAGGGCTTCGCCACGGTTCTCGGGGCAGAAGTAAACATTGACTTCATGGCCCATCGCCTCGGAGATATGTTTCTTTAAGGGTTCGACAGCGATGCAAAGATTGTTCTTCTTCATTTGGCCATCGATATCTTCCTGGGTCTTTTCGCCTTTTTTGAGTTTCTTCCAGTCGACTTTGCCTAAGTGGGACATCAAGACGACACGGGCACCTTGTTCAAGAAGGGCTTTGATGGTGGGGATGGCGGCGCGGATGCGGTTATCATCCGAAATGACGTCGCCTTTGTGGGGAACGTTAAAGTCCACGCGAACGTAGACCTTCTTCCCTTGGAGGTTCTTTAAATCTTCAACGGTTAGCATATTAATAATTTCTCCTTACGCTATGAAAATATGATACCCCACTTCCTTTAATAAAGGAAGATTTGCGCACACGAAAAATTAGGCAAATACTTGCTTGGCCTTGGCTGACTTATCTCCAATTAGATATGGGCCACTTGCCCTTTTCTCATCAAGGCGAATAGAAGCCGTTAGATTTAAACTCATAGCCTTAGATTATTGCCTTTGGTAAACCGGCATAGACGAGGATAAGCATGCTTCTTATTTATATCAGACGACAAATAAAAAGCCGCAACACGAGGTTACGGCTAATTTGCCCGATTCTAATTCAAGATTAGGCGAGTTCAGCGAAGTACTTGATGGTACGGACCATTTGAGAAGTGTAGGAGTTCTCGTTGTCATACCAAGCAACGACTTGGACCTGATAGAGGTCTTCGTCGATCTTGGCGACCATGGTCTGGGTGGCATCGAAGAGGGAGCCGAAGCGCATACCGATGACGTCGGAGGAGACGAGCGGTTCTTCGGTATAACCGAAGGACTCGGAGGAAGCTGCCTTCATCGCCGCGTTGATGCCCTCAACGGTGATGTCCTTGCCCTTGACGACCGCAACGAGGATCGTGGTGGAGCCGGTCGGAACGGGAACTCTCTGCGCGGATCCGATCAGTTTGCCGTTGAGCTCGGGGATCACGAGGCCGATCGCCTTCGCAGCGCCGGTGGAGTTCGGCACGATGTTGATCGCAGCCGCGCGCGCTCTTCTCAGATCGCCCTTTCTGTGCGGGCCGTCGAGAACCATCTGGTCGCCCGTGAACGCATGAACCGTCGTCATGATGCCGCTCGCGATGGGCGCATAGTCGTTGAGCGCCTTGGCCATCGGAGCCAGGCAGTTGGTCGTGCAGGAAGCGGCGGAGATGATGGTATCGTCTGCCGTAAGCGTATTTTCATTCACGCTGTAAACGATCGTCTTGAGATCCTTGCCCGCGGGCGCGGAGATGACGACCTTCTTGGCGCCGGCGTCGATGTGCGCCTGCGACTTTTCCTTGGACGTGTAGAAACCGGTGCACTCGAGCACGACGTCCACACCGATCTCGCCCCACGGCAGGTCGGCAGCGTTCTTCTCGGCATAGATCTTGATCGTCTTGCCGTCCACGGTGATGCTGTCTTCGCCGGCGACAACCGTGTCACCCAGCGCGTAACGACCCTGTGCGGAGTCGTACTTGAGCAGATGTGCGAGCATTGCGGGGCTGGTCAGATCGT
>CAJOML010000058.1 GCA_905235705.1 uncultured Bacilli bacterium | reverse complement strand
TTCCTTCCCACCGACGATACCATCGCCAATTCGATGGAAATGATTAAAACCGCCAATGCCGCAAGAGCCAACCCCCTTATCATCGTCGGCTCCGATACAGGCATGGTTAGCGGATGCACATTCGCTCTCGGCGTCGATTACTATCAATGTGGCGTCCAAGCGGCGAAGATGGCGATTTCCATCATCAAAGACAAGAAGGCGATTAAAAACATCCCGGTTGAAACCTGCGACATCTCCTCAATCTTTGTGAATAAGACGCTCGCCGAGGGCTTAAATATCAACGTCCCCGAATCCGTCCTTTCGATTGAAGGGGTAACGATATTATGAATTTATCGATCCTAGACGTTGCCTCAACTTTGCCTTCCTTCTTCCTTAACCCCTGGGTGAATGGATTGATCCTAGGCATTATGGTCTTAGGCGTATTTATCTCCTTCCGTGTCTTAAATATCGCCGACCTCTCCGTCGAAGGCATCATCCCGATGGTTGCGATGCTAAGCGTCGCCATGATTAATGCGAACATCAACCCGTGGCTTGTCATCTTGATTTCCATGGGTATCGGGGCGGTGTGCGGAATTATCAATTCCCTGCTCACGACATATCTAAAAATCCCGCCTCTACTATCAGGGATTATCGTGATGGCATTAACATTCGGCATCGCCATTATGATTAACTCCCTTAACGCGGGGCAGGTCTCCTTTGATGCGACGACTCATCTGACCGCCTTTAATTGGTTAAGGAACCTTCTTGGGGATATCTCCAAAGACAGGACATATCTCGTCTATGCCTCTTATCTCTCTTATATCTTGGTCGCCTTGGTGGTGATGCTTGTGCTCTGGTTTGCCTTATATTTCTTCTTTGGCACGGAGCTTGGTATGTCCATCCGCGCGGCCGGGAAAAACCCTGCCATGGCTAGGGCAAATGGCATCAATGTGAACCTAATGAATATGCTTGCCCTTGCTTTATCCGGGGCTCTAATCGGGGCTTCTGCCTCCTTATATGGGCAACATAACGGTATGGCTTTGCCAACCGACGGCCAAGGGATGATCGTCATCGCCTTATCTTCGCTCTTCCTAGGGGAAATCTTGTTGGGTCATAAGGACTTCAAACGGAGCTTAATCTCGGTTGCCGTCGGCTCGCTTGTGTATTGGTATATCATCCAAGTCCTGATGTTAATCGATACCCAAGGCTTCATGCTTTCCATCTATAAGGCGTTATTGCTTGTCGTTATCCTGGGTTTACAAATCGGCATCAGCGAATTCCGTAAACGTCACCCCCGAAAGCCTTCCGGGGCAAAAGGAAACGAGAATAACCAAAACCAGGTCGAAGGGCCTAGCTTAAAAGAATCCATCGTCCGTCATTGCTTGGGGGAAACGACCGTATGTTAGAAGTTAAATCCATTCACAAGACTTTCCATCTCGATTCCAACCCCGAGAATGATAAATATGCCCTACGTGGCGTAAGTTTGACGATCGAAGAAGGCGACTTTGTCACCGTCATCGGGTCAAATGGTTCAGGCAAAACGACTTTGCTCAATATGATTGCCGGGGTCTATCCGCCTGATGAAGGGCAAATCATCTTAGATGGCAAAGACATCTCGCGTTTGCCTATCCATAAACGGGCAAAAGCGATTGGACGTGTCTTCCAAGATCCGATGGTTGGCACGATCGCCGATATGTCTTTGTTCGAAAACCTCTCCATCGCCTCGCGAAGAAGAAAACCCCAATCCCCGGTGAAATGGGCTCTCTCCAAATCAAGCGAAAACCATTTCAAAGAGCTTCTCGCCCCGTTAAATCTAGGCTTAGAAAACCGCCTAAATTCCCCTATGGGGACTTTCTCTGGCGGGCAACGTCAATCCGTCACCTTGCTCATGGCAACGATGGCCAAGCCCCAAATCCTCCTTCTTGATGAACATACGGCGGCCCTTGACCCATCCACCGCGAAAAAGGTGATGGAACTCACCAATGAAATCGTGACCAAAACCAAAACCCCAACCTTAATGATCACCCATAACATGAAAGACGCGATTAAATACGGTAACCGCCTCATCATGATGGATGGGGGCAAAATCGTCTTCCAAGCCAGCGGGGAGGAGAAAAAAGCCCTCACCGTTAAGACTTTGCTTGAAAAATTCTCCGCGTTAGGCGAATTGCCCGATTCGGCGATTCTCGCTTAGCGACGTTAGCCCCGATGCCAAAGGGGAAAACGACTGAATTTTGGCGAAGAACATTAAAATAATGTTGCTCTCTTTCGGTGTTTCCTGTATTGTTAATTCGCTCTCTGTGAGGACGCTTGAGCCTTACGGCGAAAGGAGATAAAGAAAATGAAAGACGGAATTCACCCAAAGTACCACAAGTGCGTTGTTACCTGCACGACCTGCGGATCCACCTTCGAGACCGGCTCCACCCTTCCCGAAATCAAGGTTGATACCTGCAGCAATTGCCACCCCTTCTACACTGGCAAGCAGCGCTTCGTCACTTCTGACGGCCGTATCGACCGTTTCAACAAGAAGCTCGCCAAAAAAGCCGAAGCCAAATAAACACAAACAAAGCGAAGCCACCCACACGGGTGGTTTTCTTTCGCTTAAATGTTATCAATGCCTTGTAGCAATGCTACAATAAGGCGCCTTTAAGTCAGGAAACGACCATGAGCAAGAAATTCTATATCACAACCCCAATCTATTATCCTTCCGCTGCCCCTCACCTCGGACATGCCTATTGCACCACGATGTGCGATATTTTATCTCGCAGCAAAAAGATGAGAGGATATGAAACCTTCTTCCTCACCGGTTTAGATGAACATGGCGAAAAGATCCAAAAGAACGCCGAGGCAGCGGGAATAACCCCGCAAGAATTCGTCGATACCATTGCCGAGCGCTTCCTTTCTCTTTGGAAAGCGATGGAAATCCAAAACGACAAATTCATCCGCACGACCGACGCTTACCATGTCGCCACCGTGCAAAAGATCTTCTCCAAGATGCTTGAACGCGGGGATATTTACCTCTCTTCTTATTCCGGCTGGTATTGCGTCCACGAAGAATCGTATTGGACCGAAACCCAAATCGAAGAAGGCAACCTTTGCCCTGAATGCCACCGTCCCCTTGAAAGAAAAGACGAGCCGGCTTATTTCTATCGTTGCTCTCAGTTCGCCGATAAATTGCTTGCTTATTATGAATCCCATCCCGGTTTCATCATCCCCGAGGCTAGGAAAAACGAAATGGTCAACACCTTCATCAAGCCGGGCTTAACCGATTTATGCGTTACCCGCACTTCCTTTGATTGGGGAATCCCAGTCAAGGAAGCCGAAGGACACGTCATCTATGTTTGGCTAGATGCCTTAACCAATTACATCACCGCCTTAGGATATTTGCAGGAAGACGATTCCAACTTTAAGAAATTCTGGGAAGACCCCGAATCCGAAGTCGTCCATGTTATCGGGGCCGATATCACCCGTTTCCATACCATTTATTGGCCGATGTTCCTTGATTCGCTCGGCCTCCGTAAACCCGACCGCGTCTTCGTCCACGGCTTGATGATGATGAAGGATGGCAAAATGTCTAAATCCAAAGGGAACGCCATCTCCGCCTATCCCTTAATCGAACGTTATGGGGTCGATGCGGTTAGATATTACCTTGCAACCGAAATCCCCTTTGGGGAAAATGGCGTTTTCACCCCTGAGCAATTCGTCTTAAGAATCAACCAAGACCTGGCGAATAACTTAGGCAATTTGCTTAACCGCACCGTCTCGATGATCGGGAAATATTTCCAAGGGAATATTCCTTCTTTCGTTTCAAACGTGACTCAATTTGATGGCGACTTAGAAGCGATGGTTGAGAAAACCGTCCGCGCTTATGAAGCCCATATGGATGATTTAATGCCCACCCAGGCGACTGCCGACGTGATGGAACTTGTGAATCGGGCCAATAAATATATTGAAGAAACAGCCCCATGGGCCTTAGCGAAAGATGAAAGCAAGAAAGCCGAGCTCGAATCGGTGATGGCTCACCTTGCCCACGTCTTATATGTCGCTGGCAAGTTGCTTAGCCCCATCTTGGTCAAAAAGTCCGAAGCGTTATTTGCCCAGTTAGGTTTGGGTCTAGAAGAAGCCAGCTATGATGATTTGCTTAAATTTGGCAAATTGAACGGACATGTCGTCAATAAAGGCGAACAGTTATTCCCACGTTTAGATGCTAGTGTCGAAGAAGCCGCCATCAAAGCGTTGATGGCTGCCCCCAAGGAGAAAGCCGCTGCCTAAGATGGAACCCCTTCGTATTGGCTTAACGATACATGGCAAATGCAAAAGCCTTTCCTATGAAGGCAAAGGCGTCGTTGCTTACGGAGATGACGTCTTTTATGTCGAAGGGATGTTTCCTGGAGACGAAGGGGAACTCTGTATTATCTATAAAAGGGGTGGCGAGTTTTTTGGCGAAATCAAAAAGCTAGACGCCATCTCCCCAAACCGTATCCAGCCACGTTGCAAAATATGCAGGGCGTGCGGCGGATGTTGTTTCCAACAGCTCGACTATCCCGCCCAATTAGAATGGAAACGGGATTTCGTGATTTCCCAACTCCGTCATTTTGGGATTGATGGGATAGAGGTCTTGCCTACCATTGGCATGGATGATCCCTATCATTACCGGAACAAAATCCAAGTTCCCTTTGCCAAAGATAGAAAAGGCAAAGTCTATTATGGCTTTTATAAAACCGGGACCCACGTCATCGTGCCAACCGATATTTGCCATATCGAAGATAAACGCGCGTATCATATCCTTAATGAAATCAGCAAACTGCTGGAAAGTTTCCATATCGATCCTTACCAAGAAGATAGCCGTTATGGGGTGCTTCGCCATGTTTTGATTAGGACCTCGTTTTATAAGCCTCAAATCATGGTCGTGCTAGTGACTAATGTTGACGTTTTCCCTTCGCGCAATAATTTCGTCAAAGCCCTGATTAAGCGTTGCCCTGAAATTACCACGGTTGTGCAAAACATCAATCCCAGGCAGACCAATGTCATCCTTGGCGAAAGGGAAAGGGTTCTCTACGGGAAAGGATTCATCGAAGATTCTTTATGCGGGGTTGAATTCAAAATCTCGGCAAAATCCTTTTATCAAACAAACCCCGTCATGACTGAAAAACTCTATAAAACCGCGATGGATTTTGCGAATTTAACGGAAAACGACATTGTTTTCGATGCTTATTCGGGAATAGGGACAATCGGCCTAATCGCATCGAAAAATGTGAAGGAAGTTATTTCCGTTGAGCTCGTTAAGGAAGCGGTTAGGGATGCCGTGAATAACGCCAAGGTGAATCACGTCACGAATTTCCTCGCCTATTGCGATGACGCGACCAAGTTTATGGTGAACATGGCCAGGGAACACCGCCCTGTCGATGTCTTATTCATGGATCCGCCAAGAAAAGGAAGCGACGACAAATTTATCGAAGCTACCTTTAGACTTAAACCCAAAAGGGTGGTGTATGTTTCCTGCAACCCTTCGACTTTAGCTAGGGATTTGAAAAAATTATCTGAACGTTACCGAATCGAAAAACTCCAGCCTTTCGATATGTTTCCGCACACATCCCACGTGGAAACTGTTTGTTTACTGACCAAGAAATAAGCCAAAATAGGCAAAAATAAGGTTAAAATGAGGTATTTTAAGGCATTTTAACCTTATTTTGGAGATTTATAGTCTGTAGAGACTCATCTGATAATCAAAGTTTGTCAGCATTACAATAGTTTCAGTTTAGGGCTGTAACGAAAAAACGAGTAGTCTTGGGAAACATATTATAGGCACTTGTCAGCACTAAAACCTTGTTTTTATTGAGACAACTATATTGTATTTACCAACATATCAAAAAGGTGACAGGTGAATAATATTAACTAAAACAATCAAACAACTATCAAAAGAAATAGCAGAATATCTTGGTATTGATCCATTACCAATCAAGTTTGAAGACTTAGGTGATGAAGATTCAAGACTTTATACTCAAGAAGAATATATTGGAATAAACAAGAAGCATGGTTTATCCCCCACATAATATATGAAAAAGCGGGGGATATTTTCGTATAAATGTTGATTAATGGGTCAAAACATAGTATAATATATTTGAAATTGACCCAAAGGAGATAATTATATGTATGCAGAATCTAATAAAGTAGAATTAAAAGAAAAATTAGTTGATGAAATAAAGAATGAAATCGTTGCTTTTTTAAATACAAATGATGGCACAATATATGTTGGTGTAAAAGATGATGGCACAATTGCTCCTTTTTTAGACAAAAAAGAAAGAGATTTAATAGATATTAAAGTCGCCAATTGGATACAAGAAGCATTTTATCCACTTCCATCAAATTTAATTAAACATTATTTTAATGAAGATAATATCCTAGTTATAGATGTTAAAAAAGGAGATGAAAGACCTTATTATCTAAAAGACAAAGGTCCAAAACCAAGTGGCGTTTATAGGAGAGTCGGCACAACAATAAGAAAAGCAAATGATAGTGAAATATTATTAATGTTACTTGAAACAAAACATTATAGTTTTGAAGAAGATAAATCTGAAGAACAAGAATTAACTTTTAAATACTTTAATGAACTATGTGACGAAAACGCGATAAAACACGATAAGCGTAATCTTGTTTCCTTGGGTATAACTAATACAAATAAAGAATATACTAATTTAGGGTTGATGTTATCTGATCAATCTCCTATAGTAGTTAAATTTGCTAAATACGATAAACATTTAAATTTTTTAGTAAAAAAAGAATACAAAGGATCTTTGCTAAAAGTTTTAGATAATGTTTTAGAGAATGCAGAAAATTATAATGATGTATCAGCTGTTATAGATGGTTCATCATGGAAAAGAAAAGAAACTATATCTTATCCCGGCGCATCTATAAGAGAAGCTGTTCTAAATGCTTTTGCCCATGCAAATTATTTTATTAGATCTAATATAAAAATAGAATTTTATGACGACTTGTTAAAAATTACTAATCCAGGTGGAATATATGAAGCAACTTTGGAACAAATACTTGAAGGTGTACAAACATATAGAAATCCAAGATTAGTTAATATTTTAAGTAAATTTCATTACATTGAGAACTTTGGAACTGGAATCCCAAGAATCTTAGAAGCTTATGAAGGAACTGATAAAAAGCCAATATTTGATCCAAGTGAAAACTTCTTTATTTTAAAATTGCCAAATATGAATTATCTTGAACCAATAACTGACCCAATAACTGACCCAATAACTGACCCAATAACTGATGTATTAACAGATTTTGATTTGCTGGTTATGAGAACAATAAAAAATCATCAAGGATTAAATGCTCCTAAATTATTAGAAATAATAGTAAAAGAAGATAGTGATGCAACAATCGATAAAATTAAAAATTCACTTAAAAGACACTTAGAAAAATATTGTGAGTTTAGAGGATCAAGAAGTAATGGTGGATATTATATTAAATAAATTCGACACTTATGTAGTTACATCCTCCGTATTTTAAGCATCTATATAGTTAGAATACACAAGGGTTGTAACTATGCGGGAGTAACCAAAATGTTGTGTAAACGACGACGCAGGAGCCGTTTATCATCCTAAGACCCCTAGGGGTCGCGCCGGCCTGCGAAAAAGCAGGATTCCT
>CAJOML010000057.1 GCA_905235705.1 uncultured Bacilli bacterium | reverse complement strand
TGCGGCGAGCTCTCTTTTCTCCCTCTCCGCCAGCAGAAGTCCGATTACGTAATCCAGCTCGGCGTCGGGGCATCCATCGATGCCTATGGTGTACATGAAAAAATCCTTTCCGGCGCGTTGGGAGGCGCCTAAACGGAAAGGAAATTGCTAAACAACCAAACCTAGGCGCCTCGCAACACGCCTTGGTTGCTTAGCGCACACATTATACCACCGTTTAAAAATTCCCTCATTTGCTGGTATATCTAGAAATTAAATCGATGAGAAGGCTGTTGTTGGCGCAAAAAAGCAATTTTCATTAGCTTTCGCGCATCTTTTTAATAATATTAACAAAACTTAAAAACAAAGTTATCAACGCGAAGCCAAATGAAATCATGTAGACATATGTGACCCCGTAGGTTCCAAATCGAGGTATAAGCAAAAACATAGAGACAATCATCGCCGCTAGCCCCCCAACGGAGGAAAGCATTAAGAGTCCGAACCTCCTAATTGAAACGATAGAATCAGAGAATACAATCGCCAGTGATTGGATACCGGCAGCTAAAACCAGCCATTTAAAGACGCTGGAATATTCCAAAATAGCTTCGCCATAAACTAACTTAAGGGCAAAATCCCCTAACAGAATGACTGCTAAGAAAGCGATTGCCGTCAAAACAATCACAACACCACTTAATAAACCGAGAAGTTTTGCCAGTTCCTTCCCATTTTTAGACAAATAAGAATTTGCCAATTTAGGGATGAACGGAAGAAGCATAGCGCTAGCAACAGCTTGAATTAGAGCAGTAATTGAAGACATTGTCCCAAAATAACCTAGAAGCGTGGAATCATTAAAGACATTGTTGAAATACAATCGTGGAATAGTAACGATAGCGGCAAAACACAAACCGTAAACAAAAACAGGCAAGGCATGGTAAAAGATTGACAAAGAAACTTTATACACGTCCTTATTAAAAGCTTCGAAACCAGGACATTTCTTATGCAACACAAAAAGTTCAACAAAGAAATAGGCAAGACCGAAGAGAGCCAATATACCCATTGAAATAAGAATCGACTGAGAAATTAACATTGCCCCTGCAAATAGTCCAAGAGAGGCAATCGCTCTAATAATGAGCAGAAATGAGAAGGTCGTTAATTTCCCGTGGCGATGATAGATAATCCTTGTGATGAAAGAATAGTTATCAAAGAGTTTAAAAACATTATATAAGATGATCGACCAGAAAACTTCGCCAGTATATCCATAAGCAAAGCAAACTATTAAAGCAGCAACCAAGGACGCCAAGGTGGAGGTAAGGCCAAAATAAAAATAATGATTATCTTTGAACTTATTTTCGACATCAGACGCAAAGAAAGCGGAAATGTTATAGGTGGCTACAGCCGTAGCAATATTGGCGACAGACAAAGCCAAAGTGAAAATCCCGGCCGTTTCAAACCCCTTTTGTGAAACCAGAGGGACAATCATAGTCATGAGCCAAAGACAGCCCAGGAACAAAATATTGCTGATTGTGTTAAAGAGGGCTTCTTTTGCAACCTGCTTGCTTTGACTGCCTTGACTTTCTATTTGTTTTATTTCCTCGTCCATATTTCTGACCAACAATTCATTTGACAGGGCGATGTTCCAGTTCCGAAAGAATTGACTCTAATTCGGCTAGGTTTTCCGCCACTGCACATTTCCCATGCAAGGAAACCTCTTCTTTTGTTCCTTCGCCCCAAAGGACTCCAACGGCAAACACACCTGCTTTATCGGCAGAGCCGGTATCATTTTGCGTATCTCCGACCATGACTATCCTTTCATTAGGAAACTTAAGTTTCATAGACCTCAAAATAGTCTCTTTGCTTTCGCCTTTCGATGAATCGGGCACGAAAATCCCCCGAAAATAAGAGGACCATCCCTTGATTTCAATCATCCTATCAGTCGCAGAATGGGGCTTATTTGTTAGCACGTAGCTTTCAAAGCGAGTACGAATTAGGTATTCCTCCGTTCCTGGATAAGGCTTAGTCATACTGTAATCTGAACTATCATAAATCCGTCTCATCGAAGAATTGATTTTATCCAAATCATCGGCCTTAAAAAATCCATCCGGATAGGAGTTCAAAAGAATTTGCTGCAAAGGTGGGCCTATACGAATGGGGGCGACTGCATCCGAGAGAGAAAACCCATTCTCCTCTAACGCTTTTTGGATTGTATAGACAATCTCTCCTTTGGAATCTAAAAGAGTTCCGTCTAAATCATAAAAAACTTTCATTATTTTTGCGTGTTTGGTATTTTTCCTCAAGCAAGTCGTAATTGTATTTAAGGCGGTCGGAGGCTTCCATATTTTCGAATGTATTCCAAATGTCTTCGTTGCTAGCTTGATGCTTCTCAATTAAATAAGCCAAATTATTAACATGCGCGCAATGAGTTCCAGAAATAAAATAAGGAATGGAATAGCCCCATTCATACTTTCTTTGTAGCGGGACCATAAATTCGTCGATGGCTTGGAGAATGGCGTTCATGTCATAATTCTTCCCTTGTTTACGATTCAAACATGAAACCAACAATTCGGTAGTCGTATTGCCAGCGCCCCTACCCATTCCAGTTAATGAAGCGTCAATAATGATGTCACGTTTGCCGTTTTTAAACATCTCAGCGAATTGCATGGATAGGGCAAAAGAAAGTTGCTGATTATTATGGGAATGGAAGCCAATTTTGATATCGGGGTCTAAATTTGCATCGAGAACTTCAGCAATACGTTTCAAATCTTCGGGGTACATCGCGCCAAAAGTATCAACAATGGAGACACCAATCGGTTTAGCCTCATTGATGCAGCGAGCAAGATCTTTCAAATCGCCGTCGCTATAGGCAAGAGTATTGGCGGCTTGCAAATACAAACCATACCCTTTTGCTTTGAGCGCTTTCCCTACTTCAATACCTTCTTTATGCTTTCCATGTGGAAAAACGACACGGATTGCATCAATCGATTGATGGTCGTTGATAGGTAAATTATCGAGATTGTAGCGGTCCCAGTCTATCATTGTGACATAAGTAAAATTAGGTTTCTTTTCACCCATATACTGTCTCACATCTGATGGCAAATGATAAAAGGCTGTACCAGGGACATGTTCCTTATCCTTAAGCCATCCAATTTCGATAATTTCAGTCCCAGCTTTCTCCAATTTCGAAATAATCCCTTTAATGGTGTCGGTACCGAATTGCGAATTGCAAATATAGCAGCCATCTCTTAATGTACAATCTAAAACTTCGATTTTCACAAGTTGTCTCCTTTTTTATTTTGTTTCTTCTATCATTGGAATAATCATAATACTTTCTAACTCTTCACGGTTAAGGAAAGGTGCCATATTTTCTAGTGGCGGGGAAATTAGAGTACCGTCAGGCAGTTTCATCGCAGAAGGTTTTGGTTCAAAAAACTGCTTTTTATCAACGAAAACTTCCAACATTGCATAACCCGGTTGGGAAAGGAATTTCTTGCCAACACTCCCAATCTCCCCATTGGATGCAATTTTGAAATAAGGAATACCGTAGGCACTGGAAATTTTTTCCATGTCAGGGAAACTTAAATCATTGCTCTCTGGACCAATGCCATAGGCAGGGTATTCTTTAAAGAGATTCGCGTGGGTCTGGCGCATAGAATGATATCCATCGTTATTTATCACAACAATTTTGAGAGGTAATTTGTGGAAAACAACGGTTTGGAGTTCTTGAAGATTCATTTGAATTGAGCCATCGCCCTCTAGACAAATGACCTCTTTATTCGAAGCGAAAGCCGCACCAATTGCAGCCGGTAGGCCATAACCCATCGAAGCGGCCCCGGAATTAATAATGAAGCGCCCACCTTTTTTAATTAAATAAGCTGCCGCGCCAACCGCTTCACAAGATCCATTAGAGGCGACTGTAATTGTGTTTTCTGGAAGTAATTTTGAAAATTCTTCAAAGAAAGAATAGATATTTGCGGGGGTTTTTTGTGATTTTTGCTCTTTTGAAACTAATGGATATTTTTCTTTCCATTCGGCTATTTTTGCCATCCAATCTTTTCTTTTTTCAAAAGGCTTTGGTATTTTTTCTAGCATAGCCTGAATGAAAGCCTTAAATGTGGCCCGCACCGGCAGCTCAACATGGACGTTGGGTTTAGTGAGTTCTAAAGAATCTGGATAAACCATCGTGACAAAGGCATCCCTAGCCCAAGTAGATGTGGCATAAGAGACTTGACGGATTCCTAAGCGCGAGCCAAGGACAAGTAAGAAATCACTATTCTGAACAGCCCAATTACCATAACGATTTGCCACATCGCCCGTACGACCTGCGTGCAAAGGATGATCATCTTCCAACATATCGATCCCATCAAAACTAGTGACAACAGGGATGTTCAAGCGTTCTACCAATTGACGGAAGATTTCATAATCTCCGCTAGTACGAGCTTCGATTCCACTAAATAAAACCGGGCGCTTTGAAGATTTCAGCTTTTCTACGATTAAATCGATGGTTTTTTCCGAGACTGAACCAGGGTTGGTATTTTCAAGTTCAACTGGATTAAAATGCACTAATTCATCAGGATCAATCATCGCGGCCTGGATGTTGTGGGGTATATCAAGCCATACCGGCCCAGGGCGGCCATGTGTAGCTAGGTAAATCGCCTTTTCGACATGATATAAAGCCATCTCAGGAACGGTCAACAACTTAGCATATTTGGTCATATGGGCCATTGGTTTGGAAATATCATATTCTTGGTCTCCAAAAATACGCATAGGATAGCCGGTCGAGGCAACGGTTGTACTCCATTTGACCTGTCCGGATATAACTAACATAGGGATTGAATCCAGCCAAGCGCCGAGGACTCCGGTGATGGCGTTGGTACCGCCAGGACCAGTCGTCACGCAAACTAAAGGGAGGCGATTGGATTCGCGATAATACCCTTCTGCGGCAATAGAGGCAGCTTGCTCATGCTGGACAAAAACATTCTTCATGCCAGGCTCATTGCCAAAAGAAGCGTTTAAATGCATCGCTCCTCCACCTGGCACAGTAAAGTTTGTGGTGACGCCATGGTCAACGAGCCATTTCGCTAAATAGGTCGAAAACTTAATTTTCATAGTCTACCTCACTGATTATTAATCCATTCAAATAACTTTTTCGCAGCAAGTTCAGGGCCAATTTTACTCATGTTTTCCAGCCCTAGCTGGGTATAGATAATTCCAAGGGCAATCCCGTCTTTGGCCATTTGGGAAAAATAGGACTCAACAAGTTTATGTGTTTTCACTTCATTTTGCACAGGACCGAACGGGTTGGCAAAATAAGAAGAAACGACGCCGACTTCGCCAGTCGTCCCTTTGGCCATACGTTTTCCCTCTTCGCAAATGTCCGCAACCTCTTGCCAGGAATCAGGGAAACGAATGCCTTCATCCCGCTTTTCGTAATTATTTGCGTAGAGAAAAATGTCTATAGGCCATTCCTTGATAACTTCTTCGTATGGAGTCACCTGATAGACTATGCGAGCATTTGTACGATCAACGTTATAAATGATGGAATCGTTAATGTGGGAAAAGGCATAGCCAACTTCTAAATCGTCAATACGAACGAAGGCGCCAGATTCAGTTCCGCACGCCTTAACTCCATCGTTAGTCAAAAGCAGGGTACCCATATCGTCAAAAATGATTTGGATATCCTTAAGGTACTCGTTGGCAAGACGGCGGAAAGCTTCGATCGATTCGGATTTGCCCGCCCCAGAATCGCCCATAATGATAATCCTGACTTCCTTGCCTGATTTCATGATGATATTCATCATCGAACCATGGATTGGGAGCCTGCCCTTTTCAAGCATGCGTGTATTGTGCAAGGTCAGAATCAACTTCTTCACATATCCAAAGTAATCGGCCTCCTCAATTTCTGAAACATAGCCGACCATCATATCTAATTCGGGTTCATAATAATATGTCCCGGTTGTATTTTCCTTATCGCCGCCGAAAATGATGATGATATCGGGCTTTTTGCCCACCAAATCACTATAAGGCACTTTAGCGAAAAGGTTTAAAATCCCAACTACGTTATTTAGATTTGAAACATTAAAATAAAAGTAAACAAGGCTTTTGCCACAATAAATGGGCACGCAAAGGAATCGTTTGGGATCAATACCAAGAGATCTGGCAATAGGTTCCGCGGATTCGCGATAGATGCCAACGCGCTTATTTTGTTTTGTTGACGTGGTATAGGGCAAAACGATGTAGGCATCCCGAATGAAAGGGACATCATTTAAATAAGAGTAACTACCGACGAATCGAATCGGGCTCTCATCAATAAAAAAACCACAGGAAAGACCTAGGTTTAAATCGTTTTCGACGGAAATCGGTTGCCCATTCACGTTAGACTGGACAACGTGGAAAAGATGCAGCAGACTAGCCCGAAATGTTCTCATTTTAAGCTTTAGACGTTCGAAATTGGCCCCTGGCCCATTGTGCAAAAAACCAAAACGTTCCTTAGACAAATAGAAATGTAACAGGCCGTTGAGGTAGCGCATAAAGAAAAGACCGCCATCAGAAAGGACCTCTTTGTATTGAGGGTAATCCTTGATGATGTTGCTTCTAGAGACGTTGGAAAATAGTGAAGTTAAAGAAATTAATCCCTTCACAGGGTCGGGCATCTTTGATGCGAAATAATCATAGAGTTCAGCATCCACGCTCTGAAGACCTTCGATATAATCTTCCAATATGGCTTGGAAAGGCTGTGAGTGAAAAATATCTTCCGGCTCTACAATTTGCTCATAACTATCTTTGGTAAAAAGGGCAAAAGGCGATTCGAGCGAAATGGAATTGAGGTCCATATAGAACAAATGGCCATCATATGCTTTCGTTTTTTGCATAATCAATTACCGAATTTGACTAATCCCGAGGCAAAAAGATCGTTAAGCATAATTTTATCGCTTAACGTGTCGAGCTTTGCATAAAATCCTTCGTGGATAAAAGAGCCCAGTTGCTCTTGCCGTGCCAATTCTTCCAACGGATATTTTTCCAGGACAGTATTCGGGCCAGAAATCAAATCCAGAACGGAAGGTTCCATCACGATAAATCCAATATTAATAAGGGAAGAACCTTTTGGATTGCGATTACGAAAATGGGCGACCGAGCCATCGTTTTCTAATTCGACAACGCCAAATTTTTGAGAAGCATTATAAATAGTAATTGTAGCTTTCTTTTGGCTTGCCTGATGACGTTCGATAAGTTCTTTGATATTAACGTCAGCAAGGACGTCAGCATAAGCCACGATAAAAGGTTCGTAAGGGGGGAGATATTTTGTAATGGCTTTGATACGGCCTCCGGTGGCCGTTGAAATCCCGGTATCGACAATGCGAACTCTCCACTGCTTCCGAATCGTTGTTTCGACGATTGCAGAGTTGCTACCTAAATCAACGAGTACATCGTTACTTCTAGCATAATAATCAAGGAAAAACTTCTTTATATCAGCCTGATGCTTTCCTGCGCAAACAATAAAATCGTTAAAGCCGTAGGAGGAAAACTGGTCCATAATATGGCAAATAGCGGGCTGACCATTAATAGCGACCATGCCTTTGGCAATGGTTTCCCCGCTGCCAGGCAAATGAATACCTTCTCCACCTGATAAAATCACGACTTGCATATGCTTCTCCGTTAGAAATTGCTTTATCCGTTCGTTGCCATATTACTACAAAACATGAATGTTTTCCACATGCGAATAGCGCGTGGATACCGTTAGTTATTTGTAGGTAACAAAGAAAAAAGGAAGTCTTACAATGTTGATCGCTCACATCACAAGGAGACTTCCCATGACATACCATTAGCTATATGGAATGGACAGGTCTCGGTCTACTACATTATCTCAGGGCCAAACTTTACCCATACGATTGCTCAGGATTTGTTCTATAGGATTTTTGCGAGGTGAGTATGGTAGTCGGTTTGCTAGGATTATCCACATTGATATTTGCGTGCCTCTCTTCTTTTGGTGCTTCTGCGAAAGGCGTTCACGAGATTAATTCCATATCGCAGGCCGAAAAGCCGGAATATCTCGAACGTCTCGTAGGTGCAGGAACGGATGCAGATCCCTTTCTCGTCAAAACCCAACAGGATCTCTTTTCTCAAGGAATAAATTGCCCAATTTGGTAATTTCTATTCTGCCCTCATCATATGCTGC
>CAJOML010000056.1 GCA_905235705.1 uncultured Bacilli bacterium | reverse complement strand
GGCGATTTCGAAGCGAATACGCCTAAAATTCCGGGACGTATATGGCAAAAAGGGCGGCCACAGCTGAGTTATCGACCACCCGTTTGCAAATTAGGTTTTTATTTTTTTCCTTTTCGACTTTTTCTTTCTTTAGGCTTAGGCAAGAAGGCCAAAGGACGGGCCTGGGCCACTTTTTCAAAGACGTTTTTCCGTTTGCCATTTAATCCTAAAATGCCCAAAACCAAAATGCGGACCGAGGCATAAACGCAATAAATGGAGAGGATATATCCAAGGACCGTGGAAGAGACGCGAATCCATTCCAGTTGGGTATAGCTGGCCAAGATAAAGACACATTTGGAGATGGTATAAATCGCTACCAAAATATCCAAATATGCCATCAAAAGATCGCTTGGTTCGCCGCTTTTTAAGGCAGATCGATAGGCTCTGGCGCCAAGGAAGTTTTTGACCAAAGCCCAAGGGAAAAATATCCCTAAAGTCATCAATTCGGTTCTGAATTCGATCTGCGTTTTGGCCTTCCCATATGTTTGGCCGCCGAAAACGATGATGATAACGGCATAAGCGATTAACAAAAACGCCGAATATATCAATATCCCATGACGCTTGACCCAACTCTTATATTCATCGTATCCATATTTTTTGGCGATTCTTTTATTTCTAGCCCAGGCGGGAAGCCGGATTAATAAGATGACGGTATAAAGGAAAGTCAAAGAGAAATAGGCATCGAAGAGGCGGATCGTCGAAACAATCGATAAGATCCAAAGCAACGCGGTCATCGCGATACCTATCCAAAATGACACGTCATATTTCTCTAAAAGGGACTTTGTGACATGAAGGTTTGTCTTTAAATCAATTGCCGTATCTTCTTTTGCCGAATAAAAAGTCGCCACCGTCATTAGCAAAGACTGCATCAAGATAAAGGCGCCGACAAGGACTTCGAAGACGGTGATAAAGGCAAATAAGTCGGTAATGGCCCCTAGACCTTTATCGATGATTTCGGATAAAGGGATGCCACTAGCCTTAATCGCGGAGAGGACATAATAATTGCCGACCACCGCCAAAAAAGAGGCGGCAATCCAGGAATGATTTCTGATTCCGACATAGCCATCGTCTCCTTTTTCCATCAGTTTCGACAAGAAAATGGAAAAGAAGAGGCGAAGCACGAACAAAGTCACGGTGAGGATACTGTTAAAATAATAAAACCAAGAATATTCGCCGCGGGGCAAAATCACCGATAAAAAGATGGTCACCAAAGCGAAAACCGGGTTGATGGCGATTTCGTAAGAGGCGATGGATTTGCAAATTTTCTTCGGCTCTAATTTCCCGTATTTTAGTCCCGTATAAAGGAGGATATTGCCTTCGGTAAAACAAAAGAAAGCAAAGACGAGATAAGGAAGCCCGTCTAAGCCCAAAATGGTAGGGAAGAAAAATTCCGTCAAATACATCGGGCAGGCAAGGAAAAATATCGCCGAGAGGACGAATAAGACGATACGTACATCTTCGCGGTAGGCAAATTTCATGTGCCTATTATATAGGCATAAACGTTTGGGTCAACAAATTAGAGGAGTTCTTTTGCCCAAAAAATCATTTGACCATAAACCGTTCGGAATGGAATAAACGGGCAACGCATAAGATGAATAAAGAGGTCAAAATCAGATTCACGCCTATCGTAATTCCCATAAATAGGAAACTAATGGAACCGGATGAAAGAAGCACATTCATGGCCACCGTGACATTCAAAATGGGAACAAAAGCCCAGCCAATGGAATTGACGTTAATGGCTAAAGGCAGTAGCCCCGCTGCCATCGCCACCCCGACAAAAGGAGCGAGCCACCCGGTGCATTCTTTGCTTGTTTTGGCTAAAGCCGAGATTAAAGTCCCCAAAGAAACAAGCAAGATCAAAGAAGTGACAACCAAAAGCCCCATCAAAGCAATCGATGAAGGATAGACATTCACTTTAATCCCTTCCATTAAAGAAGGAAGTCCACCCATCAGCCCGCCAAAAGTCACGGCCCCGCTTAAGATGGCGGTTAAGGTTAATGCCGAGATTTTGCCTAGGGCGATCTCGCCTCGTTTAACCGGGGTAAGCAATAAAGAAGACAAGGTCCCTCTTTCTTTTTCCCCGGCAATCGCATCAGGGCAAATCGCCATCACCGAAGAGAAGAGGATGGAGACCGTAAGCATGGGGATCAAAATGGAGAGCAGACGTGACCCGTTATAATCGGTATCGGCAAGGTTAGCGACGATGGGCAAACCTTTTTGATCGATGTTGATGACATAGTTTTTATAGACCGTATTGGATATGGTTAGAATCGTGGAATAGGCATGGGTGGCGCCTTTGGCGGACCCGTTATAATAAATATAAAGATATGTATTTAATGGGTTTTCCCCTTGCACGTGCACCTTATTTTCAAAATTATCGGAGAAAACAAGGAAGACATCGATTTCGCCCGATTTGACTTTGGTTTTGGTTTCCTCGATCGAAGAAACCGGCACCGCAAAAAATTCGGCTTTGTTTATCTTTTCCTCATCGCTTGAACTTAGATACGCCTGATAAGAAGCCAAAGCGATGGGGTTATCGCTTCCGGAATTATCCGTATAGGCAAGGCGATATGTCGTGTTTTCGATATGGTCTTCCGTGATTGCCGTATTAATCAATTTCCCCATCACCGAATAAAGGACGAAAATCAATATTCCGGGAAGGAATAACGCCAAAAGCATGCGCCGATCGGTGAAGAAACGACGCATCTCCTTTTTGAAAATGGTCAACGCGTTTCTCATTTTCTTCCCTCCACAAGGTCAAAGAAAACCGATTCCAAATCTTTATCCTTCGTCACGTCCTCCATCTTTCCTTCCAAAATCTTTTTCCCTTCGATGATGATGCCGACTTCGTCAGAGAGTTTTTCGATAAGGGAAAAAATATGGGTAGAGATGACGATGGCTTTCCCTTCTTTCCGTAATTGACGTAAGAAGTCCTCAACGTCGCAGGAAGCCATGATATCCAAACCATTTGTCGGTTCATCATAAATGATGATTTCGGGATCATGGGCGATAGAAACGGCGAGAGAGACTTTTTGCTTCATCCCCGTTGATAGGTTTTTAATCGAAGTCGAGGCAAAATCGCTTACCCCAAAACGATCGAAAAGCTCTTTTTCCCTCTGCTCCGTCTCCTCTTTGGACATGCCATATAAGGCGGACATATAAGAGAAGGTATAATCCGGGGTAAAGAAATCATCTAATTTTAGTTCGGAAGTCAAAAAGCCCACTTTTTTGCGGTATTCCTCAAGATTGGTCAATATGTCTTCGCCGCGATAATAAATACTGCCCGTGCTAGGTGAAAGCAAAGTGGCAAGCATCCGTAAAGTCGTTGTCTTACCAGCCCCATTAGGACCTAAAAGGGCATAGATGGAACCTTTCTTTAAGCACAAATCCAAATCGCTGACGGCAATTAATTTGGTCGAGGAAATCTTTCTTTCCTTTCTTTGCCTTGATGAAAGATGAAAGCTTTTCCCTAACCCCTTCGCTTCTAATATGACTTCGCTATTTTGATTCATCTTCCATTTCCGAATGCGGCCTCATATATCTCTAGCATTTCTTCATATCCGAGAGGCAAATAGCCGTCGATGACGCGCGTTTTGTTTCGCGAACAGGCTAAGGCTAGTTTTGGTAAATCTTCTTTTCCCACGCCAAGAGGCGGCAAAGAAATTGGCATGCCAATGGAAAGATAATAATCTTCTTGGGCTTTTATCGCTTCAAGGATGGCCTTTTCTTCATCCGCGGTTTCAATGTGCCAGATATGACGGGCGAATTTAATAAATCTATCTTTGGCATATGGATAGACTTTCCTTGCCCATGAAGGCCATAAGGCGGCTAGCCCTGCACCATGTGAAACTGAAGGATATAGACCGGATAATTCATGTTCAAGTTGATGGACGGGCATGGTTAATAATCTTCCGCATCCAGTCAAACCATTATGGGCCAAAGACGATGCCCACATCATATCAGCCCTTGCTTCTTCGTCAAATGGGTTTTCCACGCAGCGGCGCCCCATTTGGATAATCGTCGTCACCACCGCCTCGGCGATGGAGTCGGTAAGCTCGCTTTTCCCGCCTTTAGAAAAATAACGTTCCATCGTGTGCATTGCGATATCCACCGCCCCACAGGCGGTTTGATAAGGCGATACGGAATATGTCAGCTCAGGGTTTTCGATCGCGAAATCAAAGCGATTGCAAGGGGAGTTATAACCGCTCTTATAATGGGTTTCGCTATTGGTGATAACGGCTGAATCGCTCATCTCGCTACCAGCCGCAGATAAGGTCAAAATGGCACCTTTATGCAAGGTTTTTGCAGGCTTTTTGCGACCTAAAGTATAGTCCCAGACGTCATCTTCGGGGTTAGCTACCCCGTTAGCGATATCCTTGGCTGAATCTAAGACCGATCCTCCCCCGACAGCCAAAACGAAATCAACGCCTTCGCTTTGGCATAAGGCGATTCCTTGCCTAACCATTTCCAAAGTCGGATTAGGGGCCACTCCCCCAAGTTCGACATAGGCGATGGAATGTTCTTCTAAGCTCTTCTTCACCCTTCCTAATAATCCCGAACGGATGACCGAGCCTTGGCCATAATGAAGCAAGACCTTTTTCGGCGAATAGGTAGCGACGATTTCACCGACAAGGTTTTCTTTATCTTTGCCAAAGTAGACCTTCGTCGGGGTTGAGTAAATGAAATCTTCCATGGCTTTATTTGATTTTCCTTAGTGAATTGATGGTTTCCTGGAATTCCCCGAATTCCATATCCCCGTTATTGGGTTTATAGCAATTTAAGGTGTAGATATATCCTTTATATTTAAAGGCGAAACATAACGATGCCTGGGGATGCCCTTGGAGAGTATAGGTATAACGATACCCGGCAAGGCGGAAGCCATTTACCTTATCGAAAACATAATCAACGAGTTCGTAATGATTTTCCGCTTGGGCGGAAGCCATTCCCTTTTGGTTATTTCTGGCGATCGCGTTTAATCCGGCTAAGGCAAGAATCACCTTATTCACCTTTTGCCACATCAAAGACAAAATACGGTGATTTTTCTTATCGATAAAGGTGACCATATCGGCGTCATGACCATAAGCTTGCTTAATCTCTTCCTTACTCATCGGGCGGAAGCCTTCGCTAGGGGTAATTGCTAGATGCGAATTGACGATAATCTCTTCCATAGGTATTTCCTCGGCGATTATGATACCAACTTCCTTGGGGAAGGGCAAAAACTACGATCGTGTTAATTAAAAAACTGAATGCAACAGTCCATCGCGAGTTGTTGCTTTTTCCTTTTCAATTCGCATATATCTGCAATTTCTGCGACCAAAGATATAGCTGCAAAAAAGGCGACAGGAAATGCATCCTCACGATCCACCACCCAACCAAGCTAATTCCCTTATAATCTTCAAAAAAAGGGGGGAGGAAGAGCGCAATATAATGAGTGGAGCGCTGGAAGGGTGCGTCCGAGGGAGATGGACACATGGCGGCTTTTTGAACATATAAAAGGGCTACCAAGCGTGGCCTGATAACCCTAATTAAGTTTTTCAGTTCACCATCACATGATGGTTAATGTTTTGTTCCTTGTAATATGGGAACGTTCGTACGAATTATTCTATTGCACTTCCGTCGTAATTTTTAGCGTTTCCACCAACCGTGTAAACGTTAGTTCCTTCTTCTGTTACAGTAGCAATTCCGCTATTAACAAGTTTTGTTGCAGATCCTGTTGCATTCATTGTTACATTCTTTAGTTTTAAAGTAACAGGATTATTGCCGTTAGAAGATTCTGTAGATCCTACATCCAATGTGTAAGTGGAGCCATTGTTGAACATACAATCAAAGCGGCAATCTTCAATCACTATATCACCATACATATAATAATTGATATCGATTACATCATACGAACTGTTTTGCGTCTTTGTGAAAGAACAACCTTTTAATGTCAAATCTACTTTTTGTCCTTCGTTTGAAGTAAAGATTTGAAGATTCTTGTTTTCAAAAGTACAGTCTATTAAAGTAAGTGAATTGGTTCCCTTTTCAGCCCAATCATATGTGCTAGTTTTGATAGTGGAGCTAAGATATAATCCCTTTGCATAAGAGGATGTTGTATTAATAAACTTAACTTTTTCAACGGTTGCATAAGTATAAGTATAGAAATCAAATTCAGAATTGATTGTTCCGTTCTTTATTGTGATGTAAAGAGGTGCAGAAACGTTATCGGGATTTTGAATTGATTTTCTCTTAATGCTTACTTCTTTACCACTAATGGTTTTACCGTTCATATCAATGGTAAACTTTTCGGCACCAACGCCCGGGGCATTCCATGCGGCATCAGTAACATTGATATTCTTAAGCAAAACAATTGTCGAATTTTCTTCGGCATTTGCCATTGCTTGATAAATGCTACCTGCAAGGTAAATAGTTGTTCCATCCTCTTTTACTACTTTGAAATTAGCGTCTTCTTCTGCAAGAGGAACCATGATGTATCTACCAATAGAATTATCAAGCTTGGTCATGTACCCTGTTTCGCACCATTCTGTAACGTCATCTGAAAAACCACCGGTCAAATTACTGATATGATATTCGCCTGTTCCATTGGACATATTGTTATCAGCCGCAGAACAATCAATTTCAAATCCATTCATAGAAATGAAGCCTGTTGCGGCACCTTGATAGCACCTGAATACGCCATTTGTATAAGATTCTGTAGTATTAACGATCAATTTACCTGTGTGTTTTTCTTCTCCTGATATTGTCAAATTAACATCGCCATAATACGCTAAAGCCATAATGGCACTTCCGCCACGACCAGAATTAGAAACTGTATTAACGGTACCATCAGCAACCGTCAAGTGGAAAGCAAGAGGAGATTTGTCTTCGTTATCATTACAGAATAATACGTTACCGCTCGATTTAACAGCGGAAGTGATAGTTACGCCGGCAAGAATCAAATTACCATTTGAAATACAAATAGGTTCTTCATCATCAAGGTTAATCGTGCCGTTACCGGTAAGTTTTAAAGTGCTACCATCATCAATGCAAATTTCATAACCATCAAGTGTAAATCCTGCAAGGTCTAATTCAACATTTCTACCATTTGCATAAACATATCTTGTAGATTTTGTTTCAACAGTAGGATTAGAAATATTATTAGCTAATTTACCTTTTTGTTTAGTACCAGCTAAGAATTCACGAAGTTCAGCATCATTTGAGATTAATTCAGCAACATACTTGCTCTTTTCTTCAGCCTTGTCTGAACCATTTTCAATAGCTGAAGTTGCTGAAGTAACAGGAGCTTCATTTGCATCAACAACGCTAACAGTAACGGTTGTAGTTGTTATTGCAGTTTCTTCATCTGTTGATACATTAACAACTGGAGTTCCAGAAACTGAATATTCTTCAGAAACTTGTTTGTCTTCGTCAACAAGAACATAATCCCAACCAGATGATGTTTTTTCAGCTTTTACTGTATAAGTGTCACCGCCAACTTCAACTGAAATGTTATTAGCGATTTGTTGAGCAGTATCTTTCTTTTCTTGATCATTAGATGCAGCAGCGTATGAATTATTAGCACCTTCTGCTGTTAAACTTTCTTTTTGGTCAGATACAACAACTTGTTCATAAATACCAACAGCTGTTAACCATACATAATCTTTAGCATCATCTTTATCAGTACCGTCTTGAAGGGCAACTACAAGTTTACCTTCAGCAGGAATTTCAACTGGATCTCTTGAGAATTCAGGCATTTCAACATCATTTGCTTTAGCAACAGTAATGTCAACGAAATTACCATCAGTTGCTGTTAAGTGAATATGTTCAACTTCAGATTTACTTTCAAGAACAATACGTCCTGTTTTAATTTCAGCAAACGCAACTTGGCCGAATTCATGATATGAAGCATTTGCAACAGCAATGATATTCAAAGAACCAACAGCACCATAGTGCTTAACTGTATCACCTATAGTTGGATCATTTTCATCAACATAACCATTGATAGTCAAATTTGTGTTTGCACTATTAGTACGAATAACTACATCTTGAGGGTTTCCACTCCCCACGTAGGCAACCGATTTGATTTTGGCGTTTTTGCCTGCGTCAAATCCCACTTGGAGATTGGTAATATCGATATCGTCCCAAGAGGCTGTCTCCTTT
>CAJOML010000055.1 GCA_905235705.1 uncultured Bacilli bacterium | reverse complement strand
CTATGGCACCCCGCCGCATGGTGGACTTGCCTATGGGCTTGACCGTCTCGCGATGATTCTCTGCGGAACGGATAATATTCGCGACGTGACTGCGTTCCCGAAGAATTTACAGGCTTCCGACCCAACCTCCAAAGCCCCGCAGAAAGTTGACCCAAAGCAACTTGAAGATTTGTCTATTAAAGTGGTGGATGAATAATCTATACAAAGTATAGAATCTACTAAAATAAAACTAAAGATATACTAGGAGATATGATTATGGCCAAAAACGCAAGGGCAGACAAATCGATTGCCGCCATCCGCGCATTACTCATTGACACCATCAACAAGGCGTCCTCGGGTCACCCCGGCATGGCTTTAGATGCGGCCCCGATCATGTATGCCTTGTATCACGACCACCTCAAAGCCGATCCCAAACACCCCGATTTCTTTGACCGTGACCGCTTTATCCTCTCCGCCGGACATACTAGCGCCCTTCTTTATTCCACTTTGCACGTGGCCGGATATGCCATTTCGATGGATGATATGAAATCTTTCCGTCAGCTTGGCTCATTGACCCCTGGTCACCCTGAAGTGGGGCTTACCCCCGGCGTCGATGCCACGAGCGGACCTTTGGGCCAAGGCATCGCCCAAGCCGTCGGATTCGCCTTAGCGGAACAATCGCTGAGAGCCCGTTATCCTGGGTTTATCGACCATTTCACCTATTGCCTTTGCGGCGATGGGTGCTTGATGGAAGGGGTCTCCCAAGAAGCCATTTCCCTGGCTGGCCACCTCAAGCTCAATAAGCTCATTCTCATCTATGATGCCAATGAAGCCACCCTTGATGGCCCGACCACCGATTCTTTCGATGAATTCGTCAAATTGCGCTTCCTCGCTTCGAATTGGAATGTCCTCGAAGTCAAAGACGGGAATAACGTCGATGCCATTTCCAAAGCCATCTCCAAAGCCAAGAAATCTAGTGGCTTCCCGACCTTGATCATCGTCAATACCCGCATTGGCTATGGCACCGAAAAAGAAGGATCCCATACTTGCCACGGCTCTCCCTTAGGCAAAGAACTTGGCGATAAGGCTAAAGCCTTCTATGGCGTTAGTTATCCTGAATTTACCGTTCCCGCCGAAGTTTATGACGACTTTAAGCCCTTTGCTTCCAGGGGCTTAGCGGCCTACCAAGCCTATCAAGAGAAATTAGACCAATTAAAACAATCTGACCCCGCGGCCTATGCTTCCTTCATGGAATGCCTTAATCCTAAGCCAATCGAAAGCGTTGACGTCGAAATCCCCGAAAAGATGATGTCGACGCGAGCCGCCTCAGGGAAAATCTTAAATGCTTTGCATAGACAAATGCCTTCTATCATGGGTGGCTCGGCCGATGTTGCCGGCTCAACCATGACCAATATCGAAGGCGAAGGGATTTATACCCCCGAGAACGGGAAAAGTCGCGATCTCCATTTCGGGATCCGCGAATTCGCGATGGCTTCTTGCTGCAATGGCATGGCGCTTCATGGCGGGGTCCTCCCTTATTGCGCCACCTTCTTTGTTTTCTCCGATTATCTAAAACCGGCCTTGAGGATGGCCGCTTTGCAACACGCCCATACCCTTTTCATCCTTACCCATGACTCGATCGCGGTAGGGGAAGACGGCCCAACCCATCAGCCCATCGACCAATACCCGATGCTGAGGGCGATTCCCAATTTGAGGGTTTATCGTCCTGCCGACTTCAAAGAAGTCATCGGCTCTTATCTAAGCGCGATTAATGACGATGAAGGCCCAAGTGCATTGATCCTTTCCCGCCAAAACTTGCCGCAACTGGAAAAAACCGATGTCGATTTAGTCGATCAAGGCGCATATTTGGTCTATGGCACCCCGAAAACGGCGAAATTGGCTTTGCTTGCCACAGGTAGCGAAGTCTCTAGCGCCATCGAGGTCGCGAAAGGGCTAGACGGCGTCTGCGTCTTCTCCCTTCCTTGCTTAGAACGCATCGACCAAAGCAAAGCCGATAAGCTCTTCGTCTTGCCTTATGAAAAACGCGTTTCCATTGAAATGGGCTCGACACTCGGCTGGGCAAAATATGCCAAACATAACATCGGCATTGACACCTTTGGCGCTTCCGGTAAGGATAAAGACGTCATCAAAGCATTCGGTTTCGATGTCGACTCGCTTGAAGCGAAAGTGGAGGGATTTCTCAAATGACCAAAGCAGAAGCCTTGATCATCGATAACCGTTCAGGACTTGGCAAGATCGGCATTTCCAAAAACGCGATTGCCTCCTTAGCTTTGATTTCCCTCGATAAAATCGAAGGCGTCTGTTTAAAGGGAGCACCCCGGAAAAAGCTCCTGCGTTCGAAAAAATCACCGGCCTTAGAAGCGTTGCTTTCTTATCCTGATTCCATCCGCGTCGTCTTACCTAGAAGCGGCGGCATCAAGATTTTCCTTAAGCTCGTCATTGAAGAACTCGGTTCGACCGTGGAAAAGTGCGCGGCCGTGCAAAAGCAATTAGCCGAAGACATCGCCTTGGCCACCGACGGGGTTATCCCCGAAATCAAAATCGAGGTCCATCGCCGCAAATAACATGGATAAATCCATCGCCGATAAATATCTTCGTATTTACCAAAAGCTTTGCTTAGGGCCTTTTTTGTTCACCCTTATCTCTTTACTTAGCACATTTATCGGCTATGCCGATGCAAACTTGGCCTTTCTGCTGTCCTTCTTTTTGATTCGCGGCCTCGACCATTATCTCCAACTCGTCTATCTTTGGGTCATCGGCATCGTCATCGTCATCGCTTTCTTGTTCCTTTCCGCCTATGCGGCTAAGGGAAAGTGGTGGCTCCTTTATCTTTCGCTAGCTTTGTTTGTCGCCGACACGATCTACGGGATTTTCATTTATAAGGCAATGCCGGTTTGGGCCTTTTATCTAGGCTTAGCGATCCACCTCATCTTCATCGCCGTAAACGTCGCCAACCTGATTTTCGCTTATAAAACCCAAAAAGCCCTAAAGGAGGAAGGCAAACACTAGACCGTCTTAGACGGGAATGATAGAATAGCCTGCCCAGAGGGGGACTCTTGATGGAAGACGAAAAAAACTTAGAAGACGGATTGCTTGACCCCAACGGGGGAAGAAACGCGATGGAGCGCATCGCTTTAATCGCCATTTTCGACGCCCTTACCCAAATCGCGATCAAGCAACCCGTCAATGTCGAGGAAATCATCTCCTCCCTTTCGGAAATGCCTTATGAAGATTGCGACCCCTTCGTCAAGGAAGCCCTGATCAAGACGCTTGCCCATTATCACGAGGAAGTCGAAGTCTTCAACGCGAACATGAGAAAATGGACCTTCGACCGCCTTAACCGCGTCGAGCTGGCCATCCTTTTACTTGCCTATACTCATCGCTTCTTCCTTGAAGAAAAGTCCGATAAGGCCGTCATTATCGACGTCGCCATCAAGCAAGCCAAAACCTATTTAGAACCCAAAGACGCCAAATTCGTTAATGCCATTTTAGATAACGTCCTCGCCTAAGGAGCAATTCATGGACCGCCCCCTCAGTGTATCTGAAGTCTCGTTGCTGATTAAGAACACCCTTGAAGGCGATCCTTTTCTTTCTCGCCTATACATCATCGGCGAAGTCTCCTCTTTCCGGCTTTATCCTAGCGGTCATTGCTATTTCAGCCTCAAAGACGGGCAATCCTTGATTTCATGCGTGATGTGGGCTTCGGAAGCGCGAAGCCTCCGTTATTTTCCAAAGGAAGGTGACCTAATCGAGGCTAGAGGTCGCATCGGCGTCTACCCAGCCAGGGGCTCTTATCAATTCGTGGCTAGTAGCCTCCATCTCGCCGGGCAAGGGGAAGAGCTTCTTCGCTTAGAAAGACTGAAAGCCAAACTTCAGGCCGAGGGTCTATTTGACCCTTCGCGGAAAAAACCTCTCCCCCGATTTCCCAAATCCATCGCCATCATCGCCGGAAGCGGTTCGGCGGGAATGGTCGATATCGTCCATAACATCAATTTGCGGTGGCCCCTCGTCAATTTGCTTCAAATCCCTTCTTTGGTTCAGGGGGAAGGCGCACCTCAAGCCTTAATCGAAGCCCTTAAGAAAGCCATTGCCCTTAAGCCCGACCTCATCATCCTCGGTAGGGGAGGCGGGGCAAAAGAAGATCTCTCCGCGTTTAACGATGAGCAGTTGGTCCGCTTCGCCTCGTCTTTGCCGATTCCCTTTATTTCCTGCGTTGGACACGAAATCGACACGACCTTGATCGATTTTGTCTCCGATAAACGCGTCTCCACCCCAACCGCAGCCGCGATTGCCGCGGTTCCCGATAAGGAGGAAATCTATGCCTTCTTAGACGATTCCTCATACCGCCTGAAAAAGGCCCTAGAATCCTCGCTAAGAGGTTTTAAGCAAAAACTCGAGTATCTGAGCCTCCGCCCCTTTTTCGCTTCTCCTGAGGCGATTTATCGCGATAAAGAGGAGAAAGTCAGCCAACTAGGCGATTGCCTGAAACTAGGCTACTCTCATCGCCTTGAAACATTAAACGCCCAAAGGCAACGCCTAGGCGAAAAGCTTGAAACCCTAAACCCCAAAGGGGTCCTAGGTCGCGGATATTCGATTACATATGACGAAAACGGCAAAGCCGTCACCGCCTTAGGCCAAATCAAAATAGGAAGTCGCATCAAGACCGAATTAAGCGGTGGTATAATGGAAAGCGAAGTCATCGCAAAGGAGGAAAAATAAATGCCGGGCGAAAAAACATACGAAGAAAAGCTCGCACGTCTAACCGAAATCGTGGATAAGATCGAGCACGAAGTCCTTCCTTTGCAGCAAACCCTGGATTTATATGTCGAAGGCAAAAAACTCACCGAAGAATTAGGGTTTGAATTACAAAAGGCCGAAGAACTCCTTAAGGAGACAACCAAGAATTAGTATATTTTTGGTTAATTATTAGTTATGGATAAGATAGACCCGAAGTCCGAAATCCTTAGCCGCGTAATCGCCGATCATGACGCGATAAAATCTTTGGATTACGCCGAATGTGCCTTACTCGCCGCCGCCTTGCGCGAACAAATCATTAAGACGTGCGCCGATTATGGCGGCCATCTTTCATCCAACCTTGGCGTCGTCGAACTAACAATCGCCCTTCACCGTGTCTTTGATTTACCCAAAGATAAGCTCATCTTCGATGTCGGACATCAAGCCTACGCCCATAAGATTTTGACGGGAAGAAGCCTTGAAAACCTCGGTGACATCGGCAAAACCTCATGTTTCCAAAAACGCGACGAATCCCCCTTTGACCCCTATGAAGCGGGGCATTCTTCCACCTCGATCTCGGCCGTCTCCGCGTTTAGCTATGCCCGCGATGAACGAAAAGAAAAATACGAAATCATCGGCTTAATCGGTGACGCCTCCATCGCAAACGGCTTGGCCTTCGAGGCTTTAAACGACCTAGGACAAAGGAAATCACGTGCGATTATCGTTTTAAACGATAACGATATGTCGATTACCCAACCTAAAGGCGGCTTAAGCCGTTTCTTCCGCTCCGTCTCCACTTCCAGGGCTTATATCTCAATCAAAGAAAAGATGCGGGAAGGCGAAGACGAATCCAAATTTAGGAAGTCTTTTAACGGCGTGCTTTACCGGATAAAGAATTGGTTCAAACGTCATTTGATCGGCGAAAACATGTTCGATAATCTCGGCTTTTCCTATATCGGTCCATTCGACGGCCACAATCTTTTTAAGATTGAAAAGGCCTTAAGAAGGGCCAAAAACTCCTCTAGACCTATCATCGTCCATTTCCGTACCATCAAAGGAAAAGGCTATCCCTATAGCGAGAGCGATCAAATCGGCTATTGGCATTCGACGACCCCTTTCCATATCGGCACGGGGCGCCCAAAAGCAGAACATCCCGGCTTAATGTCTTGGTCCCATTATTATGCCGATCTGATCCATTCCGCTTTGGAAAATCGATCGGAGACGCGCTTAATCTCGGCTTCGACCCTTAAAGGGTCAGGACTAGAAAAATCCTTTGCCCTTTTCCCGACTCGCTGCATCGATTTCGGCATTGCCGAAGAACATGCGCTGACCTTTGCTGGCGCCCTTTCCTTAGAAGGATTTCACCCGATTGTCTCGATTTATTCGACATTTTTGCAAAGAGCTTACGATGAACTTTTCCATGACTGCGCAAGGTTAAAATCCAATATGACCATCATTTTGGACCGGGCTTGCTTAGATGGAAAGCTCGGCAATACCCATCAAGGCATCTATGACGAAGCCTTCCTTAAAGGGATTCCCGGAGTCACCTTGGCGATGGCCGCCGATAAAGCCATCGCTAGGCAATTACTTGCCCAAAGTTTCGATAAGAAGGGCGTTTTCATCATCCGTTGCCCCCGCGAACTCGTCGATGAACGTCACGAACCCCCAGCCAATGAATTGCCTTATCTTCGCTTCCGTTACGAAGGCCGCACCCACGCGAAGAAATTAGCCATCGTCGCCGTCGGCCCGAAGGAAAAAGAATTATTGAAGCTTTTAGAAAAGAACTTCCTTGATGCCGAGTTAATCGATCCCGTCTATCTTTTCCCTTTCCAAAAAGATAACGTTTTGCCTCTACTTAAATACGAAAACCTCATCATTTATGATGCCTACGGGACAAGGAACGGCTTTGCCGAAACCCTTTCCAGCGCCCTTGGGGAATATGGATATCAAGGAAAGTTATTTATCCGCGCCATCTCCAATGAATTCGTTGGGCAAGGTAAATACGAACAACAGCTCGCCGAATTCGGTTTGCTTCCATCCCAAGTCCTCGATTTAGCCAAATCCGTCCTAGGAAAATAACCCCTGGTTTTGTCCTAGGACAAAAAGAAATATAATTTATCTATGGCCGTCATCATGCACGTGGATTTAAATGCATTCTTCGCCACCGCGGAGACGCTTCGTGACCCATCTTTGAAGGGAAAGCCTTTGATTATCGGCCATGTCGGACGAAGCGGAATCGTCTCGACTTGTTCTTATGAAGCCAGAAAATATGGCGTTCATTCAGGACAGCCGACCTTTCAGGCTTTAAAACTTTGCCCCCAAGCCATCATCGTCGAACCTCATTTTTCTTATTATCACGTCTTGTCCGAATCTTTTTTCTCTTTAATCCGTCAAATCACCCCTTTAATCGAGGTGGCATCCGTCGATGAATGCTACGCGGATATGAGCAAAGTCCTCACCAAGGGAGTGGATCCTATCGCCTATTGCCATGATCTCCAGCAAAAATTATTCAAAGAGATGGGTTTGCCTTGTTCGATTGGCATCGCCCCGACAAAATGGATGGCGAAGATGGGCAGCGATTTAAAAAAGCCCATGGGCGTCACCATCATCCGCAAAAAAGACATCGAAAAAATCCTTTATCCCCTTCCCATCGAATCTTTTTGGGGGATAGGGAAGAAGACCTCGCCTCGCCTCCGGGAAATTGGCATCCTCAGTATCGGCGATTTCGCCGCGAAAGCGAAAGTAGACGACCCGAACTTGATGAAATTGCTCGGGAAATTCTATTTCACCGCGAAGACTTGGGTCTTAGGCGGAGGGGATAATGTCATCGACACCAATCCGTTCGACCCAAAATCGGTTGGGGTGTCATCGACGCTGCCGCGGGATTGCCAAGGCTTAGAAGAAGTCGAACCCTTCCTCATCAATGTATGCAACGAATTATCGAGCAGAGCCAAAAAAGAAAGGAAAAAAGGCTATACCGTGACCTTGCAGGTCAAAGATACCTCTTTCAAAACCCATAGCAAGCGGGCGACTCTATTAAATTCGACCAATGACGAAGATGTCATATTCACCGAAGCCAAGCGCCTATATAAAGCCTTCTATGAAAAGATGGATGTCCGTCTTATCGGGGTGACTTTGGAAAAACTCGTCGACCCCAAGAAAGAAGAAGTCCAAATGTCGCTTTGGAATTATGAAGAATATGAGAAGATGGACAAAACCAAATTGCTCATCGAAGATTTGAACCGGAAAATGGATAAACCCAAGCTGATGCGACTTTCGGAAATCAAAAAAGATGGAACTTAGTGAAGCGAAAGAAAGATATTTCACCTATCTCCGCGTCGAAAAGGGATTATCGGAGAAAAGCATCGAGGCTTATGAGTCCGACCTCGCTCTTTTTTCCGCCTATTTTCCCGAAAAGCTCGATACAAACGACCTTGAAACATATGATTTGACCGATTTTGCCGAAAAGCAAGACCAAGAAGCCCGCGCCGCGACGACGGTGGCAAGGCGAATCTCGAGTTTATATCGGTTCTATCGCTTCTTATCCGAGGAAGGCTTGATGGGAAGCCCGCCTGACCACCCTTTCCGTCCGAAAGTCCCGAAGCGTCTCCCCTTGACTTT
>CAJOML010000054.1 GCA_905235705.1 uncultured Bacilli bacterium | reverse complement strand
CGCCATCGCTGTCCAGCGTTAACCGCATCATTGAGCAAGCCGGCAACAATATCGACGTCAAATTCGGCGTTTCCTTAAATGCCAATTTGGGCGACCGCTTACTCGTCTCGGTCATCGCAAGTGATTTCACCAAAGAATTCGATTTCACTTATGTCCCGACCTTCGATACCCATCCGAAAACTTCCCCCAGCGGATTCGACCGCGATTCGTTGCTTTCCCCAAATGAGGACGACCATCATCTTTCTCCCCACGAAGAAGAAGAAAGCGATCTTGGCGAGAACGTCCTTCCCGACTTCCTCTCCAAAGACATCTTCGATGATGGGGAAGAATAAGAAAACTTATTTATCTTGTCCTTTCTTTTAAGAAAGATTAAAGTTATCCTGCGTTGACGAAGACAACGCCTCCCCCGCACGACAGAGAGCCTTGCCGAAGCTGAGAAAAGGTATGTGGGGAGGATATCACTTCCGAGCATGGCCTTCGAAAGAATCAGTAGGGGGCCCGTCCCTAGCGTTAATAGGAAAAACTAAGAGCCTAAAGACCTCTTTAGGAATCAAGGTGGTACCGCGTCAAAAAGGCGTCCTTGAAGCAAACAAGGACGTTTTATTTATTTTAGGAGGCCTTATGAATTATAAAGACACGTTGAACATGCCCTTTACCCCCTTCCCCATGCGGGCCGGATTAGCCGAAAAAGAGCCGAAGACGATTGAAAAATGGAAACAAATCGATTTATACGGGAAGATGAACCAAAACCGTATCGATTGCCCTAGCTTCGCTTTGCATGACGGCCCTCCATATGCAAACGGGGACATGCACTGCGGGCATGCCCTTAACCGCACCTTAAAAGACATCGTCATCCGTTATAAGAATATGGCCGGTTACCATACCCCTTTTGTCTTTGGCTGGGATACCCATGGCCTCCCTATCGAAGTCAAAGTCACCAAAAGCGGCGTCAACCGCAAAACCACCCCCATCCCCGAATTCCGTAAAATCTGCGAAGATTACGCCTATAGCCAAGTCGAAAGGCAAAAAGCCCAAATCCTCCGTTTAGGCTGCCTTGGGGATTATGATCATCCTTATCTGACTTTGCTTCATGAATATGAGGCGCGTCAAATCGACGCTTTCGCGACGATGGCTTTGAAAGGGTTGATTTTCAAAGGCCTTAAGCCCATTTATTGGTCTTGGTCAAGCGAATCCGCCCTGGCCGAGGCGGAAGTCGAATATGCCGATGCCCCGGCGACCACTTGCTTTGTCCCCGTCCAGGTCAAAGACGGCAAAGGGTTACTAGATAACGACACTTCATTCATCATTTGGACGACCACCCCTTGGACCCTTCCTTCTAACCAAGGCGTGACTTTAAATCCCGATTTCGAATATGGGTTATTCGAGACCGCCAAAGGGAAATTCGTTTTCCTCGCCTCAAAAGAGGAAGAGCTTGGCCTTAAATTAGGCTTTAAGCCGACCAAATTAATCAAATCGTTCAAAGGACGCGAACTCGAAGGCATCATCTGCCATCAAACGATTTATCCTGATAAGGATAGTTTGGTCATGAATGCCGCCTTCGTTTCCGATGAAGCGGGTTCAGGCTGCGTCCATACCGACTCCGACCATGGCTTAGACGACTTCAATGTCTGCGCCAAATACGGTATCCATCCCCAGTCTTTGGTCGATAAATATGGTGTTTATCATACCTTCGAAGGCGATTTCATCGATGGCCTTTTCTATGAAGAGGTCAATACAAAAGTCCTCGAAAAGTTAGAAAGCGAAGGACGGATCCTCCAAAAAGAAACGATCACCCATTCCTATCCCCATGATTGGCGGACGAAGAAACCGATCATCTTCCGCGCCACCCCGCAGTGGTTCTGTTCCATTTCGCCCATTCGCGATGGGCTATTAAACGAAGTCCATAAGGTCAAATGGTATCCTTCTTGGGGCGAAACCAAGATGGAGAATATGATCAAAGACCGCGCCGATTGGTGTATTTCCCGTCAACGCGTTTGGGGCGTTCCCATCCCTATCATTTATAACGAAGACGGCTCACCCATCATCGAAAAAGAAGTCTTTGACCATATCTCTTCTTTGTTTAGGCAATATGGCTCCAACGTTTGGTTTGAGCGCGTTGCCAAAGACCTTCTCCCCGAAGGGTATAGCAATCCAAAATCCCCTTCTAACAATTTCACCAAAGAAAAAGACATCATGGATGTTTGGTTCGATTCAGGCTCATCTTGGAATGGGGTTATGGTCGAAAGGGGACTTGGCTATCCCGCCGATTTGTATTTGGAAGGCAACGACCAATATCGCGGATGGTTCAATTCTTCTTTGATCGTCTCTTATGCGACTAGCGGGGTTGCCCCTTTTAAAGAAGTCTTAACCCACGGCTTCGTCATGGATGAATCCTGGCAAAAGATGTCAAAATCTTCCGGGAACGGCATCGACCCCAATAAGATTATCTCGACCTATGGGGCCGATGTGCTTCGCCTTTGGGTTGGCTCAGTCGATTATCAAGCCGATGCTAGACTTGGCGAGTCCATCCTTTCGATGGTCATCGATAATTACCGTAAGATCAGGAATAGCTTCCGTTTCCTCCTTTCCAATTTAAATGGTTATGAAGAAAAAGAGGTTTCCTTCTCGGTGGTTGATACCTATATCCTTAAAGAACTCGAAGACACGAAGAACAAAGCCCTCTCTTGCTACGAGTCTTATTCTTTCCGTGGCGTCATCGACGCGGTGACTTCCTTCGTCTCTGGCGACTTATCTTCTTTCTATATGGATATGGCCAAAGACATCCTTTATTGCGATGGTTCTAGCTCTCGCAGGGAGGCAATCGTCGAAGTCTTCTACCGCGTTTGCAAGACCCTTGTCTTATTGCTTAACCCCATTATTCCCTTCACTTGCGAAGAGGTTTATTCCTATATGCCTCTAGCGAAAAAAGAATCCGTTCAGCTTGAAGATATGCCTAAGCCTAGCCATGAATTCGGCGATAACCTCAAAGATGAATTCGAGCTCTTTAAGCTTAGCCGCGACTTGCTATTAAAAGAATTAGAGACGGCCAGGGCGAGTGGCTTAATCGGCTCTTCGAATGAAGCCGATGCCAAATTAACCATCTCCTCCAAAGAAGTCTATGACCACCTTAAAGAAATGGAGGAAGATGATCTTCGCCGCGTCTATATGGTCGCTTCGATGGAGCTTGAACTTGGAAAAGAAAACAAGGCCGAGGTTAGCAAATCCGTCCTTCCTTTATGCCCACGTTGCCGTAATCACGATCATCTAGTCGAAGTTAACGGGGAAGGGGTTTGCCCACGTTGCCAAAAGGTATTAACAAAATGAAGAAGTACTTAAAAAAGATTCATCCTTTTGCCTATTTCCTTGCTGGGGCCGCACTACTTTTCATCATCGATATCGTGACCAAGTGGATTGTCCAAAATAGTTGCAAAAAAGGAGTCTTAAACGAAGTCATCCCCAACTTTTGGTATATCACCCTTTCCTATAATACCGGCATCGCCTTCGGCTTAAAAATCGAAGGCGTTTGGGGTCGGGTTTTGAATATTTCGATTTCCTTGATCATGTCAGGAGTGATCCTAGGCTATTGGATTTATAAACGGAAAAAATTTAATAAATTCGCTTCCGTTATTGCGATGCTGATGTTTGCCGGGGCGATTGGGAATTTGATTGACCGGGCTTTTTATTGGAGTGGCACGACCGGGTTTGATGGGGTCATCGACTTCATGCAATTTTATCTAGGCGGAGGGCCATCTAAGCCTTCTAGCTTCCTCAATCCATTCGCCACCTTTAATTTGGCCGATGCCTATTTGGTGATTGGCGTAATCCTACTCATCGTCTATATGATCATCGATGCGATTAAGCACCGCGACCGTAGCCTTGAAGTCGATCCTAGATTAAAAGAAAAGCCACAAGAAAAAGCAGGAGAAGAAAATGAAGCTAACGATTGATTCTTCCCTTTCTGGCAAGCGTCTTGACGAAGCCTTATTCGCTTCGGGCTTATTTATTTCCCGTTCGAAGGCCAAAGAGGCGATTGAGGAAGGCCGTGTTTCCTCAACTTTTAAGATCAAATCTTCCTTAAAAGTCGAAGAAGGGATGGTTTTTGAGATTGCCGAAAGCAAGACCCCATCTTCCTTAAAAGGCGAAGATATCCCCCTTGATGTCATTTATGAAGACGAGGATATCCTCATCATCAATAAAGAGGCCGGCTTATTGGTCCATCCTGGCAACGGCCATCCCGATGGAACGCTAGCGAACGCTTTAATCGCAAGGGGGATAGCAGTAGGGGATAATTCGCGTCCTGGCATCGTTCACCGTATCGATAAGGATACTTCCGGTTTACTTGCGATTGCCAAAACCGAGCTGGCTTTCGCTTCTTTAAGTGAGCAACTTTCGACCCACTTGATGCACCGCGAATATAAAGCCTTGGTTAACGGCATCATCGTCGAAGATGACGCCAAAATCGATGCCCCCATCGGTAGAGACAGCCGCGAACGGACCAAATTGAAAGTCGATTTAAAAGGAAAAGAGGCGATTACCTTTATCCATGTCGAAAAACGTTTCCCAAAAGCCCAAGTCACTTTGGTCGATTGCACCTTATTAACGGGAAGGACCCATCAAATCAGGGTTCATATGGATTATATCGGCCATCCTGTCATCGGCGACCCAACTTATGGAAGGGGAAACCGTAAAATCTACGATAAAGGACAACTTCTCCATGCATATCGACTGACCTTGACCCATCCGAGAACGAAAAAAGAGATGTCATTTGAGGCACCTCTTCCTTCTTATTTTAAGGAAATCTTAGAGCAGCTCGACTAATTTCTTATAATTCTTAAAATCTTTTTTGCAAAGATCATCAAGGGCTTCGATGCCCTTTTCTTTTGCCATTTTCAAGGCGAATTCATCGACTTTTGGCCCAGCTCCTAAAGGGATTGCCAAGCCAAGTTCTTCTTCTTTTTGTTTCATTTTCCGTAAAAAAGAATATCTAGCAATTGTAGAGGCTAAGGCGACGGAAGGGAAAGCGAGTTCCCCTTTTGTCGAAAAGACGATGTCAGTTACGATTTCCTTCTCGCCTTTTAAATAAGAATAATAAGTCTTTTCAGGGGCGAATTGGTCGATGCAAACCATCGCTTTTGGGTGCCTTCTTTTTAGATTTAAGAGGACTTGGTTATGCATGATGGCCTTGATTTTATTGAGGTTATTTTGCTGATGGACCTCATTATATTTAGGGATATCCAAAGTCAAAGAGGAATAATCGAATTCCTGAATCAAAATAGGACCTAAAGAGAGAATTTTCTCATCGCTTAGTAGCTTCGAATCGGTGACCCCAAGTTCTTTTAATCGCTTGATTTGGCTAGGCTTAACATAAGAAGAAGTCACGATCACGGGGCCAAAAAAATCGCCAGTCCCGACTTCATCTGATCCGATTTGCCCCCAGCAAGGCATTGGATAAGCGGAATCTTTTTTCGTTTCCTTATAGCCTAAAGCAAAGGCGACTTCATCTTGATCTTGGCCTGCGATAACAAGTTTTGCTTTTCCTTTTTTTAAGGCATAAAGGGTGATGGAAGAGTCGTTATAATGGCCAAAGAAAACGCAGTAAGGGTTATTGTTGTCTTCCTTAAAGGGCAAGAAGGAAGATAAAAAAGAGTTAAATTGGCTTTCATCAAGGGTAAAAACTAGCGGGGAAGCGGCCATAAAGTAATGATAATCTCCTTCAAAGGCGATGAAAAGCCTATAATAGGCTTGTATGCGTTCCATTAACGTCATTTTAGAAATCGATAAAATCCTAAATTTGGTTTCTTCTTTCGCCTATCTAGAGCCTTCCAAAAGAAATATCGAAAAAGGCCTTATCTACAGCGAGAAGGAACTGCCATCCGCCTTATCTTTCGAAGCTTCTTTTATTTTGCTTTCATCAAGTCTAGGCCACCTTCATTTCGGGGATGGCAAAGATATTACCTATGGCCTTTCCCTTGCCCATAAAGGGGGCAAGATGGAAGAGCTCGATTTATTAAGCCTATCGCGCTTAATCGAAGATTTAGAACACGCCAAAGCCAAAGCCAGCGAACTAGATGAAGATAACGAGGCGAAAGACTTTATCTTGTCTTTGCCTGACTTGGAAGAAGTTGCCTCTAGCATTAGCAAAATCATCGATCCGGAAGGAAGGATTTATGATAACGCTTCCCCCAAACTAAAATCCATTCGGCGTGAGATCGCCCGTAAAAAACAAGAAACGAGCTCGATTTTGCCAACCCTGGTGAAGCGTTATGCCACTTATCTATCTTCCGGCAGCGTCGCTTTCCGCGATGGCCATTATGTCCTCCCCGTTGGTATCTCTTATAAAAACAAAGTCAAAGGCATCCTCATCGATTTATCTTCTTCCGAGAACACGGCTTTTATCGAGCCCGAGGAATTGCTCCTTTTGCAAAACGAAATCGCCGAACTCGAAGTCAAGGAAAAAGAAGAAATCTCGGCTTTGCTATTCATGCTTTCGGGAAAAGTCGATACCCGTTATGAAGATTGCCTAGCCTTATTAGAGGGGGCGATTAAACTAGATATCGCCCAAGCCAAAGCCGAATTCGGTTTTGCTTGTAATGGACATTTGGCATCGATCTCAGAAGACGGATCGCTATTTTTGCCGGGGGCAAGGCATCCTCTTTTAGATCAAGACAAAGCCGTCCCCAATGATTTTATCTTACGGAAAGGGGCGAAAGTGGTGGTCCTTTCCGGACCTAATGCCGGCGGGAAAACGGTGGCTTTGAAAACCCTTGCCGTCAATATCCTCCTATTTGAAATGGCGATCCCTTGCCTTGCCCTAGAAGGCGGGATGATCCCTTATTTCAAACATGTTTATGCCGACATCGGGGATAACCAATCCCTCGAAGATAATCTATCGACTTTCTCAGGACATATCGCCTCGATTTCGCAAATATGCGCCAAAGCCGGTGGCAAAGATATCGTCTTCTTAGATGAAATCGGGACCGGCACTTCGCCCAAAGAAGGGGAAGCCTTGGCCATTGCCACTTTGCATTATCTACAAAATAAACACGCCTATGTCTTGGTCTCTTCCCATTTTGAGGGATTGAAGGCTCTAGCCTTGGAGAACCCTGCTTTCGATAATGCCTCTTTGATTTATGACGAAGAGAAGTTACTCCCGACTTATAAATTGCGTTTCGGTAGCCCTGGCGAATCCTATGGCTTAATGGCGGCCTCCCGTTTTGGGCTACAAAAAGAAATCCTCGAAGAGGCAAATGCCAAAATCAGAAAAGGGGGCCAGGGGGCGGTCTCGGAAGCGATTAAGAAATTAACCCGTCTACAAAAAGAAAACGAAGCCCTCCAGGAAGAATTAAAACAAAAAGAAGAAGACCTTAAGCAAGCTTCGAGGCGATTAAAAATCGATAAAGATAATTTCGCCCGGGTCAAAGATAAATTCAATGCCTCTTTGGAAGAGGAAAAAGAAGCCTATCTTGCCTCGGTCAAAGAAGAGGTCAACGCCTTAATCAAGGAATTGTCTAATCCCGACATCAAGCTTCATGAAGCGATGAAGGTAAGAAGCAAATTATCAAATCTTGGGCAAATCGAGGAAGAAAAAACCGATGATAGCCATTTTGAAATCGGCGACGAAGTCGAATATGCCGCTTATGGACTCGAAGGGAAAATCGCAAGCATGACTGGCTCAAGGGCGAAAATCTCCCCCATCGATGGCTCAATGGATTTCGAATGCGATATTTCCGGCTTAAGACATAAAAAGCTTCTCGCCCCGATTAAATCGGAGAAAAAAGAAGTCGGCGCTTTTTTGGATACCCTAGGCTCGCAAAAAGGGATCGGCTTAGAATGTAACCTCATCGGGATGAGGGTCGAAGAAGCCTTAACTAAGCTTGACCATTATATCGATGGCTGCATTTTATCCGGCTTTAAACGCGTCCGCATCATCCATGGCTTTGGTTCGGGGGCGCTTCGGAAAGCCACCCATGATTATCTAAAAGCCCATAAGAAAATCGTCGAATCATTCGAACTCGCCGGACCTCAAGAAGGAGGCTCGGGGGCAACCGTGGTGCATCTAAAATGACAGAGAAAATCGCTCGTTTAATCGAAGCTTTGCCTCATTCTCCCGGCGTTTATCAAATGAAAGACGCCGAAGATAAAATCATCTATATCGGCAAAGCCAAAGACCTTTATAAGAGGGTTTCCCAATATTTCCTTCGCCCTCAGGAAGGGAAAGTCGCGGCGATGGTATCTCACGTCGATCATTTCGAGACCATCTTGGTCGGCTCGGATAAAGAGGCCTTCATTTTGGAAATGAACCTCATCCAAACCCATTATCCGCGTTATAACATCATGCTGATGGATGATAGCCATTATCCTTATATCGCCCTAAAGATCATTTGCAAAATCCAGAATTTCATCCGAAAGAAGCGTGAGGTTGGAAACTATTGAATAATCAATAGAATGCCATCCTTTATGCTCCTCGGCATATGAAACGATTTCTTTGCTCAATTCGATTTACCCGACGAGAAAATGCCGTAACATCCCCAAAAGGGCCTGTATCTATTATTCGATGGGCAATTGCCTTGCCCCTTGTATTTTCGATGTCGACCCGTCTGAATCCGCCACGGTCAACGATTCGATTAAGGGGTTTCTCCGTGGGGATGATCGGGATATCCTTGCCAAATTAAGGAAAGATATGGAAGAAGCCGCCGAGAGATTGGATTTCGAACTCGCCGGGGAAAAGAAAAAGCAACTCGACGCGATTGCCCATATCAAGGATAAACAAAAGGTCGAATTGCTGGGGAATCATAAAGATTATGATATCTTCGCCTATGCGAGCCGGGATGGTTATATTTGTCTGGCATTGCTGACATACCGTAATGGCATGATGCTAGGAAAGAAAGCATTCACCTATCCTTTATTTGGCAAAGACAATGAAGACGCGGTGGAATTGATCCTCCAATATTATGCCTCGCGTCCTTTGCCTTCCCTCATCGTGGCTAGAATCGACGGACTTGAAGAAGAATTATCTTCTTTATATCCGGAAGTGAAACTGGTCATCCCGCAAGAAGGAAGAATGCTGGATTTACTTTCTTTAGCCACCATCAACGCGGCCAATTCCCTTGATGCGAGCTTCCTCTCGTCCCGTCTAGAAGATGATAAGGCTTCGTTATTAGATGAACTGGGTTGTCTACTTGGGATAGCAACCCCGTACCGGATTGAATTATTCGATAATTCCCATTTGCAAGGTTCTGACGCGGTAGGGGCGATGGTTTGCTTCATCAATGGCGAAAAAGCCAAGAAGATGTACCGTAAATTCAAATTGGATGAAGATGTGGCGGGGGATGATTACCATTCGATGGTGGAAGTCGTTTCGCGTCGATATGGGCGCTTAAAAGAAGAAGGGGCCGAATATCCCGATTTGATTTTAACCGATGGCGGCATCACCCAAGTCCATGCCACCTTAGAAGGCCTAGAAGCGGTGGGCGTAGATATCCCCGTCTTCGGCTTATATAAAAATGACCGTCATCAAACCGAAGGGTTAATCGATAGAAACGGCCAAACATATCCGCTTGATAAGACAAGCGCATTGTTTTTCTTGCTGATGAGGATGCAAGACGAAGTCCATCGCTTTGCCATCTCTTTCCATCAGCAAAAACGTTCCAAGTCGATGTTCCGTTCCCTTTTCGATGAGGTCAAAGGGATCGGCGGGAAGCGTGAAGAGGCGTTAAGGCGAAGATATCCGAGCCAAGAAGAACTCGCTGGTGCCTCAATTGAGGAACTTTCGCAGGTATTGCCATTGGATGTGGCGACTTCCTTATATGAAGTTTTACACAAGAAAGATTAACCTCTTTTCTTAAAATGGGTATAATAAGCCCGCTGCGCCCGTAGCTCAGTTGGATAGAGCAACAGCCTTCTAAGCTGTGGGTCAACCGTTCGAGTCGGTTCGGGCGCGCCATAACTTAAAAATAAGGATTTTGCACCACAAAGTCCTTTTTTTCTGCCATTTTTGGCTGATTTTTACCATTATGAGTGTATTTTTGTAAGCGTAAAAGATTTCCAGACTCGAACCATCGAACCCTTTGAATTATCCTCCTAGACATGGAGGATTTTTCATGAATAGAAATGAATATCTGGAATCGTATAAGATCCAAGTCGTCAGACGTGTGATGTCTGGGGAAC
>CAJOML010000053.1 GCA_905235705.1 uncultured Bacilli bacterium | reverse complement strand
TAAAATAAAACCTCCTTTGCCTACAGGAGATTTAATTATAACTTATCAGACTAAAATCCCGATTTTGGCTAAAACAGGAATTTACTTTGAGAATTCACATTCCCAAATTCAGGATATAACAGCAAATGGATGTTTTTTGCTACAATAGCCCTAAGCATGGTAGACATCCAAGAATACTTATTGTCGCAGGCGGATCAAAAATACCGCGATTTCACATTGCCCTTAATTCCGAATCTGGACGAATCCACCTTCATCGGTGTACGTCTTCCTATGATTAAGAAATACGCGAAAGAACTAAGCGTAGAAACGAGGGAAGACTTCTTGAGGGAATTGCCGCATCGTTATCACGAAGAATATCTGCTGCATGCCTGCATCCTTTCGAATATGAAGGATTATGGTGAATTTATTTCTTACGTCGATGCATTTCTTCCTTTTGTCACGAATTGGTCCGTATGCGATTCGATTTGCAATAAGCATCTCCATCAGCACAAGGAAAAATTGATCATAGAAATCTATCGATGGCTGAAAAGCGATGAGATCTACCGAGTGAGGTACGCGGTGAAGTGCTTGATGAATTATTATCTCGGAGAAGATTTCCGAGAAAACCACCTTCGGAAAGTCGCGGAAGTGAAACTTGATGATTATTATGTCCAGATGATGATTGCTTGGTATTTGGCCACGGGGCTAGCGAAGAATTATGACCCGTTCATCAAGGCGATTGAGGAGCGTAGATTCGATTCAATCGTTCACAATAAGGCGATACAAAAAGCAGTGGAGTCTTACCGAGTAAGTGAGGGACATAAGGCTTATCTTAAGCAGTTAAAACTAAAATGACTTGGTGTGGTAGTGTCTGCCGCCATTTGGATGCAAGAGGCTCTTTGCCAGACTAAATGCAATCGCGCCTATAAAATGCGTTTAATGCGTCCGTTCGCGCAGGCATGGCCCCATGCATGGTAAACAAGACAATTCGATGGTCTTCGTTTGTGTTTTGATTTGCTCATAGGGGTAATTCATGATGAAAACGGTTTTGGAAACGCAGCACTTGATTTAAGGGAGATGGAAGATGCGGATTTTAATGCGTTGAAGGAAGTGATTTCCGACCCTATCAATATGACTTTCTACCCAAGCCTTATGATGATGGGGTCAAAAGGTGGATTGATTGGTGCAAGGATAGCTATTCCAAATATGGTTTTGGTCTTTGGGCGTTTTTCTATTAAAGAATGCAGTGAATATATTTAAAACATATGATAGCATATGCATGATAGGAGCTAATATGGCATTTAATCAGAAACAATATATTAATGATTTTAATAAAGAGACATATCAGATGTTTCCGCTTCGAATCAGAAAAGATAACTCTATCGTTATCCAAAAGCTGAAAAATACGAGAAACAAAAATCGTTACCTAGTCACACTTATTGAAAAAGATGTTAGTCCTGATGTTTTGACAATCAAGCAAATCAAGGAACGCACTTTTCCGGTTTTTAAAAAGTATCATATAAATGAAATTTATTTATTTGGTAGTTATGCAAGAGGTGAAGCTAATAATAATAGCGATGTCGACATTTATTGTGAGCGTGGTGACGTCCAATCTTTCTTTGATCAAGCCAATTTGAAAGAAGAACTCGTGCAAGCGCTGGGAAAGGATGTTGACCTAGTTTTTATTGGCTCTGAGATGGATGAATATTTTGAAGAACAATTAAGGAAGGATCTTATTAAATTATGCTAACGGTAAAAGAAAAAGGTTTATTGCTCAGTATGATTAAACATTGTGAAAGAATCGACGAAACGGTAGCCGGATTATCAAAACAAGAATTCGATTCAAGCGAGATGATCAAAGACGTCCTGTGCTTTAATCTTTTACAGATAGGGGAGCTTGCCAAAAGATTTGAACCAAATTTTATAAAGGAGTACGGAAATGTCCCTTGGAAAAACATTAAAGGAATGAGGGATAGAATTGTACATGGATATGGGACAATTCTTTTTGATGAAGTATGGAATACGGCAATTAAAGATATTTTGCCACTGAAAGATTATTGCCAGAAAATAATCGAAGAAAACAAGCAAACGAACCAATGATAAACATATGATAGCATATGTAATAACTTATATATTTAATTGCTGTTTTATAAACTAATTACCTAAGATAGATATGGTCGCTGAATTAATGAAAATAAAAGATTTGCAGCCTTCCCAACTATACATTTCCAAAGAAAAGCTGGATGCTGTCATGAGTTGGCTTGATCCGAATGATTTTACTAACTTTGAACCAGTGCCAATTAAACTTTTAGACGGCGAAATCATCATAACAGATGGGCATACCCGCTTGGTCGCCGCCTTGCTTTTAGGACTAGAGACCGTGCCGCTAATGTGGGATGAAGACGAATTGAATTGGGATATGTATAGAGCATGTGTAAAAGAGTGCAAAAAGCAGGTCCTTCTCTCCCCAATCGATCTTCTAAAACGAATCGTCTCCAAAGAGGAATACGATATCAAGTGGAATAAATGGTGCGATGTTATGCAAGCAAAGGTGCTTGGAAAATAAAAGAGCCCCTGTCCACCATTAATCACTGAGTGTCGGCGAGGCTCCGTTTTTCTGGTTTTATTATAACAATTTTAGTGCAAGTGAACTCTATGCCTAAGGAAACAATTGGGGCGAGAATTAAAACGTTTAGAAAAGGCCGTGGAATAACCCAAGCAGAACTAGCTAAATCTCTTGGCTATTCTCATAAATCGGTTATTACTCATATAGAAAAAGGCGAATCAGAAATGTCTTATGAAAAGATTCTTCTTTTGTTACGTACTTATTCTGTTGATGCTAATGAATTATTTGACGTTCGGCATAAGGCAGCGGCGACGAGAAAGAAAAACCCGAAGCAACGCGAAGGACCGACCGGAACGAGACTCCATTCCAATCCGCGTCACTATCAAGAATAGACGGGGCGAAACAGCGCCGATAAAAAACAAGAAGAAGGCGCACGTGCGCTTGGATTATCTTCTAATCAAACGTTGTGGTCGGTGATTTTGCTGCAGGCATTACCTAACGCGATCGCTACTATCGGCAACGAATGGATCGTTAATATCAAGGATTCTTCTTGGCTTTGCTTCCACCCATGCCTTTTATGTTTTCCTGATTCCCTTCTTCCTCTTCTATAAGCCTTCAGGAAAGCATTACAACACAAGAAGCGGTGCCATTTGTTATTTCCTTTATGCCTTCGTGTGGTTCCTTCCTTTGATTCCCCGTATCATGGACACGTTTGCGGCGTTTTGATGTTTTGTTTTACGCGCCTACACAAGAAATCTGTTTTCGATATAATAATTGAATATGAAACGAATCGGATTCCTTCTTGCCGGCTTAACTTTGTTCGGACTTTGCCCAAGCCTTTCTTTTTCGGCGACTGAAACGGCGGATGTTACTTCAACCCATGCCGTTACTTCTCCAAAACTTGCACACGAAGGTGAATATGTCGATGTTTTGGTCGATTATTCGGGAAAGGGGGATTCGGAGATTTTCCGTTGCCTTTATTCCGATGATTGTTTCTTTGCTCCTTCGACAACTTATTCTAATTACCTTGCAAAACAATCCATTGGCTTGGCTTTATCGGCCTTCCATTTATACGAAGAAATGCCCAGCGAATCGATTGAACCGAGCGAAACCTTCGGAAGCGGGGCCTTGTATTCTTATTTCGAAGATTGCGGATTTTATGATATACGTGTCGACGATTATCTAAAAGAAACCTCCATTTATACGGTAGGTTCGGCAATTGGGCATAAGACCATCTCAAAAGGCGATGAGACCTATGAATTAATCGCGGTTGGGATTCGCGGTGGCAATTATAAAAACGAATGGCAATCCAATTTGACCTTGGATGCGGGCTTCCGTCATCGCGGCTTTGACGAAGCGGCGACCCTTGTCACCGACCGCGTCCTTTCCTACATTGGCCAGCAGGAATTAAATCATCCCATCAAAGTCTGGATTTCGGGGTATTCCCGCGCCGGGGCTGTCGCCAATTTGGTTTCGGCGAACTTAAATGATTCGCGCACCTTAAGCAAATTCGATGTATATTGCTATACCTTTGCCGCCCCACGCCCGGTTTGGAAGGACAAGGAAACCGATTACGTTACCGATTATGACAACATCTTCAACGTCGTCGGTGCCTCCGACTTTATCCCCCAATTCGTCCCGGCCGAATGGAATTATTGCCATTATGGCATCGATAAACAATTAACCGGCGGGGAATTCGATTCCCAATTTGCCGCGAAATATGGCCGTATCCAGGAAAGCTTATCCAAACGCGGGGTCACGACTTATTACAACATGGAGTTGAACCTCCGTATTCGTATACTTTATGGGATGCTTTTAGAGGTTGCCCATAACGAATTCGAATTCATGGAATATCTCCAACCCGTCATCTTAAAAATACTTGAAAGAAAAGGGATCAATAGCCTCGTTCAATTATTACGTGAGACCATTTTACAATGGAGTTCTTCCCATCCCGAACTCGCCGATAAGAAAGACGCGATTATCGATTTCGGGATCGAAACGCTCCGCCCCATCCTTTTCGGTGGAGGATATATGGAAGGGCAAAAAAGCTCAGCCGGTAACCCGGTTATCTTATTCGCCCACGAACATTTCCCCGAACTTTATCTACATTGTCTTTATGAATTGAGTGAGGAAGAGGCCTTCGCCCCTTCATCGCAATTCGCCTATATCACTTTGAAAGGTGGCAAATACACCTTGGTTGATAAAAAAGCCAATCAAGAAGTGATGAGCATTGAAGGAAAGACGAAGACATTAACCGCCTATGGGGAAGCCCAAGGTTTGGATTTGACCATCATGGATATCAAAGGCGCGCCTGTCTTGGTTCTCCCTTATGACCGCGATTATGAACTCCGTTATGATTTAAGCGAAGGGACCTCGATGCAAGCCTATGTCCAACCTTATGGCAATTTGTTCTCCTCGCATTTGCAAAAGCACGTGCTTGAAGTTAACGGCTCTGATCCTAGAAGCGGGGTCGTCCTTTCCTTGAGCGATGGAACACCCACTTACCAAGGGACGACGAGCGATAGCAATCCAACCGAATTCATCCATCATCTTGGAATCCAGAACGGGCTTATGCCTTATCGCGTTTATGTCTTCGTCGTGGGGATGGCGCTTGGTTTACTTCTCGTCACCTTGCTCTGGATACTAGTTCTTGTCCAAGCCAAAGTCGCCGGCAGGAAAGTCAGTTATTTACGCCTGATTATCCTCTCTTTGTTCATCCTTTTTGTCCTTGAAGGGGAGATGGCTTTCTGGTTCTTTGCCGATTTGATGGCGGTTGTCTTGTCTTGCAAAATCGCCTCCTCAGTTTTGCTTTTGGCCTTATATTTCATCGGTAAGAAGCCACAGGATTTCAAGCGCCTAGACAAAACCATCTTGCCTTTCCTTGTCTTGGCCTGCGCGGCCAATATCACGTGGTCGGTGAATTTGACGGCCGGGTTATATCTGCTTGCGGCCGGGATCGGATATCTATGCTTCCTCAATCTCAGGGAAAAGAACATGGGCTCCCATCAATGGTTTATCTATGGGGTTCTCGTCGCTTTGATTTTACCCGTTGTCGCCGCCACGCTCCCGATGAGCTCATCGACAATCGCTTTCTTGGTGCTTGCCCCCGGTGCCCTTTTATACACGTTCTCGTCATTTAAAGGTTCAGGGCAAAAAGAGATTGCTAGCTTTATCACCTTAATCGCGGTAGGGGTGCTTTCCCTATATCTATACGGCTCCTTTGCCTTTGTTTCCTCGGTTATCTTCGTCGTGACTTACAATGTCGCCATGATCACCCACGTCTTCTATTACGATGCAAAGAAATTAAGCGTGCCTCAATTGAGCAAAGAAGTCGCCAAAACCCCGGCAGAGCAATTAGACTAAGTTTTAACGGGCAAGCTAGGGAATTAAGATAATTTTCCTATCGGTTTATAATAGGCCCATGGATATTACTCTTTCGCAAAAAGGCATATATCAAATCTCTTCGCCTTCCCTTCATCATCTCTTTTCGTTTATTTCCTCACGTGCCTTTCGTTTTTATGAGGATTCTTCCCCGAAAAGCCCGTGCGTTGAAACTTATCCAGTGATTGAAGAAGGGGTGGAAGTCGTTCAAGAAGAGGATATCGTCATCTTTTCTTATCAAGATATCGAAGTGAGAATCGGCAACCCATTAACCATTGAAGTATTTATCGGTGGGAAGAAAGTCCTTCAAGCCGAAGACTATTTTGAGACTAGCGGCGACTTAGATGTTTCCCTTGCCGAAAAAGAAGGTCACAAAAATAAACAAAGTGACTTTAATGGCGGTGGTCTAAAGATTCATTCCCGCTCCCCCGTATATGGATTAGGGGAACGAAGCGGTCCTCTAGACAAACGGGGATATGATTATATTAACTGGAACACCGATGACCCTTCGGCCCATGTCGATACTTTCAAATCCCTTTATCAAAGCATTCCTTTCTTCATCCTTTTTAACCCCGAAATCTCGGTGGGCGTCTTTCTCGATAATACTTATAGAACCCATTTCGATTTGAATAAAACCGATCCTTCCGCGGTGAAAATATCCTTTGCCAAAGGTGAAGGGGATTATTATTTCTTCTTTGGCAAAATGGATGAGGTCGTGTCTATGTTTACCTCTTTGACGGGCAGGAATCCATTATGCCCATATTGGGCCTTGGGGGCGCAGCAAAGCCGCTGGAGCTATCCAAGCAAAGAAAAAGTCGACGAGGTGATTCAAGGCTATCGCGGGGCGGGGCTTCCTTTATCGGTCGTTTATCTCGATATCGACTATATGGACCATTACAAGGATTTCACCGTCGATCCCTCTAAGTTCCCTGATATTGTCTCTTGGCTTAAACAAAAGAAAGACGAAGGCATCGTCATCATTCCCATTATCGACGCCGGGGTAAAAGCCGAGGAAGGATATCGCCTATATGATGAAGGGATCGAAAACGGTTATTTTTCGACCTTAAATGGCGAAGTCTATCATAACGAAGTCTGGCCCGGGGATTCCGTTTTTCCCGCCTTCTTGGATGAAAAAGTCCAAACCTGGTGGGCAACTCATATCAAGGAATTCTTGGATTTGGGATTCGGCGGGATTTGGAACGACATGAACGAACCGGCATCATTTAAAGGTCCATTGCCCTTAGATGTGGACATGGGTGGCTCTCTTCACGAAAAGGCACATAACGTGTATGGACATTTCATGGTGAAAGCCGGGGCCAAAGGCTTTGAACTCGCTGCGAGGAGATTATTTCAATTAACAAGGGCAGGATATGCCGGAACCGCCGCCTATTCTTCCTCTTGGGCAGGGGATAACCAATCCATTTATGATCATCTCCGCCTCTCCCTTCCCCAAATGATGAATATGTCTTTATCGGGGCAAGCCTATATCGGCGTTGATATCGGTGGCTTTGGCGGGGATGCGACCCCTGAATTATTATCCAAATGGGCCTATGCCTCGTTATTAAATCCCCTTTACCGTAATCATTCCTCCTTAGGGACAACGGACCAGGAGCCTTATTTGCTAAAAGGACAATATCTAGAGGCTTATCGCAAAGCTCTGCATTTCCGTTACCGTCTACGTCCTGCCTTATATACCGAACTATTCTTCGCCGAAAAAGACGGTAACGTCCCTCTTCGGCCTTTGCTTTATAACTATCCTGCCGATGAACGTCTGATTAACGAGAACACCGAGATAATGCTTGGCAAAGATTTGCTATTAATCCCTTCTTTATTCCCAGGTGAGCAGAAGCGGGGCGGCTATTTCCCGGCCGACTTTATCCATGTTGAGTCGGGGAATTTATATCAAAAAGGCGACCATATCGTGAATTGCGACCTCCTCACCCTCCCTCTATATTTCCGAAAAGACGGGTTGGTCGCTTTGGAAGATGATGAGCACACCTTGTCCTTACTTTGGGGCGAAAAAGAAGGGGCGTGGACGTATTTATATGAAGACCAAGGGGATGGATTAGATTATCGAAAAGGGGTCTATAACCTCTACCGCATAGAAATGAAGCAAGGCAGACCTTACATTTGTTATCTCCATCATGGCATGGAGTCGCGTTATACCAATATTCACGTCAATAAATTTGAGTTCCCCTTTTTGCCCCAAGAAAACAAGGATTAATAAACAAGAGAAACTCTTCGCGATTATTTAGCATGATCGTCGGTTATTTCGACCACGAATCCAATAGCATCATCACCACAAAAAACTTCCAAAAGCAGATTTTAGGACGTGATGAAATGAGGGCCGATTTGACAAGATTTATATGGCAAAACAATATGGTATCGGCCTTAATTGGTTCTAAAAAAGTAGTGTTTTCCTGAAGTAGCCAACGGCGATGCCTCACTAAAACGGAAACCGGCAAAAATCTATAGTTTCCCAATGTTTTTGCTCGTTTTTTGTTTTCCTTTTAGACTTAGTCTAAAGTTAATCTACTTCTTTTGCTTATCCATACAATG
>CAJOML010000052.1 GCA_905235705.1 uncultured Bacilli bacterium | reverse complement strand
TTCGAAATTGTAAAGATAGTTGTCGGGAACGCTCAAGGTGACTGCCGTGCCACTGCACACAGGCATTTCGACGTTGCTACTGATTTGGCAAGGCTCCTGCGCCATGGCAAAAACTGAGCAGACCATGGCACAAACCATCAGTAAAGCTTTGCATATAAAGGAATTGTGTTTCATTCTCTCTGAAATAGGGTGCAAAAATAGGAAAAATCCATAGATGAACGCAAAATGTGGCCGATTATTGTTTGCAGTTCGCCTTTACAGCTTCACCAACTTGACCACACGACCCAAGCTGCCGGGTGCTCCATAGTTGACCACATAAATGCCAGCAGCCCAACTGCTTGTATCGATTTCAAGCTCACCCATGAAGCGACTTGAAAGCATGACATTGCCGAAAACATCGGTGACGACGACATCGGCGAAGCCTTCCCTGTCCGAAGCTACCGTAAACTTGCCATGGGTTGGATTGGGAAACACGCCAGCTTCGGGGTCGACAACCTCAGGGTCGACATGGGTCGTGTCGATAGCCTTCCACGTAGCCTCCCAGCCTGCCTCGGTGATGCCACAGTCGGAGCGAAACTCGACGCACATCACATGGCCCGACGACTCCACCACCTGCGGACTGCGAGTGTTCCACCTTCCGATAAGCGGGGCATAGACGTTGTCGCCGTCGTAAATCCAAAGGAAATCATAGTTATCTTCCAAGGCAAAGCTGCTGAAATCCAACTGTATGATGGAGCCTTCCGCGCCACGAATCACCCAAATCTTGCGCTCGTCGTCGCCATAGTTCTGATGGTCGAGGCGGCCCTCTTCGCCCTCAAGGACGGTCACAAACGTTCCTTCGTTGATGAGTTTGTAATAATAATTCCAGTTCCAATATGGGCCTGGGTCGGTGTGCGTTTGGTCGGGATAATGCTGGTGGCCACGGATTTTGGTGCATGCTTCTTCGCCGCCAAGGTCATGAACGCCGTAGTTGAGCTGGGTGCCATCGTCCAAAACGTCGCGATAGAAAGTACGGTGCCCGTTGATGGTTTCATAGCGTGAGCAAATGTTACGCACCAAATCGGCCGATGAGCGATACATAGCCTCGGTGTAATAACTCGGGTTGTTGACATAACCCTCATGCTCGATACCAATGGTATAACCGTTGGCAGTACGGGCATGCCAGGCCTTGTCGGCCTCGCGCACCATCTGCGTGATTTGGCCGTCGACAGAGCGGATTACATAATGCGCCGACACTTGGGCTTCACAGTTCTTGAACCAGCTGATGCTGCCTGCATAGGAGCCTTCCGTGTCGTGGATGACCACCGCGCTCACCTCTTTCGTTCGCTCTTCCCAATTGCAAGGCGGCGCTGGGTCCCAGATGGCAGCGGGATAGTCGCCAGCCTTTGTCATCTTGAGGCTTGGGGCAGAAAGACGCTCATAGTATTCCGGAAATGACGCTTTCAAGTCAATCTCGTATTTCAGGAAGCCATATTCCGCAGCGCGGTCGGCATCGTTAAGGAAAACGCACACCGAATAGAGCATCGACAGCATCGGGAAGACGTCCTTCTCCTCCCCTATCGGCAGCTCAGAAAGTTGCTGGATGACTGACAGATAGCCTTTGATTTCAGTTGCTTTTGATGCCTTCGCCAATTGTTCAAACGCCAAGGCATAGGCCATGACATTCTTTTCGGGGCTTTCCAAAATCTCCGCTTCCGAAATGCCCGAAAGTTCCGACACAAGATACAGATTCTCACGGAAATAGCCCTTGCCGTCCTTCACCAATCCCATCAAGCCATAGGCACGCGGCATGGCATCGGGGCCATCGTGATGATAGTCGGCATCAGTCAGGTGATGGCAATGCGTGTTGGTGAAGGAGATAGCTTCGAGTAAACCTTGCGGGATGTTGGGGCAGGCTTGGTAGGCTGCTTTGAAGGCGGATTGATAGCTTTGGTATTCTTGGGTTTGAGATAATGCCAAGAGGGGCATTAAAAGTAAAACGAATATGGTTTTGATTAGGTGATTCATTGGATGGTATTGAATTATGCTTTGCCTGTGCAAAAGTAGAGAATTTGTGGAGTACAGGAAACAAATCTGCAAAATAATTGATTTTTGTTGCTTATGGGACACAAACGACCATCCATTTTTCCGCTGCCGCAAATCGATAGATTCGACGATGCGAAGCGAGTCAATGCGACAGCCCTACAACGGCTGGGCTGTAGGGCTGTCGTACCACGGCAGCCGCAAAACCACAAAAGGCACCGCCCTTCCCCCAAAAGAAATGTCTGATTGGGGAAAGGGCGGATGAGTTATGAATGAGAATTACAAATTCTCTTCTCAAAGCTTGCGAATTGCAAATTCGCAAGAACGGGGTGACGGCTGATAGCAAGCAGGGGTGAAATGCAATGCAGCCCCTGCCAAACAAGAACAAATTCCAAACAAAGCCCCAGCGGAGCGACAGGAAAACACCGCCCTCCCACTCCAAAGGTTTTCCCAAGGAACGGAAGGGCGGATATGCTAATCATCTGTTGCGGATTAGATGGTTAGCGAATTAATCCGTAACGCGAACAAGCCGCACCGAACTACCGGCGCGACAGTTGAAGCCACCCTCATTCACGTACAAGTCGACCGAATCGAAACCAAAGTACCTCACGTAACTCAGATTGTCCGGGTCGTGCGAACTCGACCAGTAGTAACTGTTGTCGCCCATACCATAAACCGAAGTCCCGAAACGGTAGCCCGCAGCGGGCAGGAAGACAGCACCTGCGGTCTCCATCGTAGCCCAACTTTCCGCATTAATCTCATTGATGGTGTAGGGGGCGTCGTCTCTATTGGTGTAATTCAACGCATACACCGAAGCACTCCAGTCATCAGGCAACAAGATGACACCGTTCACGCCATTTACAACACCCTTGGCATAACGGATGCCCGATGGTGTGGAACGGCTGTTAATCACATGATTCCATTCATCCCCAGACAGTGTTCGCCATTGGTTTGGCGTGTTGCGGCCATTATTGATGGCATTGTAAACACCCCAATCGGCATTGGCGAATGTGCCAGTTAAATCGTAATTATAGTTCGTACCATCTGTAGGACCATAACCATAACCGAACTCATTGGCATTCCAATCGGTCAAATAATCACAATCGTAGGGCTGGTAATATACATTGCCGTTGTCCCAGCCGCTCGTGCCCCAGCCAAAAAGATCGCGGTCAACATTCTGATCACTACTGTTTTGGCCTGTCGTAGTACCAAGATAATCCCACTGGTTCTCGGCAAACTTCCAATAAGGCATAGCCGCGCTGCCAATATATTGCAAATTGCCCTGTGAGAAATACACTTGGTCACCATCAGCATTTATGGTAAACTTGCCACTTATAGCCCCAAGAGGAACTTCACCAGGGTTTACTTCAGTTGTCACATTCACTTCGATGCCCACTGTAAAGTATCCATTCTCATAAACAGTAGGCACTGCACCGCGTGTGCCAGTATAATCTCCATCTTCGGAATAGGCAAGACCTTCCTCCAAAGCCTCTTGAGGCAACAAAATTGCCCACTTCTCGCCATTGCCAGCGGGCAAAGTGATAACGCCATTGCCTTCTTTGCTGTTGGTCAAGGGAAACCCCGCCGATATTATCAAAAAGCGGGTCTTCGGCAAGCTTAGCCAAAATAAAATCGTTTTGCCTTCTAATCAGAGGTTCTACCTCTCCCAAGGCATCAAATGGATAATAAAGGGGGCCGCGCAAAAGCGAAAATTTTTCTTTAGCTATCTCTTCTTGATCAAGATATCTTTGCCTTAACTCCCGCCCAATATATTCCTTATTCGCGCTTATAGATTTGCGAATTCTTACAAAATCCATATAAACATTCCATTTCTCGAGAATTTTCTGATAATTCACCGCAAAGGAGCGCAAGGCCTCGATTTTTTCTTTATAAGGATTGTTGTCATTAATGTTAAATTTTCTGGCTAATCCAGTGATTTCTAAGAATCCATTCCGTTCTTCTTCGCTGACTTTATCGGGGTGAGAATAAAACACACGATAATCAAGTTCGTCGAGAGCCTTCATCAAAAGACGCACCGACCCATTGTGCTCTTTAACCGTTGAATAGACTTTCCGATAACGTCTTAACGTAAGCCAATAACGGATTTTCTTATCTTTGATCGCTTCAAAAATTTCTTGAACGTTTTCCGGAAATTCTTCATTAACGATTTCAAAGGAGTTTAAAGCATTGACCCTTTCGCCAAGAAAGGGGATAAGTTCCTCCTTGGTCCTTCTTCTTAATTCTTTTCCCTTCGTTCGTCCCATTTTGAATAATTGGTTCTATGCTAAATTCAGGATTAATATGGTTTTTGCCCAAGTCCTGATTTTAAAAACTGTCATCATTATAGCCCCTATGAGCTTTGCCTCACCGAAGATTTTTGCCAATTAGAGCTTTCTAAATTAGCAAAAACAAGGTTACTAGGCTGCGATTGTTTATTTATGGTTCTTTTCAGGTTCACGCAAAAATATTGCACAACTCTAAAAATATTTACGTAACTCTTAGGAAAACAAGTCATCTCTGATTTCACCTTCCAAAAAGCAGCTTATTGCAATCATTTCCATTGCAAATCCCTATAATATTCTCATCATGAACATCATCGAAAAACTCCTTAACCAAGCTAGCCAATACCCTTCCCTCAATCAGGAAAAGCGAATCGATCTTGCAAAGAATGGCCAACATCCCGAAGTAGCCCTTTTATGTTGTTCTGATTCTAGGGTTATCCCTGAAGATATCTTCAACGTCCAAATCGGCGACATCTTCGTCATCCGCACAGCCGGGAATACATTAGGCGAAAGCGAAGAAGCTTCATTCGGTTATGCCTATCATCATCTCCATATCAAAGAATTTATCGTCCTTGGCCATACCCGCTGCGGGGCGATCTCCAGCACCTTAAACGGGGAACATTGTTGCATCTTTGATCAAATCGCTTCCCATATCGGCCAAACCAAAGACCCCACCCATGCATCGATATTAAATGTCTTAGGGGTAGCTAAGGAACTACGGCAAAAATTCGTCGACGTTAACGTCACCCCTTTGCTTTACGATATCGAAACAGGCTCGCTTAAGCGCCTATAAGATTCTTAATGTAGACCAAGGCTTCCTTAACCTCTTCTTCGGTCGTCATAAAGGAGGTCACGAAACGGATTGTCATTTTGTCTTCTTTTTCTTCCCATTTCTCGCAGCCATATTCATTGATTAAGGCGATTGCCGCTTCTTTTGGGAAGGTGATGAAGATTTGGTTTGTTGGGGATGTCCCCACATCTAAGCCAAGTTCAAGACATCCTTCCCGTAATAAAGAAGCCATGTCATTCGTCTTTTTGGCGATTTCAAAATATAAGCCGTCTTTAAAAGCCTCTTCGAATTGAATGCCTAGGCCATATCCCTTGGCTAGCATTGCCCCTTTATGTTTGATGTGATAACGGAAATCGGTTTGCAGATCGGGATTAACGATCACGAGGGCCTCCCCATATAGGAGCCCATTTTTGGTGCCTCCGACATAGAAGGCATCGGCGACTTTCCCCAATAAAGAAGGTTCCACGTCATTTGCCTTGCTTGTTAACGCGCTTCCTAGACGTGCCCCATCGATAAATAGATATAAGCCATATTTATCGCACGCCTTCCGCAAATCCAATAATTCCTGTTTGCTATAAATCGTCCCGATCTCGGTCGAATTAGAAATATAGACCATCTTGATTTGGACCATATGTTCATCTAGGTTGGCTTTAACCGCGTTTTCGATATCTTGCGGATATAATTTGCCACCATTCCCCGGCACGACATAAATCTTGTGCCCCGTCCCTTCTACGGCCGCCGTTTCATGGACATTGATATGACCTGAGGCGCAAGAAAGGACCCCTTGGAAAGGACGAAGGACGGAAGAAATAAAAACCATATTGGTCTGCGTCCCGCCGGCTAAGAAAAACGTCTTCCCTTGCCTCGCACCGAAGATGTCTAGGATAAGCCTAGAGGCATTCTCGCTATGGGAATCAAGGCCATAAGGGATATTGGTTTGCTGGCCATAACGAGCCAAGGCTTCTAAGATTCTAGGATGGGCGAGTTGCCCGTAATCGTTTTTAAAAGAGATGGACATATTTATTTCCTCTAGGGGTATTGTAACAGGGGACCATATTTTTACTATCATAATGCCCCCTAACAAAGAAAGGAGGATATACTTAAGCCATGGACGAAAACGATAATCTTCTTTTATTAAGCATCCAACAAGGCTACCTCGAGTTAATGTTCAAATATCAACGCCTCGAAGATTATCTTTTCCAATGCGCCTATAAATCCGAACGGGGGAGCAAAGGCAAGGTCGAACTTAGGCCGATGAAATTCTTTTCCCTCCACGAATTAATAAGAGCCTATACCTCAACTTCCAAATTCGCTTCCTTAAGCCAAAAAGACAAAGATAAGCTATATGGCTCATTGTTTAAGACCATCGCCTTAAGGAATTATTACGTCCATCAATTCTTCTATGATGTCTATTTCGAAGCCTATGACCCGGAAAGCAAAACATTCGCGGAAACCAAATTAGAAGACCTCGAATTCAAAATGATGAATGAAGGGGAACGCCTAGATATCATCTATGACCGCATGTTGGAGAAAGTCGCCCCACATCATCATTATGCCTATCGCCATATCGATATCTCCTCTTTTTCCTCTTCCTTGACTTACGCTTCCTTAAGCAAAGAGGAAATGGGTAGCCCTTATGAAGATGAACGTAAATACGCTTTCCCTTCCCAATATTGGGCCCTCTCCTATGGCTATTTCGCATTAGAGTCATCCTTATATGGTTTCTGCGCCAAAATCGAAGCAAAATACCACTCTTTTGCCGAGGAAATCGCCAAAAGCCTATCATCTAAATCCTTCACCGAATATGGCAAATATATTGAGCTTGCCTATAAAAAAGAACCCTTATTCGCCTTCTTCCTCGATGATCATTTAGCCAATATCAAATCCTTCTTCGATAAATTATCTTCCTTAAGCCAGGACCGAAACTACTGGACCCACTTCTGCTTATCTTCCTTCCTCAACGAGCAAGGAGAATATTCTTTTAACGAAGTCATCACTAACGCCGAAGAGTTCAACCGCCTCAACAAATCCTATGCCCTTCTACTAGAAGTCGAGGAAACCATATATCGTCTAGAAGAGGACTTTGGCGATTAATTCCTGATTATTGATTTTCTTTTCCCAAACTTAGAAAATTAAGCATCCAAAACATGAAACCATTTAGGAGGATTTAATCATGTTCCCCATTTTCAGCACCATGGGCGACGATTTGATTAAGGCGATGTCCAACCAAACCCTTTGGACCAACATCGTCAAAACAGTCGTTTTCATTGCCCTCGGCTTCTTTTTCACCAAAAAGAAACTCCTTCCCGATGCGACCGGCAAGGTTCTCACCAAATTCGTCATGGGCGTGTGCTTGCCCTGTTTGGCGTTTTGCTCTTTTATGTCGGAATTCTCCGTCGCCAAAGGGGTCGGCGCCATCGTCAACTTTATCCTAGGCTTCGTCCTTTATATCCTTTTCATCTACATCGGCAAACTCATCTTCTTATGGGTCAAAGACAAAGATAAACGCGAAGTCCTGGCTATTCTTTATGCCTTTGGCTCCACCACTTTCTTCGCTTATCCCCTTGTCACTTCCATCTATGGGGCCGACGCAGGTAATTACTTCAACATCATGAACGTCGCTTACCGCGTCTTCTTATATTCCTATGCCTATATCGTCGTTGCCGGCATCAAATTCGGCAAAGGCAAAAAGCAACGCGGCGACGAAGTCAACGAACAAACCGAAGCCGCGACCAAAGCCATTTCCACCAAAGACATCTTGAAACGCGTCTTCCTTAACCCCATCTTAATCGCCACCTTCGCCGGATTATTGCTTTGGGCCCTTCAAGGGATCCCCGGCGTCAAAACCATCACCAATAACCCCTATACGGGAGTCGCCTTAGCTAACCCCGTTCCTTTCTGGAGGTTCGACGTCACCCTTCCTTGGTTCTACCAAGCCGCGAACACCTTAGGCGGACTTAGCTCCACCATCATCTTATTCGCCATCGGCTGCACCTTAGGTGGCGGATCCATCAAAGCCGCCGCGACCGATAAATATGCTTGGATTTGGACCGCCTTGAAGGTCTTCCTTGCCCCGGCCATCGTCTTAGGCTTGCTCTTTGCCGTCGAAGGGATTGGCTATGCCGTTGGTTATCCGATGCTTATCACCATTGAAACGGTCCAATCTTCGGTCTTCACCTGGCTTGTCCCACCTGCCACCGTCGCCGTTGGCTATTGCATCAATTTCGACCGTCAAAAAGAAATGGCCTCCCATATCTCCCTTATCGGCACTTTCGGGTCCGTTCTCGGGGTGGTTATCTGGGTCATCTTGCTTGTCGTTGTCGAATCCACCGGGTTCTTCCCCAGTGTCGCCGCTATATAGGAGACTAACTATTAGAAATCAATAGAAATTTCTCTTCTCGCGACTTCTCCTTGTGAAAGCCGACCTGAAAATCGCGCGAGGCAAGCGCCAGAGC
>CAJOML010000051.1 GCA_905235705.1 uncultured Bacilli bacterium | reverse complement strand
CTGCGAATTTGTAATTCCCTTTTGTAAAATTAATTTCACACTTTTCAATCGAATTTACATTCCTAATTTCTATCCTTTTTAGCATGATTATACCTCACTGTATATTTTCTACAGTTAATTTTATTAGCTAATAAATGCATTTTCAATATGAACTGTATATTTTCTACACTTCGTCCACATAACAACAAAAAAGCTCTCACACAAGCAAGATATTATTCCACAGCAAACTTGAAGTTTATCTTTCTTCTTTGCTTATTTTAAACATCAAACTATGGTCATATTTAGTGTTCTTTTGATTTAAGTTTTTAACATCGTATATACAAGCCCGAGGCATTTTCCAACTAAAAGCAGTTTTCGACTATAAAGTTGCGTTTAGTTTTACAATTGGGGCTAGAAGTAGGGTGATTCCCGCTTTTCTTTGAATAAGCATTTCACCTGCGCGCGAATGTGCTACAATTAAGCAAATCGAGGTATTCCTATGGAACAAACTAGACAAGCCGGCCTCTTGCTATCGGTCACTTCTTTGCCTGGCAAATATGGCATCGGCGATTTCGGCGCAAGCGCCTTCACTTTCATCGACTTAATCAAATCGGCTGGATTCGGCCTATGGCAAATCCTTCCCCTTAACCCCCTTGGCTATGGCAATTCGCCATACCAGCCCTATTCTTCTTTCGCCATCGACGAGCAATTCGCCGACCTTGATGAGCTATTAGAAATGGGTTTATTGGATGAAATCGAGGAAGTCAAACCCCTTGAAAACAAAGTCCGTTATGATGAAGTCAAGGCCTTCAAGATGAAATATCTCCGCCTTGCTTTCGAACGTTTCATCAAACGCAAAGGCGCAAAAGAAGAACTCGACGCCTTTGAGCAAGCTCATCCTTGGGCAAAGGATTGGTCCGTCTTTATGATGTATAAACGTGCCTATCCTTCATCTTGGAATGCCTGGCCGGAAGAAATCAAAGGCTGGATCAAAACCCGTCCTGCCCTTCCTGAAAAAGAAGAACACGAACGCCAATTCGAAACCTTTATCCAACTCGTTTTATATCGCCAATGGGATAAGATCCACGCCTATGCCAAATTAAAAGGCATCAAAATCATCGGCGACGTTCCTTTCTATGTCGGCTATGACTCAGTCGACGTCTGGGCCAATCAACAAGTCTTCTTATTAAATAAGGAAACCCTTGAACCTGATTTCATTGCCGGGGTACCCCCCGATTATTTCTCCGCCACCGGCCAACGCTGGGGCAACCCCATCTATGACTGGGATTATTTGGAGAAGACCGATTTCTTCTTCATCGAGAACCGTATCCATTTAAATGCCGCCTTATATGATATCATCCGTCTTGATCACTTCAGGGCATTTGACACCTATTGGTCGATTCCTTCTTCTTGCCCAACGGCAATTGACGGCAAATGGATTGAAGCCCCTGGCTATAAATTATTCGATTCCTTATTTGCCAAATATCCGGATTTATCCATCATCGCCGAGGATTTAGGCGACCTTCGTCCCGAAGTCTTAGAACTCCGTGACCATTATAATTTCCCCGGCATGAACGTCATCCAATTCACTTTCCATGATTGCGAGCTCGTCCATAAAGGCGATTGGAACCGCGTCAATTCGGTCGCTTATCTAGATACCCACGATAACGACACGATGCTTTCTTATTTCTACCTTCTTCCCGAACAAGAACAAGGCGAATGGCTTGCCGCCTTAGGGAAAATGGGTATCGTCTTAGGACCGGTCGTCGATAGGATGATCACCTATTGCATGAGGAAGCCTGCCAACATGGCTATCCTTTCGATGCAAGATATCCTTGGCTTAGATGGCATCGCTAGAACCAACGTCCCGGGCATCGTCGATGACCGTAACTGGACTTGGAAGATGGCCGATTTCGAAGCCTTTAAGCAACGCTTAGGGTTCTTAAAGGACCTTATCGTCTCGACCGGACGTTTCCACGGATGAAAAAAGTAGGGATTGTCTCCCTTGGATGCGCCAAAAACCTCGTTGATTCCGAGATGATTTTGGCGATGTTCCCGCGGGACCGCTTTGTCATCGTCTCTTCCCCAAAGGAAGCCGATTTGATTATCGTCAATACCTGTGGCTTTATCGGGGACGCCAAAAAAGAGTCCATCGACACGATTTTCGAAATGGCCAAATATCATGCCAAACTCGTTGTCGTCGGTTGCCTTGCCGAGCGTTATTACGAAGAACTCCAAGGTAGCCTCCCCGAAGCCGATTTAATCGTCCCTATCCGCGATTATGGTGAACTCGCCGCTAGGTTAAGCGAATTAACGGGAGAAGAAGGCATCGCCCAAATGAATCCTTTATCAAGAGTCGTCTCGACTTCTTCTTATGCCGCATATCTAAGGATTTCGGAAGGGTGCGACAATTATTGCGCCTTCTGCGCGATTCCTTTTATCCGGGGAAGATTTAGGTCACGTCCTTTTGATGAGATTCTAAAAGAAGCCAAATGGCTTCATGATAATGGCACCAAGGAAATTTCCTTGATTAGCCAAGACACGACCGTTTATGGCAAAGATTTTCCAGGACATAAACCTGATATCTGCGATTTGTTGCAGGCATTAGAAGAAATCGGCTTTTATTCAATCCGCCTTCTTTATCTTTATCCTAGCGAAATACAGGACCGCCTCATTGAGCAAATCGCCTCAAGCAAAGTCATCGCCCATTATTTCGATATCCCCGTCCAATGCGCCTCGGAGAAACAATTAAAGGCGATGCGTCGCCACAGCGGACAGAAAGAAACGGAAGAATTATTCCTCAAAATCAAAAAGATTTGCCCCGATGCCATCTTAAGGACCACTTTAATCGCCGGCTTCCCCGGGGAAACTAACGTCGACCAAAAGAAGACCATCGCCTTTTTGGAGAAAATCAAATTCGACCATATGGGCGTTTTCCCTTATTCAAGGGAAGAAGGCACCCTTGGCGATAAATTACCCCATCAAGTCAGGGAATCCACGAAAAAAAGACGGGCCGATGAATTGATGAAGATCCAACGTCATATCTCCTACGCCAATAACAAAACCCATATCGGCGAAATCATGGAAGGATTAGTCATCGGCAAAGGCAAAAAAGAAGGCGAATATCGGTTAAGGAGCTATTGGAATGCTCCTGATGATATCGACGGGGCAATCTATTTCTCTTCTTCCCGGAAATTAGAAGAAGGGGAAATCGTCAAAGTCAAAATACAGAACGCGTTTATCTATGATTTATATGGGACGTTAGAAGAATGATAGGCTAGCGACCTATCATTTTTTCTTGATACTCAAAAGATATCGTTTTATATTTCACTTCGTGAAAGGAACCCTTTTATGAAAAAGATTATCTTAGCTCTCTCATTGCTTGCCCTGCTTTCTAGTTGCGGCAGTTCAAATCCCACCGAAGCCAAATTCGATTCTTGGAATCAAGACGCTTCAGCCTTGACTTCGTTAAAAGAATATATGAAGAAAATCACCAAGGAAGGAAGCAGCGATTTCATTCCGAAAGAAGACCGTATCGCCGTCTTCGATATGGATGGCACCTTATATGGCGAACTTTATCCGACCTATCTTGAATATGTGATGTATGAATATCGCGTTCTCGATGATCCTACTTATAAAGATAAGGCAACCGAAGAACAAATCGCCTTTGCCCAAGAAATCAGAGCCGGCGTGAAAAACAACTCCTATCCTAGCGGCACCGATATGCGTCATGCCCGTCTTGCCGCCGAAGCGTATGCCGGTATGTCCTTAAAAAGTTTTGAGGAATATGTCGTTACCTTCTTAGGCAAAGAAATCCCGACCTTCAACAATATGACTTATGGCGAAGCCTTCTACGAACCGATGAGGGAAGTCGTCAATTATTTAAATGACAACGACTTCCAAGTCTATGTCGTCTCCGGTTCCGACCGTTTCATTTGCCGTCCTTTGCTTAAAAGCGGGCTCGGCATCCCATCTAACCGCGTCATCGGCATGGATGTCCGCGTCGAAGCCACTCACCAAGGCGAAACCTCTGGGGTTTCCTATCAACTTCAAAAAGATGATGAAATCCTCCGCACCTCGGAATTATTGATCAAGAACCTTAAATTCAACAAAGTCGCCCAAATCACCCAAGAAATCGGTAAGCAACCCGTCTTAAGCTTCGGCAACAGCGGTGGTGATCAATCGATGCATAACTACACCATCTGGAACAATCCCTATCCAGCCGAGGCCTTCATGCTTGTCGCCGATGATACCATCCGTGATTATTCTTATTTGACCGATGCCAAAATCAGCGATCTGAAGACCGACTGGACCAACAAAGGGTATCACGTCGTTTCGATGAAAGATGATTTCAAGACCATCTACAAAGAAAACGTGACCAAGAAAGTCGCCTAAGAAAAAGATAATTCCCTAAACGTGACCTAATTAACGAGGCCACGTTTTTATGATGTCGCAGCTCTCTTATTTGGCGTTTTCGTTCTCTTTGCGAGGAACAATAAATCTTCTTCGTTTGGTTAAAATCACCTCGTGCCCGGGGATAGAAAGAGTAAATGTGAAATCGTAGGTGGGGGATAAGCGATATGTTTTTTCTCCTTATAAAGATGGAAGAAAAGTTTTTGCCTAATCATCTTTATTGGAAGAAAGGGTATTAAGGCAAGTCAGGGTAACATTTTGATGGATTGGGCGTTAGATTTGCATAGGTAGGCAATCCCCTGCAAAAAGGTGAGATAACCGCGATTTGCAAGGAAATTTGAGCTTTCCTAGAACATAGCAAGGCTTAAATCGTGGAGGCGTATTCCGTCTACTTGGTCAAGTCTTTCGCCGTTAAGATCGAGGAGATAACGGAAAGCAGGCAAAATTGGAAAGCCTAATTAAAACTCAAGGTGCCGCTTAAGTGAAAAATCACTATTGAAACATCGTCCCCTTCGCCCTATAATCTACAAGCGCTCCAAAATAGGAGAGCTATACCGCCCTCATAGTTCAGCGGTAGAACGGATCCATGGTAAGGATCAGACCTCTTTTCGACTAAGGGTGAGGGCACCATCATGAAAATCGCCTATGTGAAAACATAGGTTTTTTTCTTCATATGGGCTAAAATCAATACCATGAAAACCCTCATTTATTTCGCAAACGCGGATACCATCCGTAATTCCGGCATCGGTCGAGCCATGTCCCACCAACTAACCGCCTTAAAAGAGGTAGGGGTGGAAACGACCATCAATAAGAAAGATGAATATGATATTGCTCATATCAATACCTATTTTGGCAAATCCCATCGTGTCTTAAAAAAAGCGAAGAAGAAAGGCATACCGGTTATTGTCCACGGCCATTCCACTTATGAGGATTTTAGGAATTCATTTAGGCTATGGAAGCTGATGGAGCCGACATTCGACCATAACCTTAAATATATGTATTCGCGGGCGGATTTGATTATCACCCCAACCCCTTATTCGAAAAATCTCATCGAAGGATATGGGATAGCTAAGAAAGTCATCGATATCTCTAACGGCATCGATATCCCCGCCTATGAAAGGAAAGAAGAATATGTTGATGCTTTTTATCAACGTTTCGGACTTAAAAAAGGCGAGAAATTCTTTATGGGCGTTGGCTTTCCTTTCCAGCGGAAAGGCCTCATCGATTTTATCGAAGTGGCAAGATCGTTCCCCGATATCAAATTCATTTGGTTTGGGGCCTTACAGCATATTTTGACTTCAACCAAAATCTTAAAAGCGGTCAAACATCGTCCTGGTAACGTGATTATGGCAGGCTATTGCAAAGGACCGGTCATCAAAGGCGCATATTCAGAAGCCCAAGCCTTATTCTTCCCATCTTATGAAGAAACCGAAGGTATCGTCGTTTTGGAGGCGCTAGCCTCGCGTTGCCCCCTTGTCGTTCGCGATATCGGGGTATATAAGCCTTGGCTTGAAGATGGGGTTTCTGCCCATTTCTGTAAAAATAACGAAGAATTTAAAACCGCCTTACAAAGTCTTCTAGATCATGGCGAGGATCCGAAAATCTTAGAAAAAGGATATGAAGTCGCCTGTGAAAGAGACCTCCCTAAAGTCGGGGCCAAACTGAAAAAGGCCTACGAAGAACTTCTTGCTGAATTCAAAACGAAGTAATTTTTAATCACTTTTAATCTTTTGATATCTTTTGCTCATATTTTTTATTGGTTTCCAAATAAAAGTTATGCACGTCCTGTTTAAAATCTAAGTTTTGAGCCACCCATCCCTTTCAAGGTTTCTGACTGATTTTTTCGGACGTTTTTCAAAATAAGTTGCACGTGTATCGAAAATCATTGAAATTCTCTTTTGGCTATGTAAGATAAAAATATCGCTTATCACGCATAGGCGAGATTTGTTATGGAACTGATCATCTTGCTTCTAAGTTCGGTCGTTATATCCCGTTTCGCGGATAAACGTTCTCCGGTCATTACGGTGGCCCAGGTGGTTTTGTTCATCTTCTTACTCGCCACCTATCCTTTCATCACCGACGATGAATTGATCGTTTCGTTGTTGCTTAAAGTCATGGATAAATTCGATTATGAAAATATCCATACCGCGTTCTTAAGTTCGGCTAGCGTTTATGGTGTCGGGATTTCGGCTTTCGTCATTCTCGAATCCTCTTCGATTTTCGTTACTTTAGTCGCTTCCGTCATTTCTGCCGTAAAGGCGTTTAATCAAATCGTAAAAGCGGCTTCTAAATATGCAAGGAAGATATCCTCTAAACTTGGCGCCCCGCTTCGCCTTGCTTTTGCAAATAACGTTAGCCAGACTAGCGAGAAATCCTTTGATTTGAATAAATCAGAATCCTATTTGGAACTTTGTCAGCTTCGGAATTAATTTTTAGCGGGCTTTCGCATTTTTGGGCGATTTAAAATGGCCCGCGTTTTCCATATTCTTTCAAACTGCAAAATTCAAATTAGGAGTATTTTTAAACACCATGAAAAAACATAATAAAAAAGGCTTTACCATCGTCGAATTAGTCATCGTTATCGGCGTTATCGGTATCTTATCCGCCATCCTTATCCCGACCTTTGTCAACGTCACCAAGAATGCTGAGATTGCCGCCCTTAAGAGCAATTTGGCCAATGCTTATAGCGCTTATGCGGCCGATGCTGCTGATCGCGTTGCCGATGAAACCAAAACTGCGCTCGAATTCTTTGCCCAAGCGGATGTTGCATTAGTTGAAAAAGGGGGAGCAACTAGCGGCGGATATTACCTATTCAACGATGGATGGGCGACAAATAAAGCCTCTCTTGCCGAAGGCAAGTCTGCAACTAAAATTGGCACCTATGGCGGATACGACATCTACAAAGTTACTGTTACTGGCGCTTAATTAATTCAAAAACTTTACTTTCCTCAAAGGGGAATTACATATGAAATTCAACAAAAAGAACAAGAAAGGGTTCACGATTGTTGAATTGGTTATCGTCCTCGCCGTTATTGGCATTTTAACTGCCATTTTGGTGCCTACTTTCGTTAATCTAGTCAATAACGCGCAGAGGGCTGAAAACCAGACTTTCGTTAAGAACCTCAATACGCAGATGGCCGTCCTCGAAAATGATCCTACCTATAAGATCAAAGACGAGGAGACCGGGGAAGATATCATTATCGGTGGCGAAAACCACACGATGTATGATGCCATCATCGACGCCAAGGAAATTGGCCATGACGTCGAAAAACTCACCCCCGTAAATAACAATGAGATCATTTGGGACTCGGTGGCTAACCGTTTCGCGATCGTAACTTCTGATTTCAATCCCGCTAACCCGACCGACAAATCCACTGTCGTCTATTCCGATGGCGGCATTAAAGGCAAGAACCATGAATTATGGAAGATCTATACCGCCGAGACGATGCCTGCTACCCAAACTTTCTCCATCTATGCCAAGAAAGATGCTTGGAATGTCGCTAATGCCGCAAGTGGTGTAAGTATCACTAGCGAAGGTGACGAAACTAAAGTCAGTGTGTCTGGCTTAAAAGTCGGATTCGATGTTGGCTTCAACAAGAACTTTGCTTCGATTTCTTATGACCATAGCGATAGTTCGGACATTAGAGATGTTTCCATCCGCACGAATGGAGCCGAAACGGTTTTAACCATTAATACTGAAACTGATTCAGTTAACCACTTTGACAAACTTGGGAAATTGATTCTTACTGAAACGCCTTATGATTGCTTCTATGAGTGGGGCAAGACCGCTTATGCTATTGCCGATAAAGGCAAAATCGTCGCTAAAGCCGGCGGCGTTCTAGATGTTGTTTACGCGACCTCCGCAGCTGTCTCTCTCCAAGAAGATGGAGGCTCAATCGGACGCGCTTTATGCGTCTCCACGAGCACTACTGAAGCTTCCGATAGTGGATATACCAAATTTAGCAATTCAAAAGGCGGAAACGTTACGTTTGAATACAAAGATGAAAACGGCTCTTCCTATACTCCGGAAACAATAACCGAAATCGGCAACGCTGCCATTGAAGCTTCGAAGCCAGCAGTCGAAATTGACCATGTTTTTACAGATGAGGATATTGAGGCTCTTGCTGAAAACCCCAATTATCTTTTGAGAGTAAATGGGCAATATTATGAATCCCTTGATGATGTTTTCACTTTAACGGAAGATGGAAATGTTATTTTGGGAACACAAGATATCTATTTGCTAAATAATGTATTTGCTCACATGACTCTTGCTGCCCTTGGAACCTTTAATGCGACGATTGACCTGAATGGTTTTAACTTGGTTTTGCAAGAGGGCTTTGGCGGATTTGTTTACGGTCCTTCGAGT
>CAJOML010000050.1 GCA_905235705.1 uncultured Bacilli bacterium | reverse complement strand
GCTCTGGCGCTTGCCTCGCGCGATTTTCAGGTCGGCTTTCACAAGGAGAAGTCGCGAGAAGAGAAATTTCTATTGATTTCTAATAGTTAGTCTCCTATAAAGCGCCTTGAACGGATTAAAAACCTATTCACGGCGGATTAAAGCATGAAGATTTTAGGCAAACAATAACGGCGGAGGTCGAATTATAAATCGCCGTGAACTGATAAAAACGGTCTAAACGGCTGAAAATAAACGTAGAAGCAAAACCCGCATCGTGAACCAAAATGTAAAAACACTAGATGCTATTGAGTACTTTCATTTTCTTAGCTTACAGTCAGCCTACGAAAAATCGGCCTTTTTTCTACAGATGTAACCTGTATACCGTTCGTTTCTATCTCCGATGATGGAGACGCACCTCGCTCCAAACCCCATGTGAATGAGCGATTGAAACCTCGGACCATCTTTATCGAATGCTTTCGTTAGTATGTTTTCGGTTTCGAATAACGAATAGAGTTCTTCGATGAGGAGGGAGAGAATCGACGTGACGTAGGGGCTTTCCTCGTAGTCGTGTCGAAGGTCTAGCCGCATCAAGGCGCATTCGGGCGCCTCTTCGTCTGCTTTTCTGTGAAAGACCTCGATCGTGCCAATTGCCTTCCCCGAGCGTCTATCTACGATTGCCCACCGAACGAAGTAGCGATTTTGGTAGGAGAAATTCCAGAACTTGATAGCCCGAAGCATCCGCTCAGCCGTGAGGTAATGGAAATCGTCTCCATGGCAGTTGTCGGAATTGAAATAAGGCCAAGACAACGGGTCGCTATAGACTTCCAGCAAGTCGTAAAGATCGCTTTCCTTTACATCGCGGAGCAGGAAGCGCGCACTTTCGAAAATTGGGAACTGAGTATAGGGGTCTTCCGTTTTTCTTTCGGCAGAGGATAAAAGAATCTTTTTCCCAAATAGGGAGGCGATGGATGTGACGCTTTCGAGAGTGGGGCTCATTATTCCGGCTTCGATTCGCCCAATGGTGGATTGTGGGATTCCTAGAAGCGAGGCGACCTCCGTTTGCGTTAAACCAAGCCGTTTCCGCTCCGCTTTTAAGGCCTCAACGAGTGGATTGACGCGCCTATTCATCGCTTTCCTCCTCGACGCGCGCGGCATAATAAAGTTCTTTGGCCCTTTCGATTTCGGCCCGCAATTCCTCGTCACTAGGTAGGTAAAGTTTGTACTTCGAGACGAAGAGCTGCTCCGATTCGGCGAGGATGGAGTAGCGGACGACGTCCTCGTCGAGCTCCGAGCAAAGGACGATGCCCAAGGTTGGGTTATCGCTTTTCTTTTTCACCCTCTTATCGAACATTCGGCGGTACATGTCCATCTGACCGATGTCCTTGTGGGTCGGGGCATTGGTCTTCAAGTCGATCAAGACGAAGCAATTGAGGATATAGTTATAGAAAACGAGGTCGATGTAATAGTCCTTGCGCTCGGTTGCGACGTGATATTGCCTGCCGACGAAGGCGTATCCTTTGCCGAGTTCGAGCAGGGATTCCTTCAAATGATCGATGATGGCCGATTCGAGCTTGCCCTCGTGGATTTTGGCCTCTTGCGGGATTCCGAGGAATTCGAAGACCATCGGGTTCTTGACAAACTGTTCCTTGCTCTCCTCATAGGAAACGGCGGGGTAGTCTTCCTTTTTGATTGGCTCTCCGGGCTTGACGAGGCGGAAGTAGTACTGCGACTCGATGTTCCTTTGGAGGACGCGGACGCTCCAGCGTTCCGCGAGGCATTCGTTTTCGTACCACTCCCTGGCCTTGGGGTCGAGGACGGTGATCAGAAATTTGTAGTGGGTCCAGCTGAGCAGCGAAGATTTTCCATTCGAGTGGAAAATGTTTGGGTAGAGCTTATAAAAAGTATAGAACTGGTACAAACTGGTTTTCCCAAACCCCCTGCCAAATTCCAGCGTTAGGGATTTCGAAAGGCTGGCGATGATTTTGGCGCCATATTCGGCCCGGTTTTCACCTTTGAGTTCTTCTTCGTAGATGCGTTTCCCAATCAACCAGTTCCTTTGGAGAATGAGGGTGTTCAGCGTTTCATAGGCAATTTGCCTAGACATAACGACGATTTGTTTTACGTCACTTAAGCAGTCGTTTGTCAGAGATAATTTGGGGATGGCAGAGATGATATCGGTTGGCATGGTTCGGCCTCCTTTTAGGTTCAGGAAAATTATAGCGAAAGCGCTATTTGAAAACAATCAGCACGATTTAGAAAACTTTTTTATGCATTAAAACCGTCGTGGTTCTAATCCCGCATCGCGCTCCAATTGTGCAACGGCGCCACTCTACATAGTGCACCGAAAATGGTTTCGATGAACCTTTTTTAATTTGGCTTGAACCTCATTGCAAAAATGCAAAAGTTGCACCGAATGCCGATGGATGATGCGCGCTCAATTGGCCATAAAATTCACAATTTATATAAAACTAGTAAAAATGTGAAATGAGAGGCGATCACATTATATAGGAAAGACTAAATGCGACTTTCGATTATAAAGTTGCGTTTAGTTTTACAATTTGGGGAGGTTAATTGTCGATTCCCTAAACTCCCGGATTTTTGTATTACCAAATTAGAAGCGAGGTTAAAATAATTCCATAGGATTTTTCAAATGGCTAACTACAAATATCATCACAGAGTCACTTCTGATCCAAATGAATATATTTCATTGGCCGAAGAAGGCTATGTCGATATCGAATATCGGGGCGATAGGACGCGCCTATATGAAGAACTTAAAAATCCAGATGGGGCTTTAGATGTTTCGGCTATGGCCGCCTTGGCGGAAGAGACATTAAAAGACGAGCCCAAGAAGGCATATCAAATCGCCAAGCAATTCGAGGGCTATGACATTGCCCGAATTTACTATATTCTTGGCCTTTATTTTAAATTGGATACCCATCTTTTCTTTAATGCGGCGACGTTTGATTATCTTCGCAAAGCCATCGACAAAGATTATATTCCAGCCATTTATTATTATTGCGATTCCGAATTGAAAAAGGGATTTTACCCTGCAAAAATCCATCAAAATCGTGTTTTTCAGGATTTATACCATTGCCTTGAGGAAGGCTATGGACCGGCTTTATATCGAGGCGGGGCAAACCTTTTATGCGATGAACTTAGCGCCGAATACGGAGCAAGTTGCATCTGCCAGGCGGCATATGATGAATATACGCCTTCTTTTGGTCTGCTTGGCTATCTCCATGAACTTGGAATCGTCATGGAAAAAGAGGAGGGCCTTGCCCTTGATTGGTACCATAAAGGCGATAAATTGGGCGATGGACTATCCAAGGTAAGACTATTTTCCCTTGGTGAAAGTAAAGATGTCGATTTTTCTTTCTTGGAAGAGCCCTTTGAATTAATGACCGAATGGTTCAAGCTCGATGATTTCCGCCTTTGCGTACCTTTATTAAAAGATTTGGTCGAGCTTTATTATTATCAAGCTTTCCCGTACATGGGATTTGCTCGCTTATTCGGGTTTGGTGATATCGATATCGATGAAAAAGAAGCGGTGCATCTTTTCCAAGAGACGCTGGGATTTGATATTCATAACGTTATGGCCTTAGCCGGAATCTATTATTGCAAAGCAAAAGGCATCGTCTTTGCAAAAGACCCTTCAGGTGGTTTAGAAGATCTACAGAGCCTTCCGTTAGCAAATTGGGTCGTGTTTTATTTGATTGGCAAATTAGCCGAGGAAGAGTTTAACGACGAAACCAAGGCTTTAGAAATGTATCGCCAAGCATTCGAGTGGGGATATGCTCCAGCCTATGGAGATTACCTTCGACTAGGCGGAAATTAGATACACCTGCCTCCTGTTTTTGGGAAAAAGATCATACCCTATTCATCTTTTTTATCGATACGAAGATATTCGTAAGTGCTAAGAAGAATTTCGAATCCTAGCTTTGCATACATTTGTTTTGCCGTCTCTTCTTCAGCGGCGTGAAGATAGATAAGACACCCAAATTTAGAAGCTACGTGCGCAAGCAAAGATGTGGCGATATAGCGATTTCGATAAGCGGGAACAACAAGCAACGAATCGATGCAAACGGTGTTATGACTATAAAAGGAATAACAATAGCCAACTAATTTTCCATCGATGAAAGCGCCGAAGATATTTAGCCCGTTATCGCCTTCTTTGATTTTATTGGCGTAACGGGTCCATCTCCGAGAGCAAAAATCTTCTCCATAATCTTGGCCATATTCGGAAATCTCGATGGCGATTAATTCATCCAAGAAAGAAGGGTTATCGCGAATGTTATCGAAACTTAAGCCGGGAATTTCTTTCTTTGGGAAATTTAGATAATCACGTTTTGCCATCGTGATGATTTCTTCTTCATCGAAGCCTTTTGAAAGAAGAAATGGACTTCTGCACAATCCGACATATTTTGCAAAATCTTCACCACGTGTATGCCGAAATGCCTCTAAAGCGTTATACATGTCCTCGTTTAATTCTTCATCGAAATGAACGAAATTATGATCGTACATGTCCCTTAGCTTGTCATCGTAGAAGCGGCGGGGATTGATATGGGCGATGTCTTTTGAAGAAAGATTGGGTGTTAGGAAATCGTAAGTCTGCTCTGAAAAAAGTAAGATAAAATCTTCTTCGGCTTCAAAGACGGGGTAAAAATCGTCATAGTCTATTCTTGGTTTTGTTTCTTCGTTTTTCATGGCTTTTCCCTTCCTAGCCGTTACCAAAATTATAAGGGCCAACGTGAAGGAAGGGAATTATGCAAACAAAAATGAGCCCGATGTGAGACTGACTTTATGGATAAATTGAAAGTGGAAGATGATAATTTCTTCTAACAATATTAATATTGAATCACGAATCTTTGAAATCATCTAAAACGAAAAGAGGAAGCCCGATGACGAAAAAAAGCGCACATGTTCTTGCTTTGATTGAGGAAATCATCGCTATTTTCATTGTTTTGCTAGGTTTGTTGCTTGTTTCAGCTCCTTCCCAAATGGAAGCGACAATCCCATATTTGGTGATCGCTTATTTAGTTGCATCCGCGATTATCTATTTCGCCTTATGGGTGAAAGAAAGAGATATCAAGGATCTCATCGAATCCATCATTTGGATCGTTTTAACAATCGTTCTTGTCATCTTATTCTTAATCCTTCCCCAAAGCTCTTCGGCCGTCGCCATCTCGATGGGATCTTATTGCATTTTGAAGAGTCTTAAAAATATCCTCTATGCCTTTATCGTTCCGCAGGGAAAACGAAATCGCCTTTTCTTGGCCATTGGCACATTGATTCATGCCGTTTTGGCAATCTCGATTTTCTATTCATTATCCAAAGGCGCGACGACGATGAACGAATTCATCGCAATTTACGGCATCACTTATATTTTTGAAGGCACGGTCTCTTTCTTTGGGGCTTTCGCGCGGAAACACGAAGGTATCCTTATGCATATTCTGAAAGAAACCTATGTTAAGGAAATCTTATCAGGTTTAATTCTCGCCATCGTCATTGCTTCGTTAATCTTTATTCTCACCGAACCTGATATACCGACTTTCGGCGATGCTCTTTGGTATTGCTTTGCCATCGTCACGACAATCGGATTTGGCGATTTCACCGCCAAATATGCGCTTGGGCGGCTCGTTTCAGTCACACTTGGCATTTATGGCATCATCGTTGTTGCGTTAATCACCAGTATCATCGTCAACGTCTATAGCGAAAAGAAAGCATCCAAAGGCGAAAAGAAAGAAGCATTAGAAGAAGATACAACCAAAAAAGAGGAATAATCTTCTGCTGATAAAAGATTCGGAAAACGCGTTCACGTATTGCCTAAATTAAAAAGCCCTGGGAATTCCAAGGCTTCTTTAATTATAGGATCAGAACATCGCTTTGAAGGGGGTTAAGATGGCGTTAAGCAATCTCCATCCCCATCCCAATTTGAAGTTCTCCAATGTCTTTTCTTCGGAAGCTTCGATGGTTTTGTCGAAATCTTCTTTGATGTCATTGATGATGTGGTTTTTATAGATGAGGGCACCGCATTCGAAGTGGTGGGTCAAACTACGGTAATCGAGGTTGATGGTGCCGACAAATGCGACCTCGTCATCGGCGATTAGCATCTTGGCGTGGATGAAGCCAGGCGTGTATTCATAGATTTTAACGCCGGCTTCTTGCAAAAACTTGTAGCTAGTCCTCGTCATGGAGAAGACGACTTTCTTATCCGGGATATGCGGGGTGATGATTCTCACATCGACTCCCCGTAAAGCAGCGACACGTAAAGCGTTGGTCAAAGCGTAATCGATAATCAAATAAGGGGTGGTGATATAAACATAACGTTTCGCGTGAGAAATCAGATTGATGAAATTATTTTCGCCAACTTGTTCCTGGTATATGGGTTTTGGCCCGCAGCCAAAGGGAACGATACAACCATCCTCTTCATATTTGATGGGCTCTTTCAACAAATATTCGCCATAATTATCAAAGCTATTTTTGGCAACCGAGAAGTTGAGGAAGAATAAGGCGGTAAGGGAATTCACGGCGCTTCCTTTAAGGCGCATACCGGTGTCTTTCCAATGCCCCAAACGGTCGTTTTGGTTGATGTATTCATCGCCTAGGTTAATCCCGCCCGTAAAGCCAACTTCACCATCGATTACCATGATTTTGCGGTGATCTCGGTTGTTATAGATGCTACTTAAGACGGGACGGAAGGGGTTAAATTTATGGGCATCAATACCTTCTTCGCGTAGTTTCTTGTAATAACTGGAAGGAAGCATGGTGACGGTGCCGACGTCATCGTAAAGGAGATGGACTTTCACGCCTTCTTTGGCTTTGGCCACGAGGATCTCATGAATCGAATCCCACATCTTACCGGGATCGATGATGAAATATTCCATGAGAATGAATTTCTTGGCTTTCTTTAATTCTTCAAGCATGTCTTCCCACATCAATTCGCCGACGGGGTAATATTTGACGTCGTTATTAAAGCAAGGCGGCATGAAAGAGGAATTGATTAAATAAGAAACCGAATCGTTTTGGTCGCCTAATGTGGCAGGGTCATATTCATAATTAAGATATGGGCCGACTTCATCAACGACCCGTTTCATCAAAGCACTTTCTTTCTTTCGCATTTTACGGTTGGCAAAGAGGAGATAGAAGACCGTGCCAAATAACGGAAAGATGGCAATTAAGACAAGCCAAGGGACTTTGTAATCGACATTTTCGCGCTTGTTGATGATAAAGAAGTAAACAATCACTCCGATGACAGAGGTGATGATTTGGAAGACGCCGTAATAGCTATTGAATAGGGCGATAACTAAAACGATGATGGCGATTTGGATGATGAAGAGCAAAGCCGAAACCACCCATTTGGAGAATAGTAAACGTAGAAATTTCATTCTTTTTTATGCGTAAGCATCCCTTTCTTTTTTGAAATATTACCATAGAAGGTAACTGCATAGATGTATTTTTAAATACAAAATAGGCAATTTTGTCTGATCCGAGGTTTGCTGTTAGCAAAAGGAAAGATAAGGGTAACAAAAAAGGCTTTCACGAAGGATTGCCTCTTGGAATAATGATTAGTAGCGATCTTAGTCGTTCCAATTTCCTTGATATCTTATTTTGTAGAGAAGGAGTGCAAGGCGACGAAGAGAGGGCCTTCACCATCCATTATCTTTTGCGAGGAATATCTAAGCCGATAATGCACGACCTTATTTATATATAAAAAGACCCAGCCAAAAAGATGAGGCTAGGTCTAGACGTGATTATTCAACCATGTCGGTGCGGGCGGCGATGAAGGCGGCCATGACGGCATCTTCAAGGCGGCAATCCAAGATCTCGATGCGGAAAGCCCCTTGTCCCATACGAAGCAAGTTCATGCTGGATTCGTTGAATGGGTCTTTGATGTTGCAAGGCGTGATTTTGGCAACGAGTTTGTCAAGTTTATATAACTCATAACGGGCGAAGGGACGTTCTAAGATATACCATTTGATTTCATAACCTCTTTGACGGAGATAATCCCAGCAGGGGACCCCATCGATTTTGAAGCGGCTAGACAAGATATCGCCGGCAAACATGATTCCCCCGCTGGCATATTGGGTGAGGGTCTTGCCGATTTTGAGGGTTTTGGTGAAGTTATGGTCGATATCGGTGAAGTCGTAGGTGTTCGCGCCGACGGGGTTGTATTTCTTTAGAATGCATTCATACCTCTTGTTGCCGTTTTGGTCTTCGACGAAATAGGATTGACCCATTTTTCCGCCAAAATGGAAGAAGAGTTTGGTGTTTTCCATGTTTTCGATTTCGGGTTCACCCGCGTGGAATTTCTCTTCGTTGGCTTTGACTTCTTCTTCGCTTAAGGGTTTACGTTTCTTAATGGCCTTGATGGTACGGACAAACATAAAGGCAGAGAAAAGCATTATCACGGCTCCCGCGGCGATAAAGACAATTTCCAAAACGGTATTTGGATTTTCGGATGCGCTAGGTTTGATTAAAAGATAGATGCCAATGCCGGCGAAAACCCCGCCAGCGATGAAAAAGATAATTTCGGTTATGATTGCGTGAACGCTTCTGGCGCCACGGAAGAATCCTCCGTTCATTTGCATAAAAATATACCTCCTAAGAATTGGAATCATTTTAAATGATGGGTGGACGGAAAATAAAGACTTTTAATCGATGCTATCTATCTGAATCTAGATAAGAAAATGGAAAAAATGGCGGCAATATAGTCTTGTTCCTCAATCGCTAAGCCATGCCTCTAGAGTGCCTTGCCATGGTAAAGGTGAATCCATCGAGCCAAAAGTAGGAATTGATAAAATCCTACGATGATATCCTTCATCACACGAAAAGAAGCGTCATCCATTAGCGAAAGGAAAATTTATGCGCATTATTACGGCGACCGAATTAAAGCAAAACCTCTTGTGCGTTCGCCAGTTTGCCTGACAATGTCAGGGACAACTAGTTTTGTTTAATTCCAAATGATGTGAGACAAAATCCCTAAAGCAAAAAGGCATCTGGCCTTACAATGTTTCTGTCCAGGAACACAAAGAAGGAGGATGCC
>CAJOML010000049.1 GCA_905235705.1 uncultured Bacilli bacterium | reverse complement strand
GATCTCCACCTGTGGAATTACCCGCTTTAGAAGTTTGGTAGGGAGAAGAATTCCCTAAAGCTTTTAAGATCGATTGAGCCCGATGGATCAATTGAACCTGCGTCTTATTTTGCTTTTATGCCCAAAATCTACGGTTTTCGGTCCGATGCTTTCTTCCAGAAATTTAGGATGACTTTAACGGCGTTCCACCCTATAATAAACGCAATCCGAAATGTGTAGGTTTTGGGCATAAAAGCAAAATAAGACGCAGGTTCAATTGATCCATCGGGCTCAATCGATCTTAAAAGCTTTAGGGAATTCTTCTCCCTACCAAACTTCCAAAGCGGGTAATTCCACAGGTGGAGATCCGATGATGAAACGAAAGACTGAGGCATCTACAAGAAAGAAATTAAAGCATTTAAGACGCCGTTTCAAGTTCACCGAAGCCGAATTAGATGATGTATGCCGATTTTATGAAAATGACCCATCATCTTTGGAAAGTGCCGGCGTAAGGCATCTTTTCTTGGTTTCGGCTGAAATTTGCGAAAAATGGAATCGGCTCTTCTCTAGTTCTGATGTGAAAAGAAAGTGGTGGAAGTCGCGTCGTTTGCTCAAACTCTTGTTTCCAAAACTGCCTTTTGGAGTGGTAATCAGGAGGGGGCTTAATTTGGTTATCGGCAGAGTGGAACTGAGTTCGAAAGTTTTCATTAACGTCAATGCTCGCTTTGGCGCTTTGGCCGAGGTCAAGATTGGGAGAAAGACCCAAATCGGACCGAACTTGACGGTCGATTTGGCTAGTTTCGGGAAGGTAATCATTCAAGATAACGTCTGGATTTGCTCCGGGGTGAGGATTTTCTCAACCGCGAATATTCAAAAAGGAAGCATCGTCGGCTCGGGCGCATATGTTTCGGGGCGCGTTAAAGCCCATACTTTGGCGGTTGGGCGTCCCGCGAAGACGAAAAAACACATTAAGGAAAACGAGATGTTTTCGGTAAAGAAATGGAAGGCACCTTTTGTTGGCGAAGAACTTGAAATCATGAAAACGAAAATGAATTTGCGTTATCCGCTTTTATCGCAGGAAATGTTTTCGAACGTGCTTGAATCGCGGCCTTTTTCGGCGACAAATCTTTCTTTAGCGAGACTTTATCTCAAAACCCATTATCTCTGCCAAAAACTAGATGATGAATCTTTAAGCGAGGGTGAACGAAAAGAAATCATCGACGAATTATTCCCAATCCATGGGAAGGGCATTGTTATCGGGAAGAATTTCTTTTTGGATTTGATTGGCACCGTTGTTCTTGGCAATGATGTGACGATCGGGGATAACGTTTCTTTTGGCGGCGTCATTCGCATCGGAAACGGGGTTCAAATCGGAAACAACACATGTTTATTTTCCTCAAATCATCCCCTGGATTATCGGCAACGTTACTTCGGGTTTCATCGGGGAATGGGGCTTTCGGTGCCGCTAGTTTATCCACCCATAAGCGTTAAGAACAAGGTCAAAATCGGTGAAGGGTGTTGCGCTGCGCCGGGATGCTTAATCTCTTCAAGCCTTCCTAACGATTCTTTGGTTTTGGCCGATGGAAAGGTCATCTTCGCGCCTATTTTGGCAGGAAAGAAAGTGTGAAAACTCGTTTTGCCAACATTTCGGCGTTTCGCTTTTTCGCGACTTTTTCGCTTGTCTTTTTCCACATCTTATACATTGGCTGGCCCATCGAGATTGGCCACTGGTCATTACTAAGGATGAATATGCTCGGCTTAACGGCCGTTTCCGGGTTCTTGTCTGGTAAAACCCCTCATCGGGTCGATGCCAAAACCTATTACAAAAATCGTGCGGTTAGGTTGTTGCTGCCGGCCTTATATTGCTTCGCTTTCATGCTTATTTGGAGTGGGATATATTTTGCCTTCAATCCAGCCAATGTTTCCTTTGTGAATTTCTTTTGCGGCCAACGCGCGATTAACGGCGAGATGATGTTCATTGCCGGAAATTATTACTACCTCATTTTTTATTCCGTCTGCGTGGCCTTGACTCCATTCATGCAAAAAAGCGACAAGGCAAGAAAAATAATCACGGTCGTCGTCATAGCTTACGAAATCGTTCAATCTTATTTTTTAACGCTTGCGATGGATTCATCCATCATGGTTTTGCCCTATGTCATCGGGTTTTGGGTTGGGCTAAAGTCGCCTCGCCAATTTGTCGATGCGAAAGCCGCTTTCCCGATGCGGAAGCTGTTATTTTTTCTTTCCCTTGCCGCGCTTGGGATTAGTTTGTATTTAGCGAGCCATTATTGGATAAACGGAGAAGGGTATTGGCTAGATAATTTTCGCGGCTTCATTAGAAGTTTTGGGATTTTGTTTATGACAATCGGAGGGCTTTTTTCGTTCCTTCTTTTCTTGCGCCCCCTCAATCGCTTAGGGAAAAACCCGATTTTGGATTTCTCTGACCGCTACGCCTATTTTTTCTTTTTGTTAGACCAATGTTTCGTCGTTGGGGGAACCAGCGTCCTTTGGTTTAGCTCTAATAAGATGCTGCAGGTCCTTTTCGTTTATTTGGCCGTCATCGTCTTTGGTGTTATCTTATCTGAAACATACACTCGTTTCTTTGGCAAAAAGGTGATTCGCGTCAAGGATATGGCTCCTGGGTATCGCTTTTTAGGGTATCTAGTACGATGGTTCGTTCCCTTTGTTAGCCATCATGCCTACCGTCTTTTATATTATCTTCGCAAAATGTTTATTTTGCCTTGGATCAATAAGCGCATCGAAAAGAAAACCGTATATATCCAAAGAAACGACGGACATAACCTTCGCATCTGCGTTTATCGACCTAAGAAAGCCAAATCTGACGCGATGACGGCGGTTATTTACCTCCATGGTGGGGGATATGGCATGGGCTGTGCCGATGGCGGGAAACCATATATTGAGACCTTTTTGGAGAATGATGACTGTGTCGTTTTTTCGGTTGATTACCGCCTTAGTTTTCAATCCCCTTATCCAGCGGCTTTGGAAGATGCGGTGGCATCCCTTGATTATATTCTCCATACCAGCAAAACTTTCGGCGTGAATCCACATCAGATTTTCGTGGCCGGAGAAAGCGCCGGGGGAGGGTTAGCCGCTGGCCTTTGCCTATATATGCGTGAGCGGAAAAAGAATATCATCGCTTGCCAAATCGCCATAAATCCAATGCTGGATGATCGCCCCACCAATAGCAGCAGATTCCATGATGGGCCAATTTGGAATCATCGCAGCAACATCGAGGCATGGACGACTTATCTAGGAGATATCCCACTTGGCGAAGCGCCTCAATTCGCCGCGCCGGCAAAAGCCTTGGATTATACGAATTTGCCTCCCTTAATCGGTTACGTCGGCACATTAGATGCTTTCTTCGATGAAGATATGGCTTTTTACGAAAACCTTTCCGCCTCCGGGGTGAAAGTGACTTATCGCCTCTTTCCCGGTTGTTATCATGGCTTTGATACGATCAATAAAAGACATCCATTTAGCCGCCAAGCTTTCGCTTTTTTGTCAGAAAGTTTTCACTATGCGCAAGCCCATTATTTCACTAGCTCGGATTTAAACGAATCTCTTAGGTACGAAGAAACATCGACATCCTGATCTATCTTATGGATTTGGGGTTTTGCTTAGGCGAAAGTGGCAAAGCAGGGGATTATAGGAATGGAAAAAAGGAAAAACCCTTATTTGCCAAGGGACTTTCACCGAATGGGTGAATCACTTAGCCGCTTGTCGCCATGGAAATCCCTCGCGAAGACGAATAACGAATAAAGGTTAGGGCAATAGGCAATAAATCATAAGCGTTTTGATAACCCCGTTTTCATCCGGGTGCTAGAATAAGCCCTGCATCAATAAAGGAGAATGAAAATGGCCTGTACCACAATCTTAGTCGGAAAGAAAGCCAGTTACGATGGCTCTACCTTAATCGCAAGAAACGATGACGGTTTCTTCGACGAGAAGAAATTAATCGTTGTTTCGCCTAATAAACAACCCCGTAAATATAAAAGCAAAATCGCTCAACTGGAAATCGAACTTCCCGATAATCCCTTATCTTATACTTCCACCCCAAGCGTGAATCCGAGTCATGGCATTTGGGCGGCAAATGGCATCAATAGCGATAACGTCGCCATGACCGCGACCGAAACCATTACCTCCAATCCCCTTGTCTTAGGGGCCGACCCATATGTTAAACCCGAATTCAAAGATAACGGCAAAATCAAAACCCCGGGCGGCATCGGGGAAGAAGACCTCGTCGTCTTGGTCTTGCCTTATATCCATTCGGCCAGGGAAGGGGTAATCCGTCTAGGCCAATTATTGGAGCAATATGGCACATATGAGCCTAATGGCATCGCTTTCGCCGATGAAAACGAGATTTGGTGGCTTGAGACAATCGGCGGCCATCACTTTATCGCACGTAGAGTCAAAGACGAAGAATATGTCATCATGCCGAATCAATTTGGCATCGACCGTTTTGATTTGGATGACGCCTTTGGCAGCCAAAAAGAAAATATTTGCAGCAAGGACTTACGCGAATTTATCAAAGATAACCACCTCGATTTGAATCTAAACGGAGTCTTCAATCCGCGTCTAGTCTTCGGTAGCCATAGCGATTCCGACCACGTCTATAACACCCCAAGGGCCTGGTTCATGGCGAGATACTTCAACCCCCGTTCATATAAATGGGATGGTGAAGATGCCGATTTCACGCCCGAATCCGATGATATCCCTTGGGCCTTAGTCCCCGAACACAAAATCACGGTCGAGGAAATCAAATATATCCTTTCTTCCTATTACCAAGGGACACCTTATAATCCTTTCTCCAAAGTCGCCACCAAGCCTGGGATTTATCGCCCCATCGGCATTTCCAGGACGGGGGTGATGGAGATATTGCAAATCCGTCCTTATGTCGATGAAGCGATTAAGGGAGTGGGGTGGCTTAGTTTTGGCAGCAACCCTTTTAGCGCCTCCATCCCTTTCTATGCGAATGTCCCTTCTTTCCCCAAATATGTTTCGGGGACGACCTTGGATATCGATACCTTGGATTCTTATTTCTGGGCATCGCGCCTTATCGGTGTATTGGCCGATCAAAATTATGGGTCTTGTATCCAACATATCGAACGTTATCAAGCGGCGATGTCGAATAAAGGACACGAGATCTTGAATCGATATGACGCCTTATTCGCCAAAGAAAAAGACCTCAAATTACTGGAAAAGGCCAATGATGAGATGGCCTCTTTTGCCAAAAAGGAATCGTTGAAGGCTTTGCATAATGTCACGATGGAAGCCTCCAAAGCGATGAAATGCGGTTATTCCCGTAGCGATAATTAGTTCTAGCGAATCGGCGTTAGCCTAAAAGGGGGCGCCGATTTTTTAATCGTCGTCCCATGGCAATTTGACGTTAGGGAGCTTGGCATCTATTTTTTCCTTGCTTTGGGCAAAGATGCCGATTTTTTCCAATTCGCATAAAAACGAGGAAAGGAAACTCTCTTCGGTAAAGGCCAGCGATAAATCCAAATAGATATGCCCGTTGACCGCGGATAATTCGGCGGCGATAGATGAGGTGGAAGGGGTGATCGTCTTAAAGTCCACGATATAGCTTTCGGCGTCCCCGAAACTAGCTTTGCCAACATAAGAGATGACCGCGTTCATGGAAGAAAAAGATGCTTTTTCGGTGGAGGAAACGATATCGCGACGCTTCTTTTGGTCACTAACGGAGAAAACGTAATCGTTTAAAGCCCTCCTCAAAGATAATCCGTTTAAAACGGCTTCATCGGCGGTTTGCCGTTTTAACAGGCCCTGACTTTTTGACTTAGGCTTGATAAATCAAGACGATGATCATTGGAAGAGAAATCTAGTAACGCCCCTCCGACGAAACTTTGATGGGCAAGCGGGGCTTTTAGGGCCTTTCTTTCATTGACGCAGACGACGGTTCGACTCTTTTGCTCTCCCACATCAAAACTGTCGCGGATAGCCTTATCTAACATTATCGCCATTAAGACATTCGGGGTTGCCCCGATGCCTCTAGTTTTGGTGATAAAGGAAGCTTCATCGAAACGGATGTGATATAGGCTAGGCAAGCTAGAAGAGGAGGGGATTTGGTAAATCGGATCTAGCTCTCTTCTTTTTGGGGTAGGCAAAGTAATCTTTGAAAGGGGATTAAGGTATTCTTCTTCGTTAGGCGGGTCACCATATAAACGGATGTTGTCTTTGCTTAGGCTTATTTTGTGTTTGTCGCTGAAATAATAATAAAGAAGGGTCTTAATCAAGGCATAGGCCCCATCCCCGTCAGTCAAGGCATGGAAGATGTTAACGACGATGGTGTCTTTTTCGGCACTGAAATAGAGTTGATGGAAATTGGTGGATTCGGAATTGATTTCAAGCAGATCGTTATGTGGGGTGACGACGACTTCCCTATCGTTATCCGTAAAATAATAATCATCCCCGATTTTAGATAAGGCGAGGCGAAAGTAAGGGTAACGCTTCAAGGCGGTCTTGACGGCAGCTTCAAAGCAAGGGAAATCGATGTCCTCGTTCAGCTTGATTTCAAAACGCATAACCATCGGGTTTTTACGTGTTGAGCCATAGAAGAGGCGGCATTCCTCGACTTTGCTTCTTTCTTCCATCCGCTTCCTCTTTCTTGATTCTTGGAGTAGTTAACAATAGAAAAGAAACGATTTCAAGAACGCTTGTCTTTTCCCTGCTGTAGATGAAGTAAAAGCATTAAAAGACGGGATGATCGATTTACTTTGAGGTTCGTCCTTGTTAGGATTGCTTCATGATCGAATTCGGAATCGAAGATATAAAAGCGGCCCTCTTCCTTGCCAAAAATAAGGCAAGCCCCCTTATTGTGATAAACGCTTTCGATGAAGAGGAGGGGCTTTCTTTAGTTAAGGTTTTATCTACTTTGGACGGCCCTGATTTCCATTTGTTTTGCATCAGTCATTTAAATTGGGATTTCGATATGACTCCTTGGGATATCCCCCCGATATTTCCTTCCGATAAATCCAAAAAAGGAGGGGCAGACCGATATTTGGCGATCTTGCTAAAGCAAATCATCCCCAAAGCCAAATCCTTCCTGGAGGAAGAACCTTCTTTTTATGGCATCGTGGGCTATTCTTTAGGCGGATTATTCGCTTTATACGCTTCCTCTAAATGCGATTTATTCAGCCGCGTCGCCTCAATATCGGGCTCGTTATGGTATGAAGGCTTTAAAGAATATCTTTCTTCCTCTTCGCTCATCCCTAAGCGGGTTTATCTCTCCCTTGGGGATAAAGAAGAAAAGACGAAGAACAAGATATTATCTTCAGTAAGGGCTAGTACCGAGGAAATCGCTTCGATATATCGCGAAAAAGGAAGCGAAGTCATCTTCGAAATGAACCAAGGCAATCATTTCGCCGACGGCCAAGAAAGAACCATCAAAGGTTTATTCGCCTTGCTCAAATAAAAATAGGGGATATCCCCTAATCGACATAACGGTCGAAATCCAAAGAAAGGTTAAGCTTTGCGATTTTATGCATTAACGAAGGCGGTAGCGTTATCCCATAAAGCGGCTGTTCCGGGTCTTCATGGAGGATGACTTCCAAAAACATGCGCGGGTCGAACGTTTTCAAATCGTCGAGGACGATGAGCAAATCCTCAAGCAAACGATCGACGAAAACCTCAAGCATATCCTCAACGAAGGGTTTATCCATCTTCGCGGCTTTTAGGCTATATTGGTCGCGGGCCTCATTGAATTCGCCTTCAAGGAGTTTTAGATAACGGTAAGGAGGGCAATCAGGAAGCGGCTTTCCAAAATAAATGAGTAATTCGATTTGGCAGGATTTCATAGATATAGGTTAGCCAAAAACGAACAAAAGAAAAAGACCCGAAGGCCTTATTCTCCATCATCGAGGATCTTCTTTTTCCTGCTTTGATATTGGGCTTTGGTGATTTTGTTTTCCCTGGCGAGTTGGCCTTGACGAAGAAGGGCTTCATATTGGGCTTTGGAAATCTCAGTCCCATCGGCGAGGCGATATTTCTTTCTGGCATGGACGATAAGGGCGATGATTAGTCCGACAACAAACCAAACAAGGCCGATGCCAAGGAAGACGTATCTTAAGATAAGGGGGCTTTCGAGCATGAAGAAAGCAATGCCGGCGCCGGTTGAGATGATGCCACCGACGATAAGGGCGAGGCAAAGGCAATCTAGAAGTAAGTAAGGGTGTTTTTTCATGCCTTAATTATAAATAAGGTTAACGAAGAGGCAAGAGGAAGACATCAAGAAAGAAAAGACTTGCTTACATCTTTGGTTAGGGCGATAATTTGATTAACCTTGTAAGCGGTTACATTGTTTAACAATGAAAAAGGAACTCCTTATCGCAACAGCTATTGTTTCCCTTGGGGGCGGTGCCCTCGCCGTCGGTTTTGCCGATTCGACCGCCCTTGCCGAGATTGCCTCATCTCTTTCTTCTTTGGTGAGCTCCTCGTTTGCCCCTAGATCGGATTCATCCTCTCGCGACGTTTCGATTTCATCTGCCCCTACAAGTGAGCCATCTTCATCTTTTAAAAGCAGCGAAACGAAGTCCTCTTCGATTTCCATTTCCTCGGGTGAAGCTAGCTCTAATGTTCCTGCTTCCTCTTCAAGCAGCGCGGTCACCCCGAGCTCCTCGTCGAGTCAGCAAGAACAATCCTCGCTTTCTTCCGCGGAAGCGACCTCTTCTTCAAGTCAAGCCGTCTCTTCCAAAGATTCGAGCCAGTCTTACGTTTCCAGTGAGTCCTCCCTTTCTAGCGAGGCTGCCCCTTCAAGCGTTTCTAGCGATGAAGAATCTTCCTCTTCCTTATCTTCGGAAGAAACCAAACCTTCCTCGACCTCTTCGAGCGAGGAATCCCCATCATCCACATCCGAAAAGCCTGATGACCCCACCGCGGTTAAGCTCTCTTGGGGCGAGACCTCTGGGTTTGGCGATTACCTGATCCTTCCTGGCGAAACCATCAAAATCGGATCCGTCTCACTTATCTCCGACGTCCCCGAATACGAAGGTTTGTTGGCCGTGACGGTTTCGGAAAAGCTAAATTACTACACCCGCACCTACCGTCTTAGC
>CAJOML010000048.1 GCA_905235705.1 uncultured Bacilli bacterium | reverse complement strand
GGGGACGCTCCAGGTGCCGGAGACGGGGTAGCCGCGGCCTTCTTCGATATAGGCCTCGATGATGTCCTTCTTGTCCGCTTCGGTCCAGCCGTAGACGGGGCTATCGATATAGGGGTCGAGGTTCACGACCGCGCCATATTGCATAAGCTCCTGGACGGAGTCGGGGTAGCCGACGAAGAGGTCGGGGTGGGAGTTGGTCGCTAGGTTGTCGACGGTCTTGTCCTTGAGGTCGGTGTAGGAGCCGCTCTCTTTGACGTTTTTGACGGTGACGTTGGGCTCGATCTTCTTGAAGGCCTCGATGACGTTGTTGATGGTTTCCTGGTATTTGTCGTTGAAGGTGGACCAAAGGATGATTTCGGTCGGGGATTCGATGACATTACTCTCCTTACGAGAAGCGGAGGAAGATTGTTCCGAGGATGGGGCTGGCTCAGAGGATGAGGCTGGCTCAGAAGATGAGGCCGGTTGAGAAGATGAGGATGAAGTTCCGCCACCGCAGGAAGCAAGAAGCATCGCCGCGGCAATGGGGAAGAGCAATTGTTTTTTCATGGAAATGAATTTCTCCTTTTTCTTTATTTATCAGATTGACTCTGGATAAACCTTGTTTAATGGGCGATTAGCCTTTGATGCCGGCGCGCCCGACGCCTTTCATGATGTACTTCCTGAAGAAGATGAAGAGCAGGAAGAGAGGGACGGTGACTAGAACCGTCGCCGCGGTCTGGTAACCATAGAAGGTGATACCAGCATCGATATCGACGAAGGCCGAGCCACGAAGACCGTTCGAGATGAGGCGGTAATCGGAATTGTTGGTGACGAGGTTTGGCCACACATAGGAATTCCAAGTGCCCATGAACTTCAAGATGGTGATGGAGATGAGGGTCGGGGAGGCAAGGGGGACCATGACTTTCCAAAGGAAGGACCAATCCGATTTGCCGTCGACTTTCGCCGCCAAATAGAGTTCGTTAGGAATCTGCTTGAAGTTCTGACGTAACAAATAGATGTAGAAGACGGAGGTAATGAAGGGGACGATCATGGCCAAATAGGCATCGGTGAGGGTCTGCTTTTCACCAACCCAGCCAAAGGAGGCGACGGTGATGAAGTTGGTAATGACCATCATTTCGCCCGGGATCATCATCGTCATCAAGAAGATGGCGAAGACGGCATCGCGTCCTTGGAAACGCAGACGGGCAAAGGCGAATGCCGCCAAGATGGTGGTGATTAAGGTGCCAAGGGTGGAGAAGATGGCAACGACGATCGTGTTCCGCATGTACTTGAAGAAGTCGAAGACCTGGAAGACATGGGTGAAGTTGCTCCACATGACGATGGTGGGGAAGAAGGTCTGCTGGGCAGCCCTGATTTCATCGTTTTGCTTTAAGGCGGTAATAATCATCCAGTAGAAGGGGAAGACCACCACGAGGGCAAGGGCGATGATGAAGATATAGGTGAAGATGGTAACCAAGATGCGGCTAACTTTTTCGGCACGTTTGATCGCATCGACGGTTTTGCCCGCTTCTTCTAGGGACAAGACGATGTCGGAATTGACCTCGACGTCTTTGAAGTCGATGTAGGTTTTCTTATTAATAGAGGCGCTTTGTTCCATTGCTATTTCCTCCTTAATAATGGACTCTCTTCTTCGAGGCCCAGAATTGGATGACCGTGAAGATGAGGATGATGACGAACAAGATGACCGCCGCCGCGGCAGCTGCCGAGGTATTGGTCTGGAGGTTATCGTAGACGTAATAGACCATGGTTAGCATGTTCTTGTCGGTCGAGGATTTCCCTAATGTGCCAGGGCCGTTGAATAAGCCGACGATGGCCGTATATTCCTTCCACGCCCCGATAAAAGAGGTGATAAGGAGATAAAGGATCTGCGGGGATAGAAGAGGGACGGTGATACGCCACAGGACTTTCGGCTTAGATGCGGCATCGATTTGGGCGGCTTGATAATATTGCTTATCGATGCCTTGCAAACCGGAAAGAAGGACAAGGATCTTAAACGGCAATGAGCCCCAAACGATATAGAGCATAAGCGGCACCATGGCGGTCCAGCGGTCGGCCCCATAAATCCAGGTCGTGTTTGTCCCAAAGAGGTAGTTGATGACGCCGTTAGTATCGAAGATAACGGAGAAGACCATACCGACGGCGATGGTATTGGTGACATAAGGGAGGAAGAAGATGGTTTGGAGAATCTTCTGGAACCACTTAATCGAATTTAGGGCAACCGCGATAAGGAGGGACAAGAGGGTGGAAACGGGGACGGTGATGATAACGATGAGGAAGGTATTCGGGATGGCATAATTGATAAAGTCCATTTCCTTAAATACCGACCCGTCCCCTGCCGTTTTTGAAGTTAGGCCAAGAACATAGGTGAAATTGGTGAGGGTAAGTCCATCGAATTTGCCGGAAGCGTATTGGTAATTTTCCGTAAAAGCGATGAAGATGGTGTTGATTAACGGATAGATGAGGAAGACGGCGACAAGGACGATGACGGGAGCAAGATAGAGCCAACCTTTCCAGTTGTTCTTCGCCCCGATATCTTCGATGCCACGGGTTTGATAGGCTTTGGTGGTCTTCTTTTTGGAGACCATGCGCACGATGACGTCGTTTTCCGCGTCGTAGCCCTCTTCATAGACGGGGCGTTCCTCGGCGAAAAGCTCGTTGACCCCAAGGCCTTGGGCGATGGGTTCCTGCGCTTTCTTTTTAAATAGGGAAGATATACGCATGTCTAGCTCCCTTACTTGACGCGGATGCGTTCCTCGGTCTCACCATCGAAGAGGAAGATCTTGTTGGGTTTGATCTTCATCGCCACTTTGCCGGAGACGTTTTCGGCTTCTTCGGCGGCAACGATGATCTTGAAGGTGGGTTTGGTGCATTCCTCCTTTTTGGCGACGATGGAAACATCACGCCCTAAGACCTGAATCATTTCCATATCGGCATGGAGGACATTTTTATCTCCGTTTTTGGCGATGACGAAGCCTTCGGGACGGATGGCCACGAAGATTTCGCGGTTGCCCATGTCTTCTTTAAGTTCCATCACCACGTCTTCACCGATTTTGACTTGTTTGCCTTCGATTTTGCCTTTGAAGACGTTGATCGGCGGGGTACCTAAGAATTGGGCGACGAAGAGGTTGGCGGGGTTGTTATAAACTTCCTGCGGGGCATCGATTTGCTGCATGACGCCGAGTTTCATGACGACGATCTCATCGGAAATCGACATGGCTTCTTCTTGGTCATGGGTGACGAAGACGGTGGTAATGCCGGTTTCTTGCTGGATGCGGCGGATTTCTTCACGGGTTTGTAAACGTAAGCGGGCGTCGAGGTTAGATAAAGGTTCATCAAGGAGAAGGACGCGGGGCTTCTTAACAAGGGCACGGGCGATGGCGACACGTTGTTGCTGGCCGCCGGAGAGTTGGCTCGGCTTACGGGCGAGATATTCGTCGACTTGGACGAGCTTGGCGGTGTCATAAACGATGTCACGACGTTCTTCTTTGGTGAGTTTGCGGTGGGCGACGGCTTGGACGGCGTCGACTTCGACTTCGGAGAGGTCAAGGAGTTCGGAAAGGGCTTTGATTAAGGCGTCGGCCTTTTCTTTGTTAACCCTCTTCAAACGGAAATAGACCTTGGTGTGAGCCTTATCGAAATAGAGCTTGAAATCGCTATAGGAGATTTTTTGACCCTTAAGATATTGACGGATACCGTTTTCAAGGACTTTGTTCTTGATGGCGGTGATGGTATAGCCGACGCCTCCGGGGAAAGGATAAGCGCCTTCGATGGCTTTGATAAATTCATCTAAAGCGGTATGGAGGACGTTATTGACGTTGGCCATCAGTTCATAGCCGGTCGAGGTCTTGGTGATGAGGCTGCTTTCAAGATAACCAAATGATTTGGCGACCTTGTTGAAGGCGGTGATGGCTTCATCGATATGGGCGGTCTCAAAATGGGTGCCGAGCTTTCCTTTGATGGCGAGGCGGAGGGTTTCCTTCTCATCGATTTTGTTGACGGTCGCACGGACGGTCGAATCGAATAAGGCGTCGCTAGTTTGGATGGAAGATTCATCGATTAACTTGGCTTCGATGATCTTGGGGAAATTGGCTTTAAATATCTCGGCGACGGAGGGGGAGACGTTATGGAGAATGACCTTCAAGACGAGCTTTTGCCCTTCGATGACGGGATCGATGGAGGCGGATTTGGCCTTCAAACCGATTTTCTTGACTAAGGATTCGGTCGCTTTGACGATGCCGGCGACTTCATCTTCCGGGGTGAGGTGATATTCATAAGAGAAGGAGAAGTCGAAGAAGGTGACCAAAGGAACTTCGACCTTAAGGTTGGTTAAGGGGAATTCGATGTTCTTATAGATGGTCATATGGGGGTAAAGGGCATAGTTTTGGAAGACTAAGCCAATACCGCGTTTCTCAGGAGAGAGGTTGGTGACTTCTTGATCCCCGAACCAGACTTCGCCGGAAGTGGGAACCTGAAGACCCGAAATCATATAAAGGGTAGTCGATTTGCCGCACCCCGAAGGTCCGAGCAAGCCGACTAGTTTGCCATCGGGGACAGTGAAGTCGAGGTCTTTGACGGCGATGGTGTCGCGAATGTTCTTTTTCGCGTCGCCGGGGAAGATTTTGGTAAGGTCCTTAATGCGGATTTCCATGGTGTCTCTCCTTTTTTATTTGGTGCCATCATCGTCTTTGTCTGCATCGAGTTTAAGACGAATGGCTTCTTTCCGTTTACGGCTGTTTTTGATCGAGTTTGCGATGTTCTTGATTGAGAAACCAAGATAGATGGCGCCGGCGATCACGAAGATGATGACGAAGACGTCGAGGGGGTTATAGGTGACGATGGTGCTGTCGAGGAAGACCCAACGTCCAACGCAGAAGAAGATAGCCCCGACGATTAGGGCAATGCCTAAACCGTTCTTCACCGCTTCTTTGGCGAACTTCTTGCCATTTACGCGGCGGAATTCATCGTTTTTGAATTTCTCTTTGGCAACGAAGTAATAAATGATGGAGCCGGCAGTGAAAACAAGCGCGTAAATCAAGAAGGTCAAGAAAGCGGCAAGGCCCAAATTGACGCGGGCGAAAGGTTGAACCGTTTCGCTAAAGAGGATCAAGGAAGAGAAACGGATCGAGGTATCGGATTTATTGATCAAGGAATTCTGCGCCACATTAATCAAATCGAGTTTGACGTTAAAGCCGCAAAGCTCGATGGATTTGACCGAATTGGCGTTGAATCCTTCGCCGATGTCGGGATCATGGATGAGGAAAGATAATTCATAATCGGTGGTCGGTTCGATCAAGGAATAAGAAATCGGGGTCTTGATGGTAAGGTCTTTCCATCTTAATTCGTTCCCGACTTGATAAGAAACGCGGTAATAAGCTTGGGTAAGGGAGGTCAATTGATGACGGATGGCATAGGTCCCGTTTTTGATTTGCTCCTCGAGGCGCTTATAGACCGAAGGCATGATGTCGGCATAGACATCGAGGTTACGTTTGACGACGACGCCGATTTTGGTGTAATCGCCGATATCGGTTAAAGAACCGGGGCGGTTTTCGAATAAATCATCGAATTTGACGGTTTTGGAGAAGGAACGGCGAGGAATGGCATATAAAGGGCCTTCTTCGAGGACGGGGACGGTTTTCGAGCCACCGCCGGCAACGGCTTTGCGTGTGGCGGGGTAAATATTATGGAAGCTAACGGAAGAATCATCGATATGAAGCCCGTTTTCAAGGGTGAGGTCGACGGCGAAATCGAGAATGAGCGAACCAACGCTGGACCCGACGGCATCATAATCGGTGTTGCTTGAATTGATGGGGAGGCTTGTAACGCGTCTTTCGACGAATTGATTATTGGCATCTAAGACGTCATAGGCGATTTGCAAAGGCAAATCATATTCATCGGATTTGATCCCGACGATAAAATCTTCGCCTTTGCCGAATTTCTTGATATTGCCGGTAGCTTTGACTTCAAGCGAGGAAACGGAAGAAAAATCTTCGCCATAGGTAACGCGGGTGGAATCGGTCCAGCCTTCGCTATAGCCGGCATAGCCTTCCTCGGCCTCGACATGGATTTCAATATCCGATTCGCTTAAACCAACGAAGGCGCCCGGAGAAATGGTTGTGATGGTCGAAGGAATCCAAATCGATTTGATTTGGTTGTAGGAAGCCTCTTCGCTATCGTTATAGCAAACCCCCTCTGGAATAGAGGTGACATCGACATAGAATAGCCCTTCGCCGACGTCAATCGTAGAAGGAATGACGATGTCGGAGGTGCTCGCCTTGTTATTGAGGATTTGGTGAACGGCGCCGTTATAACGGATGGGAACATATTCCTCGCCCGCTTCTTGGGCGGCTTCTAAGGCGGCTTCGGCAGCGGTCTTGGCTTCGGCGATGGTCGTGGGGAAAGACGGATCATCGACAACGACGAAGACATTGTTCAAACGCGAAGAGTTTCCAATCCCTTCCACCATCGTCGAGGTGACGGTAGCGCGGAAAGAATGGGAAGTCGGGGTCGAAGCGGAGGAGTTTAATGAAAAAGAGATGCGGTCTGAGTCGACGAGGGTCTCGCCAGATAGCGCATCTTCCGCTTTAACTTCAACGGGGGTGGAGGAAATCGTAGTTGTGCCCAAAATCGAAAGGGCGAGCGCACCAAAAAAGGAAACACCTAAGGTGAGGAATCTCATCTTCCTCTTCCTCGGTTTTTCTTGGTTGGGGCGCATCATAGATGAGTATGACCTGTCCATATCCTTATTATTATATAGATTAGGCCTCTTTTGTAAACGGCAAGCCTCACCTCAAACCTCCTTTGGAAGCGGTTACACCTTTAGGTGAGGAAAGCTCTTCTGCCCCACTTCTAGCCGATGGACACTAGGCTTTTTCAGGAAGATGGAAGCGAAAGAAAAAAGATGAAAATAAATCGGTAATTTAAAGTCGAAAAAGACGCGCCTGAACCGACGCGTCAAATTCATCCTTATTTATCGCTGAAGTCGTCGCTTTCCTCGTCTTGGAGTTTTTCGACCTCTTCGACGCTGGTCATTTCAAGGGCGGCGGCATCACGGAGTTCATCCGGATTAGAATAGGATTCCTCTTCTTCCTGCTTGGCTTCCTCTTCACTTGCGGCACGAAGTTCGTTTTCCTTTTCGAAGTCATCGAAGGAAGTGATTCTTTCGGCTTTGCGCCTAGCTTCCCCGATCATCGAAGAATCGAAGATGCCATAATCTTCCTTTGTCGTTGGGCGGGAATATGAAGGCTTTTCTTCGTCGCTAACGGCATGGGCGACAAGGGAACCAGGATGTTCTTTGACATAGAGGTCTTGTTCGCTTTCGGAAGCAAACCAGATGGAACGATGGGTATCGATGACGATCGTCTTTGAGGCAAGTTCATGATAGCCTTGGCTGGTCTTGCTGAGAACCACCATCATGTAATCGAGGATGACGAGAAGGAAATAAATGAGGATCATGACCACCAAATAGGGGACTAAGAGCAACTCCCACATCAAGGTCAATATGCCATAATGGAGGGCAATGGCGCTCTTTTTGGCTTTATAGCCATCGCTTCCGATGACCGAAGTCCCAACTAATAATTTCCCAATCGTGCGTCCGTTGGGGACGAATAAAGGAATCAGGAAATGAAAAATCAACGGGGCAAGGGCGACAGAGGGGACAAAGCCGGCATACCATTTGAAATTGGCAACCCTATCGATGAGGTTAAGATAGTCTTGATAATCGAGATTATCGACGGCATCGCTATAAGAGCCTGAGCCATTGGACGGATTGATGAAGAATTCGCGGAGATTGACGCGTTGACGTAGTAAACCCAAGTCATCGACATCGGCCAAAATGGCTTCTTTGACGACCGGTTTCTTGGTGTAATCGTTCTCCCCCGCTTCATCTTTGACAGGCTCATAATAATTGCCTTGGAAGAAATTTTCATAGACCCATCTTCCGACGGTGGAAGGATTGCTTTTATCCGCTTCGGTGATGGTGGTCAACGCGGTTTTGTCGCGCTTTGAGGTCCAGCCACTCGGCATCAACATGTAATTTTCGTGGTTAGGGACGAAGTCGGTAAAATAATTCCAAACGAGGTCTTCGTATTTGGTGTAACCATAAGTCTGCGTTTGTTCGTCATAGGCCGGATAATCATAAAAGGAGAAGGAAGTCCCGTTTTCCGCCTTTTTGACCAAGCCGGGGGCTTCGATATAGGAAGTGGCTTCGTTACGGAGATCGTAATAGCCGTTATTCCGCATGATGACGGGTTCGCCAAAGACGAAATAGACGAGCACCCCGAATAAAACGATGATGATGAAATCGATAAAATAGGCGGCGATGCGTTTGCCGGTGGAGGCTTTGACGATATTTTTGGGAACGATTTTCTTAGGCATAACTATCTCCTTTAGATGCAGGCGAGGATCTCACCGATTTGGCTATATTCATCGACCCAGATGAGGATGAGGTCGAAGGTGAAGAAATAAGACGAGATGTCGGCGAATACCTTTTCCCGGTAGCCTTTTTCCCTCTTGAGGAAGATGAAATTGAATTTAAGGGGGTTACGGGCAAGTTCCAATAACCGCTTCATGTCGGGGTCTTTTAAGGAGATACCGATGAAGAGGCAGGTATTGAATTTGAAGTCGTGGAGTTGCTTGGCCACGTTCCAGGAATAAGGGTTATTATAGAGGTAATAATAATCCGACTCGTTAAAAATCAAAGAGGATGTGAATCTTTTTTGCTCCGCCCCGCCATAAGGGAGAAGGCCATGGACATGGTAAATGGTGGCCACCGCTTCTTCGGCGGAGAAGGAAGAATCATCATATGTGGAACAATAAAGCAGGGATTTCTTCTTCAGCAAATATTCCAAATTGGTGTCGTAATTATAGGTAATGACGTTGATGCCGGGATGATGCTGTATGAATTCGACGCAGCGATATAAGGTCGAATTCGGGTCGGAGAATTCCTTGGCCGTTTCGAATTCATAAAGCTCGTGGACAAGAGATTGATAGGTATTGAAGCCCTGCGTCTTAAATAACGCAGGCGGGGTGAATAAATCGTCGCCGACATAATGCTTGGTTTGGCTTAAAGAAGATTTGCCCCCATCATAGGATTTTTCCGATAAGGCGGAGATGAGCTCTTGCCAATCTTTGGCCCCATAATCTTTATTGATGCCAGCCCCCATCACGAGGTCGGTCTTCAAATGGGTGCAATAGAACTTTTAGCCACAAGGTAAAGGAGATATCTTGCTTCAAATAGGCATTGAATTGATCCATCCGCGCCTTTTCGATCTGGAAAGAGGTCACTTTGTCATCATGTTCTTTGCCAAGGAAATAGCCTTTGCAAGCATAATTAAGACCATCGAAATAGATGTTGAATGAACGCTTTGGGAAGGGCAAAGGGGAAGATAAATCGGCATAGAAAAAGAAATTGACGTTATTTTCTTTGTCGAAAAGATCCAAATCGACTTTTTCGTTAAAGACGTGGACGGCTTGTTTGACCTTCGCTTCGCCATTATCATCGGTGATAACGACTTTATAATCGCAAGAAGGGTCGAATTGGAAGCCAAAGGAACGAAGCAGGAGATGATGATAATCGATCCCTTCCCCGTAATAGAGGAAAAGGAGAATCAAAAGACATCTCTTTTTATATAAATATAAATCCTTGGTCGATAAATCCATGGCTAAATGTTACCCCAAAATAGATAAACAAACTAGAGACGTCCGAGTAAAGAGGGCAAGAAGGTGAAGACGAAGAATAAGGCATAATAGAGGATATCCCCGCTTCCTTTGCGGTTTTTCCCCGATGGCTTTTGTAATAAGAAAAGGGGGATGGATAAACCGATTACCGAATAAGTGGCCGAGAATTTCATCGCCTTACGTATCTGGAGAGGAATGGCAAAAGTAGCGATTTGAAGCACCAAAATCAAAATGCAAAGCATGATGTTCTTCATCATCTGCGTAACTTCACGTTCTTCGTAGAATTGGTAATTCTCGCCATATTTCTTTTTCATCCTCAAATGCCATAAGAAGACGATGAATTCATATCCGATGCCGCCGATGATGAAGCTTGGGTCTTTGATGAAGAGGAGATTGCTTATCCAATAAGGGATATAGAAGATCCCTGAATTGAAAAAGTAGGAGAAGGCGAGGACAAGCAATGCGAAAACCGTCGGGATGGCGGAGCATAAGCGAAACGCCCGGCGGTTGATTTTCTTTGGGTCGGGGGTGGAGAAAAGGAAGAAACCGACATGGCAAAAAATACCAATGCCAAGGAAGATATTGCCAGGTAAAAGAAGTTGGAACATAAAGACCACGAATTCGCCAACCCAGGTTTCGCTAGAATAGGAGATTTCGAGGAAGAACATGAATAAGGTGGTGATGACATAATAAATCAACCCTAATCCGAACAAGGTGAAGGCGGTGCGATGGAGCTTATAATGGGTTTCGGCGATGATATTGACGATACATATGGCAAGAATGAAATTGCCTAAGGACAAAATCGATTCGATCGGGAGGGAGAAAGAGGTAAAGAAATTCGTCCATCCTTCTCCCCAGGAATGATGGGTCGCAAGGGCGCTAAGTCCAGTGAATAGGCTGCCAATAAATAATAATGACAAGCCGACGATGCGGATGGGCCATTCTTTGATGAGGGGACGAAGATGCATCTTTTTCAGGCGAAGTGCGAATTTACTAGGTTCTTCCAAAACGGGAGGAGGCAAAGCTTCCGTTTCTTTTTCGATATCGAAGTCTTTTTCATTGATCATCCCTCTAGCGATTAAGGAGAAGCTCAAAGCCCCGAAGGAGAGGACGGCAGCAACGGAAAAGACGATGACGATGATGAATAAGACGCTGATGATATCGTTGAAACGTTGATAATGGTCCGAGATCAGTTTTAACGTCTGCGGGGCCGAATCAAAGCCCGATTCCTCGATATGCTGATTTAAATAAGGGGTGATTTTATCTAAGGTTTCACGGGCCGCTTTTTCATATAAGGCGTTTGCTTCAGCGGAATGCTTATTCAGCAAATAATCGGCGGATATGACATAAGACCCCCCTTCTTCATAGGCTGAGAAAGAAATATAAAGGTCTTCCCCGGTGGTATTGTCATAAAGGTCTAAATCATAGGAAAAAGGAAGGTTTTTGCCTTTGACGTCATTTAGATAGAAGGTCGTGGAAAATTCGCCGATGACTTTGATATTTTCGCAAACATGTTCATAACGGAGCCCAAACCAGTCTGAGGCGTGGTCGCTTTTGGAAAACATGCTGATATATGAGGATTCCCCAAAAGGATGGCTGACCCCATAAACTTGTTTGCTACGGGTAATGATGCTCTTTGCAATCGCATCGACTTTTTGCCCGCTTTCTAATGTCTTCGCCCGAACCGACATGAATTCCTCGCCGATATATATCCCAGGATTAGAAGGGAGGTTGACGGTGAGAATCAAGGAAGTGAGAAAGATAGCGAAAAACAAGAAAAGGGAAATGGCTGAAGTCCAAAGTCCTCTTTTACGCGTAAGGAAATTCGTCAAAGGCGAGAGGATTTTGCTTAAAAGGTCTTTCCTTTGTTCCATTGGCTAAAGTTTACAACCTTCGAAAAGGATAAGGAATAATAAAAAGCCCCGCTTGAGGCGAGGCTTGATTTCCAAGAGCTTAACTAAATTAGTTAAGGATGTCGGCGACGGTGCCAGCACCAACGGTGCGGCCGCCTTCACGGATGGAGAACTTGGTTCCCTTTTCCATAGCGATCGGGTGGATCAATTGGACGGTGAAGGTGATGTTGTCACCAGGCATGACCATGTCGGTCCCGGCAGGAAGGGTGATGGTGCCGGTGATGTCGGTGGTACGGAAGAAGAATTGAGGACGATAGCCGTTGAGGAAGTGAGTGTGGCGGCCACCTTCTTCCTTCTTAAGGATGTAGGTGGTAGCGGTGAACTTGTCATGGGGGACGATGGAGCCCGGTTTGGCAAGGACTTGGCCACGTTCGACTTGGTCGTGGGTGATACCACGGAGAAGGGCGCCGATGTTGTCGCCGCCTTGAGCGAAGTCAAGGGTCTTACGGAACATTTCAAGTCCGGTAACAACGGTCTTCTGGGTGGGACGGATACCGACGATTTCGGCTTC
>CAJOML010000047.1 GCA_905235705.1 uncultured Bacilli bacterium | reverse complement strand
TCTAATTCGCCTTCGGTAAAAATATTATTAATGTGCTCAGTTATTGTTGAACGACTTTTCTTAAAAAGAATAGCAATTTCTTCCTGAGTAAGCCAAACAGTGTTTTCGTTTGGAGACACTTTGACATCAATTGATAGTTCGCAATCTTCGAACTTCACTATCTCATATTTCTCCATTCGTGGCCTCCTCTAAACTTCTTGCTAAAACGATTTCATCATCAATTATTTCACCAGTTTCTTTAAAGCCTCGGGAATGATATAGGCTTATTGCTATGGCATTACTGTCATTGCAGCTAGTATAAATCCTTTTAGCGCCGCCTAATGGCATAGCTGAACACCATTCGATGATGGCATCCAACATTTCCCCGCCATATCCTTGACATTGATAAATGGAATCGATCATAATTCGCCATAAGCAATATGATTTCTTCATCCATTCTTTCTCGCCGATTGCGTCAATTGATCCTAACGCAATAGAAGCAAAACCTATTGGATTATGCCCATTATAAGCAACGAAGCATTCCGTTTTCGTTCCTTCTTTTTCTGCAGCGTAAGCCTCAGCAACCGCTAGGGAGTTTTCCGCCACAAATTCTCTTTGATAATCATTAACCTTAATAGATAACAAATCGTCTATTTCCTTAAATCCTATTTTTTTGATTTGCAATCTTTTTGTTTTTATATAAGTTTCACTTTTAGCAATGGGAACAAGTTTCTTTTCTTCTTCTGTGAAATCTTCACTAAATCGAGATAATAAAAGCATTAATTTGTCATAGCTCATGTCCGCTGAATCATTTTCCAAACGAGAAATCATCCCTTTACCAGAATAGCCAAGGATGTCCGCCATCTCTGATTGACTAAGATTTCTTTTTAAACGAATTGCCCTTATTTTTTTCCCTAATTCTTTTGCCATAGTTTAATTATAGTAAACTTTATATCACTATTCAAGCATATATGAAAAAAATCCTTAACACGATTGTATTAAGGATTGTGTACTTAGGTGGTGACCTGTACGGGATTCGAACCCATGAATGTATCCTTGAAAGGGATATGAGTTAAGCCTCTTCTCCAACAGGCCACGTGGCGCTCACCATAGGGCTCGAACCTACAACCGATCGGTTAACAGCCGATTGCTCTGCCATTGAGCTAGGTGAGCACACGCGAGTAGTATAATAGGCAAATCAGGAACGATTTGCAACTATTTATTTTAGGAATCGTTACGCAAGCTTGACGGCGACGGCGGCATATAAATCGCCAACGGTTTTGATTTTCATCAATTCGTCGACATCTAAGCTGATGCCAAAGCGGTCTTCGAGTTCCAAACACATTTCGGCGGTGTCGAGAGAATCCAAACCAAGTTCCTTCAAGGTTTTGTTTTCATCGACTTTTTTAACACCAAGCCGAGTGGCGAACATCTCTTTAAATTCATCCATCTTGTCCATAACAAATTCCTCAACGGCAATTATAGATTCCTTTTTCCCCGTTGGGAAGGTTTTACCCCTAATCAACCCGGGATCGATCCCATCATAATCTCGGTCCCGGGTCTAAATTAGGCTCAGTCGCCAGAATCGAAATAAGTCGCAGCCTCGCTAGCCTTGTTGGAAACGGTTTTCGATGTGTCGTTGAACATTTTATAAACCGTCGCACCGATCGCGGTGAAAAGGACAAGGACGAGTAAGACGCCGAGCAATTGACCTTTGATTTCAGACATATTCGTTCACCTCCTTTCTTTCATCTATCGTAGTAACCCACCACCGTCGAACGTTTGACGACGATGGTCAACGGGTCCTTCGAAACCACAAGTGAGTCATATTCCTTACTTAAGGAGAATATGACGGTGTCCCCGATTCGTGGGGTAAAGCTTGTCTCCAGCGAAATATCTGCCCCGAAAGAGGAAACAAAATCGATCGTTTCCTGGGAAAGCCTTCCTTCGTAAGCGATGCGATAGCCCACCGTTAAGGCAACCGCGTCAAGTCCGTTTTTGATGATGGCAATATCCGTCATATCGGCGGAAAGAAGCAAAACCATCATCAAGAAGGGGATAGATAGCAATAAACCCATCTTATAAGCCACTCATCACACCTCCCATTACTTCCATAATGCCCATGGTAAGGACTAGCATTGCGATGCCGCTTCCTGCCAAAGGGAGGAAGGCAAGGTTTTCAAGACGGTTTAATTTACGGCTTGTTTCAGCCTCATGACGATAATCGGACAATTTCCCGAAAAGATGTTTGAACTGATTGATATAGGCATCCCCGCTACCTTCATCCACCATTTGATAGACGGAGACCATGACTTCTTTGATTTGAAGGGAATTGAACTTCCTGCCAAAACCGACAAAGGGGGCAACCGATTTATCTTTTTCGATATCCTCAAGGAGTTGCTCAAGCATCGCTAAGAAACGTTCCGAGGCATATTTACGGATCTCCTCCAAGGCGTTATAGACGTTGAATCCATCACGGATATAAATTCCGAAAAAAGTGAACAATTTAACGAATTCATCGACGAGGTTATCTTCGATTTTTAGTTTCGCAAGGGGGTAGCGGACGAAATAATAGACAGTGAAAGCGAGGGCCAAGACGGCCGGGAAAACCAGAATAAAATTTAAGCCACGGTAAAAATATAGGCCCACCGCCACTCCCCCGATAAGAGCAAGAATCAGGAAATAAAGGGCGATTTCCTTGGCAGGCTTCACCCCAAGGTATTTGCATAATTCAGCGAACTTTCGCATGTTTCCCCTTTCTTTCTTTGATTCGTTTCGCCCCTCCTCCGACATAGACGCGAAGATAGAGATATGAAGAGACCAATAGGAAGAGGAAGAACGCCCCTACCCCAAGCAAATAATTGGTCGAGTCTTTGATTGAGGAAAAGAAGTTGGATAGGCCAAAGCGAATAAAGACAATAACCACCGTCGCCATCGCCCAAAGCAAAATGAAAGACAACAAAGCCCTCTTTGCCTTAATCGCGACGTAGCGGCCGTTATCCTCGATTCTGGCTAATTCGTTTAATAGCTCGCTAGAAAGATGGAGGACATCCCCGCCTCGATCAAGATAGATGGAGATAACGGAGGTGAACATCGCATAGATTTCCATTTCAAAATAAGAAACGAGATACATCGTCTTCTCCAAGGAATTCATATGGGTGATTTTGCTTTGAAGGAGGGCAAATTCCCCTTTGATGTCCCCACTTGCGACTTCATAGGCGTGATCTAGGGAATGGCAAACCGATAAGGTAATCACATACGAATTGATGAATTGATAGCATTCGTGACGGATTCTTTCTTTCCGGCCATGTGTTTTAATGGCAGGAAGGAAAAGGAATAAGGCGGCGAAAAGGAAGAGGAGTAAGACGCCAAGGGCTAGGTAGAGATTCCCCGTGGCTAAATAAGCGGCCAGAGAACAAAGGAGTACAAGGGAAAGGGAGATCCAGGTCGCGTTTTTCATACATCCTCCTCCTTTTCGTAACGGAATAAGGTGTCGATAGAACGAGTTTCGCGGTTGATGCGCCCCACTTCTTGGATGTGGCGACGGACTTCCCCGCCTTCATATTCTTTAACGACGTGCACGAGTAAAGTGAAATGATCATAGATATCGCCCAATAGATCTTCGAAGACGAGGTTTTCCCCGCCAAGCTGGGCTAACCTGGCCATGCGGTGAGGGATGAAAGAAATCCCTTTCGCGTGGATGGTGGTGATGATGGGGTGGCCCGACATCACCGCGTTTAAGGCGTCGAACATTTCCTCCCCGCGGATTTCGGCGACGATGAGATAGTCCGGGTTATTTCTTAACGCGTTCTTGATTAAGGCGGAAAAAGTCGAATTCGGGTTATGTTCGTCGACATGCCACGAAGTCAAATCGACGCCGGATTCCTGGTCACGGGAAAGCTCCAATTCCTCGACGTTATCGATATTGATGACACGTGTATTGGAAGGAAGGCGGAGAAGAAGGTATTTTTGTAGTTCCGTCTTACCTGAACCCGTCTCCCCGGAAATGACGATGGATTCCCCTTTTGCCAGTGCATCGAGAATAAGCCTCCTGCTTTTCCCGGGGAAGAAAGAAGGATCATCGTTAATCGCCGAACCGTAATGGCCAAGGCGAAGGGAAAACGAATATGTCTTCCTATCGGCGACCCTGACCACCGAATAGAAGGTGGCGTTTAACCGGTAACGCCCGAAGGAAACGTCCAAAATGGGGTTCAGATAGGTGAATTGACGTTCAGCGAAATTAGCGATTTGGCGAAGAAAATCCCCAACTTCTTTGGAGCTCACCTCGAATTCGGCTTTCTTCCTTCCTTTGCTACGATCTTCATAGAAAAGCTCTATCCCATTGTAGGAAATATCGGTGATTTCTTTCTTAGAAAGCAGACTCTTAAGAAAAGAACTCTCCACAAAATCGATGATGCGTTTTTTATCCATTAACGATTCCTTTCCAAAGCGAAATAGGCTTTATAGTCTTTTTCAAATAGGGGTGAGACCTTGATAAAAAGATCGATACGGATGGAAGTCGGCATCGCTTCGAAAGCGGATAGAGACACCACTTCATATTGATAAGCCATGCAATAGGGATTGAGGTTGGCTTTGAAATAATTCCCTAAATCCGTTTTTAAGGAGGGGATATCGAAATATGGGGCGGTTAAATATGTCCCTTTGTCATCAAAGACAACGACGCTTTTATCGATGAGTCCACGATATATGCCTAAATAGGCACGTTGGCTCATGCCAAAATTCAGGGTATGGCCAAATCCAAGCAAGGCCCCCACCAAAAAGATGCCGCAAAAGAGGATATTAACCATTGGCCCCTCCGATTTTCAGAGAATATTGGCTGCCTTCCCTTGGCCCATATAGTCGCGTTGAGAAAGTAGATGCGCGGCTAAGGAAAAAGGAATCCTCATATGGACCAAGATGGGTCAAAAGCAATTGATAACGATAGATTTCCTTATCGTGGTATTGACGTAAAGGGACAACGATCTGATTGCTAACAAAAGAAAGGGAAGAAGAGCCGCTTAACGTCCCATCGACACGGGAATAGGCATATTCGCGGGGAAGCCTAAGCAAATAACGGGAAACCAAATTGTCGTCATAAACCTTCCATAAACTTAATGGGATAGAGACGAAGGAATTCCCAACCTTCGTCCCAAAAGGAGCGAAATCATCCAAATGGTCGAGCATCCTAAGTTCGGCGTTTGCCTTATCTAGACGCGAACTCCCCTTAACCGCCGCGTGGTAAGAAAGATTCAAGGAAAAAATCGGCAGGAAACGGGTTGAGCTTGGGGCATCTTCCTTGCTTTTTGAAAATTCGAAATAATCCGAACTTTCCATGACCCTGCTCGGGTTATCGTCGTTATAGACATAAGTCGTCCGTTTTGGCTCGAATATGCCATCTTCATCGACCGCTTCTAATTCGTAGACCGTCCCTTGGGTCAGTTCCTTTTGGGAGACAAAAAGATAAGTCGAAGCCATCCCGGATAATGGATCATATTGGCTGAATCCGAATTCGCAGATAAATGAGGAAAGAGAGGTGAGCGAGGTCGGAATGACGATATCGAAACTTTGAAATCCTTGATGGGCACGAGGAAAATAAGAACGGACATAATAATGCAGGCCTTCGCTTTCTTGGACGCGGAGGAAATAGAAGAAGCCCGGATAGCTATCGGTATCCACCTTCATGTGGATGGCCCCGGTCCGTCCTTCGAAATAAGGGTCGATTTGAAAATTCACAAGCAAACCCGTCTTAGGGATGGCCAAAAGAGGGAACAAAGAAAGCATCGGGAACGCAAGCTTCAGCATGAAAACTCCCTGGCGACGGCATCATCGAGTTCGGCCCTGACGCGTTCGATGTCGAGGCGATGATAGTCAAGCAAATACCAAAATTTATAATGGCTATCTATCTCCAAGCATTCCTTGCGGAAGAATTCTTTCTCTTTCTTCCCAAGGCGCTCATAGAAATTCTTGATATGACGGATGAGGCTGATTTCTTTGCCTTCCTTAGAAAAGAAAGAAAGGGAGACTTCCTCGATGGAAGTCGAACAAGGATATCCCAAATGGAGCAATGCCGCCTGATAATTCCGATGAAGACGGTAGCTTGGTGAATCGTGACGATCTTTCATATTTCGCCCTCCACTTCTTCTTATACGTAGGGAGGGGACGAAAAAATGAAAAAAGTTAAAAACATCTTTTCCCTAGGTCCTATAATATGGCCATGATTCTTCTTATCGGGGCCTCAGCATCGGGAAAAAGCGAAATCGCCAAAGCCTTGGCTTCCTCTTTTCATATCAGCAAAGCCATCACCCACACGACGCGGGCGAAAAGGGAAGGGGAAAGGCAAGACGTCGATTATCATTTCGTCTCGGTCGAGACCTTCCTCCGCTTAAAAGAAGAAGGGGCTTTCGTCGAAACCACTCTCTATAACGGCAATTATTATGGCTGCTCCAAAAAGGAAATCGCCATCGATAAAGCCGTCGTCGTCGATCCCCAGGGGCTATTGAATTTCCTCGCCACCGGCGAAAAAAGCATCGTCTCCTTCTTGCTTGAGGCAAGCAAAGAAACCCGCCTTGCCCGCATGAGCGGCAGAGGGGATAAAAAAGAAGCCATCCTTTCCCGTATCGAAAACGATGACATCGTCTTTAACCGTAACAATATCGCCCCTTGCGATTTCTATTTATCGACGGAAAACAAATCCATCGAAGAACTCGCCAAAGAAGTCTATAGCCTATATCAAAGCAAAATTAATTCGCTTTGATTTTACGTCGCGGATGGTAATTTACACGCGCCACCTCCACCGTAAAGGGGGAGGCTTTTTCGACATTGACGTCGACTTTCCCGTATTTGAAACTATCCCCTTCGACGGGGAAGCGTTCGATCATATCGGTAATCCAGCCTGAAACTGTCGTATAGCCAGGCTCTTCGGCGTCGAATTCCATCCCGAAATAAGAGAAGAAATCATCGATTTTCATCGTGCCTTTGACAAGGAAAACGTTCTTTTTGTCGGTCGGTTCGACATCAAGCGGCTTCTTCTCCGATTCGTCATACATTTCCCCGACGAGTTCTTCAAGGATATCTTCTAATGTCAAGATGCCTTCATTCCCACCGAATTCGTCTTTGACTAAGGCGATATGGCGGTGGCTTTCCTTAAACAAAGACAAAATCGCCGAAATCGGCATCGTCCTAGGCACCGTCAGGATGGGGAGCTTCAATTCCTCAACCGAAGGGTTTTTGCCGCTTAAAACGGCTTTTTGGAGGGTTTGGAGGGGGATATAGCCAACGATTTCATCCATGTTCCCGCGATAAACCGGTAAACGGGAATGGGTGAAGTCGCCCCGTTCCACCACTTTCCGTAAATCCGAAGACATCTCGATTCCTTCGATTTTGACGCGGGCGGTCATGACCATATAGGCTTCGGTATCTTTAAATTCAAGGGAACGGGAAAGAAGCTCGGACTGCCCTTCGTCGATAATCCCTTCGTCTTCGATTTCATCGACCATGGCCTGAAGTTCTTCGTCGGTCTTCTTTTCGTCTTCTTTTTCGAGTTTGCCAATAAGGGGGCTAGTGATTTTGGAAGTGAGCCACCGCGAGGCTTTGACAAAGGGGAAGAAGACAAAAGATAGACCTTTAACGATGGGGGCAAAGGCAATGGCTAAGGGGGTGCAATATCTTCGTCCGATTGTTTTAGGCAATATCTCACCGAAAATTAAGATGATGCCTAACATCGAAAGTTCGATGATGGTCGCCGCTAGACCGCTATTTTGGTTATAGGGGGGTAAATCGAGTAAAGCGATGGCCGCGCCTAAAGATGAAGCGATGACATTGGCGAGGTTGTTGCCAAATAAAATCGTGATGATGGTTTGATCATAATCCTTTGTTAAGGCAATCGCCGATCTCCCTTTTTTGCCACGTTTCTTTAATTTGGCGATGGACACGGAAGAATAGACCATATCCGCGCAGGAAAAGAAGGAGGAAAGGACAATCAAGACGGCGATTAAAGAATAATAGAGGATCATCTTGCCATAAGGAGTCATGATTGCACCTCCTTATTCTTTCTCGGCCTTTCTGCGATTTTGCCGACTAATTCTTCCATCACGTCTTCGGAAGTAACCATACCTAGCAGCTTCTTGTCTTTTTTGACCAAAGCGATTTGGGTGCGTCTAAGACGGAAGCCTTCGATCAAATCATCGATTTTGGTCCGCGGGGTGATGATATAAGGCTTTTGCAAACAGGAAATAAAGGAGACACGTGGGTCCTTAAAATAGGCATTAAGATAATTCTTGACGACCAAAATCCCGATGACCTTATCTTTTGTTTTGTAATAGACGGGAACGCGGGAATAGGGGCAATCGATTAAGAAGGCATGGAGTTTATCTTGCTTTAATTTATCGGCATCGATCATGGTCATCCGCGATTTCGGGGTCAAAACATCTTGAACCGATTTATCGTCGAATTCAAAAGTCGCTTGGATGATGTCGGATTCGTTTTCTTCCAATAAGCCTTCTTCCTCGGCTTCGTCGATGGAGGTTTTAAAATCCTCCTCGGAAAGTTCCATCGCTTCCTTGCCCCCGAAGATTTTGACGAGGAATTTGGTTAAGCCATTGAAGACCCAACCGATAGGGAAAAGGATAATGACGAAGAAAGCAAGCGGATAAGCCGTAATCGATACCACCGCATCAGGTCTGGCCTTGCCTAAAAATTTAGGGATGGCGTCACCGATTAAGAAGGTGAGTATCGCCATGACAATGGAAGTCAATAAGGATAAGGCGGTGTCGGGGATGTAAGGGGAAAGCCAGCCATAGAATAGGAAAGTGGAGAACGTCGAAATCAAAATCGACATCACGTTATTGCCGATTAAAACGGTCACCAAGGTGGAATCGAAATGTTCGAAAAGCCAAACCGTCAGTTTCGCTTTTTTCTCGCCTTCGTTAGCGCGGGCGAGATATTTATATTTGTTGATTGAGGCAAAGGCCGTTTCAGAGGAAGAATAGAAGGCGGACATCAACAGAAATACCACCAGCAGCGTGATAGATAGCCAACTAGGAATATCGTCCAACTTCTTTTACCTCCGTTTACAAGAGGGGATTATAGCAAAAAGCCCTCCTTTGGTGAAGGGAGGGCTTATTTGAAGTTTAAGCGGGAAGATTAATCTTCGTCGTCTTTATCGGACCCAGTGGGCTTATAGGATTTGAGTTCCTCGGCCCAGTTATGGGGTTCGATCTTGCCTTGTTCAATGCCGTTTTTCTCCATGACGTCGGAGATAAGTTGCTTGGCACGTCTGACGGAAAGTTCCGATTTGACCTTGAACACAAGCGGGATGTCGCGGTAGACGCCCTTATGCCCGGCATCTTGGACGGGGAGGGTGGTGTTCGCGTAATCCTTCGGATTGAGGGCGAAATAGAGTTTGAGTCCTTTGCCAGCGACGGTGATCTTGACGAAGGTCACTTTGTGGAGGCGGAAGGTATCACCGGAATTGGAGACACGGGACTTGACCCCATAGGAGAGGATTTCGGACTTAAGTTCGTTGTAGTTGGACTTAAGGTCGGC
>CAJOML010000046.1:4070-13708 GCA_905235705.1 uncultured Bacilli bacterium | reverse complement strand
CGGAATCACGTCCGTTTTTGGTCGAACCGACGCCTTTCTTAGAGGCGAAGAACTGGATATCGAGAACGAATTTCATGGTCTTTACTTCCTTTCTTTGATTTCGATGGCTTCGGGATAGGAAGCCTCAATGGTTTTTAATTGCAGGATGAGCGTCTCCAACACGACTTGGTCATGTTCGGAGATGGCTCCTTTGGGAAGCAACTTGATGGAAGCTTCCTCTTGGTCGATTTCATAATCGAAGTCCGCGTCGATGTCTTCAAGGGCGTTGAGTGCCCCAAAGCAAATGGCAGAGGTGGCGGCACATACAAGATCATGTCCATATGCCCCTGCCCCGGCATGTCCTTTGACTTGGAGCGAGGCGAGCCCCTTTCCTTTGTAAACGATTTGGACCTTGGTCATAAATTAGGCCTTGATGGATTTGACGACCAAGCAGGTATAAGGCTGACGGTGGCCAATGGTCTTGCGTTCATTGGCTTTGGCCTTGTACTTGTAGACGCGGATTTTCTTTCCGAGTCCGTTTTTTTCGACCTTGCAGGATACGGAAGCGCCTTTGACGTAGGGGGTGCCGACTTTCACGGATTCCCCGCCGACAAAGAGGACCTTATCGATGCTGATTTCGTCGCCGGCATTGACTTCAAGCTTCTCGACGAAGATGCGGGAGCCTTCTTCGACTTTGACTTGCTTTCCGCCAGTCTCGATGATTGCGTACATGTCTATTTCCTCCTTTTTTGGGTAGCTTTGTCTAGACTCGCTAGGAAGGCGGAAATTTCCTCTTAGGTGCCTTTTTTATGCGGTTGCGCGCCCAAAGCAGAGGCGACAACGTGAGTATGATATACTTCTTTCCCCATTAGGGGAAGCATTTTTTCTCTTTTTCATGCAAAAACGGGGATTAAAGCAAATCATTCTCGGCAAAAGAGAAATAAGATTGCTCGGCATAGATCAGATGATCGATGAGTTTTAGGTCTAAAGCCATTGCTTCATTTTGCAGTTTCGAAGTGAACGTGACGTCTTCTTTCGAAGGCAAGGCCACCCCGCTAGGATGATTATGGGCGATGACGAATCTAGATGCCCCCGAGCGGATGACCGAAGCGATGATATCCTTGCTTTTTGCTTTGCTTAGGCTTTCTTCCCCCACCCCGATTAAAAGTTCGCCTTGTAGCTGGCTCTTGCCGTTGAGGAAATACAAACGGATCTCCTCTTTTTCAGGCAAAGATAAGCGTAAGGAAGAATAAAGCCGGTCAGGGGCATAGGCTTGGTAATAACGTTCTTTGGATTCGACCCGTTTAGCCAGTTCTAGGGTCGCTAATAACTGGAGCCCTTTGACGTCTTTTATCCCTTTTTCTTCCTTTAAGGAAGTTAAATCGGCCCGCGTTAAACTTAGCAAAGAACCGTATTTGGCTAATAAACGGTAAGATAAATCCAGCGCCCCTACTCCTCTTACCCCTTTGCCGATAACAAGAGCGAGTAATTCGGCATCGTTTAAGGAAGAGATACCGAAAAGCTTTGCCTTTTCCCGCGGACGGGAATCTTCCGGGATTTCCGAAATCTTCATTGTTTTGCCGATGTGAACTCGAATTTATACCCGCCGGGAAGGGTAATCGTCGAGCCTTTCGCGGTGAAAATCTTGAATGCCACGATGGCCAATATGACAACGGTAAAAACAACCGTCACGGTCGCCATCGTCAGTTCCCCGGGATAAAGGGCATCCATCTCATCTTTGCCTAATCTGATCTGTTCCATTTTTGCCTCCTACTTTTCTTATACGTCTCGAAAACGAAAAGGGGCGAAAAAAGTGATCCCAAGAAGGGACCACTTAGAGATGGGACTACATTATCCTAGACGCGCAAGGAGTTCGGCGAGCTTGGCTTTATTGGAAGCAAGCTTTTCCGTCTCGGCGGCGACTTTTTCTTTCGGGGCTTTGGAGGTAAAACCGGGATTAGATAACATCTTTTCCCCACGAGCGACTTCGAAACGGATGGTCTCGATTTCTTTTTCTAGCCTCGCCTTTAATGCGCTGGCATCAATATCTTCCTCAAGGACGAGCCCGAATTCGCCATAAGCGAAGGCCTCGCCTTTAGGGAGAGTTGGAGCGATTTCGACTTTTTCGGCGAAAAGGAAACGCGATAAATATTCCTCGATGCCATTAAAAGGCGCCTTTGGAGCCATCACGATTTTGATTTTGGCGTTGGGGGCGATTCCCTTGGAAGACTTATATCCGCGGACATCGGCAAGGATTTTGCGTAACGCATCGCCTTGCTTTTCGGCTTTGCGGTCGACATATTCCTTTTGATAAAGGGGATATTCTTCCAGCATGATCGATTCCTTGTGGGAAGGAAGGGAAAGATAGAGTTCCTCGCCGATAAACGGGGTATAGGGATAAATCATCAAGATGATGGAACGGATGACCTTGAAAAGGGTGTCTTTGACGGTATTTGCCTTCTTTTCGTCGGCAAGGGAAACCTTGGACATCTCCAAATAGAAGGAGCAGAAATCGTCATAGACGAAATCATAAAGAAGCGAGCTTGCGGCGGCGAATTGATATTTCTCCATCTTCGCCTCGACCCCTTTGATGGTGGCTTCTAGGCGAGAGAGGATGAATTTATCCAAGGTGCCAAGTTCTTCTTTCTTCGGTTCTTTGGGGGAATATTCGCCTAAAACGCCTTCGACGTAACGGGTCGCGTTCCAAATCTTATTCAAATAAGCAACCGCGGCGGAAAGCTTCTCGGTCGAATAACGCATATCAAGCCCCGGCGTCGAATTGGTGGTGATGAAATACCTTAAGGCATCCACCCCATATTCGGCGATGATATCGATCGGATCGATGCCATTCCCCAATGATTTTGACATCTTCCTCCCTTTTTCATCGCGGATTAAGCCATGGATAATGACTTGCTTAAATGGGGCCTTGCCGGTGAAATGTTCGCTTTGGAAGACCATGCGCGAGACCCAGAAGAAGATGATGTCATATCCCGTATTTAAGACGGAAGTCGGGAAATAACGTTGATAATCAGGGCTGGAAGTATCGGGCCACCCTAAAGTCGCAAAAGGCCAAAGGGCGCTAGAAAACCAAGTATCCAAAACGTCTTCATCTTGGTCATATTTTGTAGGATCAAGGGGGGTACGTGAGACCACCACTTCGCCGGTTTGCTTATCGTAATAGGCGGGAATACGGTGCCCCCACCAAAGCTGACGTGAGACGCACCAATCCTCGACCTCGCTCATCCAACGGATAAGCGTCTTTTCGAAGCGAGGCGGGAAGAATTCGACTTTCCCTTCTTCCCCTTGTTGCTTGATTAAGGCTTCGGCAAGAGGCTTCATCTTCACAAACCATTGCTTGGATAGCATCGGCTCGACGACGGCCCCGCTACGTTCGGAATGGCCGACCGAATGGGTGATTTTTTCGATATGGTCGAGGTGACCTTCTTCTTCGATTTTCTCCACCAAGGCCTTGCGGCACTGATAACGGTCCATCCCTTCATAAATGCCGGCAAGGGAATTCATCTTCGCCCCTTCATCGAGAACTTTGATCAGAGGGAAACCATATTTCTTTGCCAAGGCAAAGTCATTTGGGTCATGGGCGGGGGTGCATTTCATCGCCCCGGTGCCAAAAAAGAGGTCAACATATTCATCGGCCATAATGGGAAGAGGTTCCCCATTTGCCGGATTGATGCACTTTTTGCCAACGAGGTCGGCGTAACGTTTGTCTTTGGGATTGACGAAGACGGCCGTATCGCCAAACATCGTCTCAGGACGGGTCGTGGCGACGATTAGTTTCTTATCGCTTCCGATGACATCGTAAATGAAATAGAAGAATTCGCCGACGTCATCTTGGTGGATGACTTCGATATTGGATAAGGCGGTCTTAAGTTCGGGGTCCCAGTTGATAATCCGTTCGCCTTGATAGATCAATCCTTCTTCATATAGGCGGCAAAAGACTTCCTTGACGGCATTGGAAAGACCTTCGTCAAGGGTGAATCTTTCGCGGGTATAATCGACGCTTAAGCCGATTTTGGCCCATTGTTGGTGGATGGTGGAGGCATATTCGTTTTTCCATTCCCAGGCTTTTTCTAGGAATTTTTCCCTTCCTAGGTCATAACGGGAAATGCCTTGATGACGGAGTTTTTCTTCGACTTTGGCTTGCGTCGCGATGCCAGCATGATCCATGCCGGGAACCCATAAGACATCAAAACCCTTCATCTTCTTATAACGGACGATGATGTCGTCGGGAATGGTGTCCATGACGTGGCCTAAATGCAATTTACCGGTGACATTGGGGGGTGGAATGACAAGGGAAAAAGGAAGTTTAGATTTATCACCGGCGGTGAAATAGCCTTTCTTTTTCCAGTTTTCGTATTTGCCTTCTTCGACTTGCTTTGGGTCATAACGTTTATCTAACATAAAGGCCTCCTTAAACAAAATAAAACCGCCTCCAGTTGGGACGCGGCGCGTGGTACCACCCAATTTCCTTATATTGATATAAGGCGCTTCATTCACTTCCTTAACGCGGAAGACGGTTTCTCCTCGCTGACTTCCTACTCCTTCCTTGGCCCTTTTCCAGTATGAGGGGCTTTCTCGACAAGGGGAACTTAGGTCCCTTCGATTCAACGAAACTAGGCTAATTATAAGAAAACGCCTCTATTTTGCAAGGCGCATAAATAAGTCGCAGATCTTACTTGAGGCGGCGCCGCTTAAATCAGATGAAAGATATTGCTCGATGCCGATGGCGTTTAAAGAGGCTTTGGCTTTGGCTTTCTGCGATTGGTTCATCTTATCCGTTTTGGTGAGGATGATGGCAAGGGGGCGTCCGACTTTGGAAAGATAGGAAATGAAACGCTTATCTTCCTCGGAAAGCCCAAGGCGCAAATCAAGAAGCAAAGCGATGGCTTTTAGTTCAGGACATTTGACATATTCCTCGACCATCGAAGAGAACTGAATCGTGTCTTTGGTGGCGAAATCGGTGGAGCCATAACCCGGGGCATCGACCAAATAAAATTTATCCTCGATGAGGAAATAATTCAAAAGCTTCGTTTTCCCGGCTTTCTTTGATGAGAAGGCGATTTTTTGCCCGCATAAGGCATTGATTAAAGTCGACTTGCCAACGTTAGAACGGCCAAGCAAAAGCAGGTGCCCCCGCCCATCTTTGGGACGGGCGGAGACTTCCGTATTGGAGATGACGAATTTAGCTTTTTTATAACTCATGCGGTGGCGGAGACGAGGGCGATCTCTAGCGCGTCATCGACGCATTTCATGAAGGAAATCTTGAGGTTATCCTTGACTTCCTGAGGAAGTTCGGCCACGTCTTTTTTATTGTCGATTGGGACGATGATATGTTTGATGCCGCTGCGAAGGGCAGCAAGGGATTTTTCGCGTAGGCCACCGATGGGCAATGCTTTGCCACGCAAAGTGACTTCGCCGGTCATGGCGACATTGGCATCGACTTTCTTCCCCGATAAGGAAGAGATAATGGCCGTTGTCATGGCTACGCCGGCGCTAGGTCCGTCTTTGGGGACGGCGCCTTCGGGGACATGAATATGGATATCGTTCTTTTGGAAGATATCGTCATCGATCCCATATTTCTTCGCGTTGGCACGGACGAAATCCAAAGCAATCGTCGCCGATTCTTTCATGACATCCCCTAATTTACCGGTAAGGACAAGTCCGCCTTTGCCGGGGAAATAAGTGACTTCGATGGGAAGGATATCGCCCCCGAATTCGGTATAGGCAAGTCCGGTGACGACGCCGATTTGGTTCTCTTTTTCTTTCTTTGAGCCTTCAAATAGCTCAACCCCAAGATATTCATGAACCTTATCGACGGTGATATGAACCGGCTTGGTCATGTCTTTTTTGGTGAAAAGATCGACCACCACTTTACGGCAAATCGAAGCGACGAGCCTTTCTAATTGACGGACGCCGGCTTCCATCGTGTAATGCTCGATCATGGTCTTGATGGCATCTTCTTCGAAGAGCACATCGCCATTATTCAAGCCGTTGAGTTCCGATTGCTTCTTAATTAAGAAACCATTGGCGATCTTGATCTTCTCAAGTTCGGTATAAGAGGGGACCTCGATTAATTCAAGACGGTCGCGAAGAGGGGCGGGCACGTTTTCAAGGTAGTTGGCGGTGGCGATGAACAAAACGTCGCTTAAATCATAAGGTTCTTCAAGATAATTATCGTTGAAGGCGAAATTCTGCTCGGGGTCTAAGACTTCTAGTAAAGCAGAAGAGGGGTCGCCCCGATACGAGCCTGAACCGACCTTATCGATTTCATCCAATAAGAAGACCGGGTTGGTGACGCCGGTTTTGGTCATCCCCTGGATGATTCGCCCAGGAAGGGAACCGACATAGGTGCGACGATGTCCGCGGATTTCCGCTTCATCGGAGATGCCGCCTAATGCGGCTTTGAAGAATTTACGGCCTAGGGCTCTAGCAATGGAACGGCCAAGCGAGGTTTTGCCGCATCCTGGCGGCCCATAGAAACAAAGGATCGGGGATTTGAGGTTGCCGGTCATCTTCTTGACGGCAAGATATTCGATGATTCTCTTCTTGACCTTTTCCAAACCATAATGGTCTTCGTCCAAGACTTCGCGGACGTGGTCAAGATCCTCATTATCCTCGGTCTTTTGATACCAAGGGGCGTTCATGAGGGTATCGATATAGGTCATGATGAGGGAACTTTCAAGGGAAGATTCCGGCATCATCGAATAACGACGTAATTCGGCTTTGACTTTGTTTTTGACGTTTTCCGGATAGGGATTTTCCTCTAAGCGACGGAGAATCGATTCCTCGGAATGGTCATTGTCTTTGCCTTCGCCAAGTTCCTCCTTGATGGCTTTCATCTTTTCGCGGAGGAGGTATTCCTTTTGCTGCTTTTCGGAAGATTCGCGGACTTTCGAAGCGAGTTTATTCTCGAGTTCGACCGATTGCTCGGATTCCTCGATATAGCCAAGAATCATCTCGGCGCGCTTAGCTACGGAAGTCTCTTCAAGCAAAGCTTGACGTTTATCTAGAGGAAGCATCAAGAAGACGGCGAGGGTATCGCAAAGGTCTTCTACCCTACCCCCATTACGGTAAGAGGCGATAGCCCCTCTAGGAATGGAGGCGGCGATGGCTTTGGAAGAAAGCACCTTATCAAGGACTTTTTTAAGCAATTCGTCGTTTTCTTCGTTCGTCACAGGGTCGCTTTCAAGGGTGACCCCAGAGGCATATAAGGTGCCTCTTTCTTCATCGATGGATTCGAATTTGACTCGCTTTGACCCAATCACGCGGATGCGGATGGAGGTGTCATTATCTGAAGATGAGACAATCCGGCATAAAGTGCCGACGGAATATAAGTCTTCGGCATTAACATCGTCTTTCCCTTCTTCTTTTTGGGAGACGACGAAGATGAGGTTATTGGTCTCTTTACGGGCGAGACGGACCGCTTGCATGGAAAAGTCGCGACCGACGTCAATCTCCTCCGAAAGGGAGGGGAAGACGATAAGTGCGCGACAAACGAGCAAGGGCAAACGGAGTGAAGAATGTGAATCGATCATGTTTGCCTCCTTTCTCTAGGTGAATTTTTTGTTTTATTCGTTGTTAGCTAAGATGAAGTCTTGGAGCTTACGTTGACGGAGATTGTCACGGTAGGTTTCAAGGTTGCCGAGGGCTTTCTTGACGTCTTCGACTTTCATCTTGTATTGATCGGCAAGTTTGGAAATCTCGAAATCGAGTTCGGCGTCGTCGACGAGTAATTTCTCGGCGATGGAGAGTTCTTCCATGACGAGATAGGATTTGAGGTTGGCGGATGCGTCTTTACGGATGTTTTCGCGGAGTTGCTCAATGGTTTGTCCGGTGATGTCGAGATATTGCTGGAAGGTGAGGCCATTGGATTCGACTTGTTTCTTGGTGGCTTCTTCCTGGTGGGCGACTTCGGCATCGACGATGGTATTGGAGATGGTCACTTCGGCGTTATCGACGATTTGACGGACGAGGTCGTTATAATGCTGACGGTTGTTCTCGTTTTCCTTTTCTTTGAGGAGGCGTTCCTTCTCATAGGCGTTGAGGGCATCGACGGTTTCGACGTCTTTGATGCCGAGATCTTTGACGGTCTCATCGGATAAGACGGGGATTTGCTTCTCCTTGACTTCGTGGACAAGGCATTTGAAGGTGGCAGGTTTGCCAGCGAGTTCGGCCACATATTGGGTGGGGAAGGTGATGTTGATTTCTTTGCTTTCGCCGGCTTTAACCCCAACTAAGCCATCTTCGAATCCGGGCACGAATGAATTGGAGCCAAGTTCCAATGTATAGTTATCGGCTTTGCCGCCTTCGAAGGGGACATTCTCCATGAAGCCTTCGAAATCGAGGGTGACGGTGTCACCGAGTTTGGCAGGACGATCGACAAGGACGAGTTCGGCCGCTTGCTCAAGGCGTTTGGAGATGGCGTTGGCGACATCTTCATCGCTGACTTCGGCCACTTTCTTTTCGGCTTTGAGTCCTTTATAGGCACCGAGTTTGACATCGGGGACAAGGATCGTCTCGAAGGAGAGACCTAAATCGGTGTCGGAGACTTTGGTGACGTTGACGGTGGGTTGATACATCGGTTTGAGCTTATGCTCACGGACAACTTCCCCATAGGTCGGGGAAAGGATGATATCGAGGGCTTCGTTGATGATGCGGGTCTGATCGACGCGGGCACGAAGCATGCCTTCGGGGGCTTTGCCGGGACGGAATCCGGGGACGGAGACCTTGGCGGCGAGCTTCTTGAACGCTTTTTCTTGGGCGGCTTTCCAATCCGCGGTTTCGACTTCAACGTCAACGCGGACTTTGCCGGGTTCTAATTCTTTGAGGGTGGATTTCATAGTACTACTTCCTTTTAAAGCGAGTGTGATTATACCCTATCTTAGGATAGGTTCCAATATTTTTGCTCAAAATGGAAAACCACCCCCGGCGAGGAGACGGTTTATTCGATCATCTACTTTTTTAGGCGGCTTTGTTGATCTTGGTCCCCGTTTTTAGGTTTTAACACCTCAAAATTTGGGATTTAGGTGTTTTCGACTGTTGGTTATTAACTTTGTTAATAAAACAGTTGAGAATATTTTTTTATTGCCTCATAAAAAAGGGTGTTAAGGTGTTTATAATATTCAAGAGGTTTGGCATGGTCTATTTCTTAAAGAAAACCACCCCATCCAAAAAGGGGCTGTATTTGCAGATTTACCAATCCTATTATGTTCCCGGAAAGGGAAAAAGGAACAAATCATGCCAAGTGGTCGGATATGTCGACGAATTGAAGGAAAGAGGCATCGAGGATCCCGTTGCCTATGCGCAGAGAATAGTCGATGGATTGAACGAGAACGCCGATAAGAGAAGGGAGCTTCAAATCGGCGACACCTCCTCTTCCAAGAACATCGGCTATTTCCTTATCAAAGCCATGATCGATGCGTTGGAGGTGGACAACGTCATGGACATCATGACCCGAAACAGGCGTTTCAAAGTCAAGGAGAAAAGGGTCGTCGCCTTCAATCCTTCCTTGCCAAAAAACAGAGGCAGCAGATTAACAAGGAAATAGAAAAGGCGAAAACCATGCTCACCATCAAAGAGGCCAGCAAAGACGATTTCGGCGATTCCGCCAAATACGTGAAATTCGAAGCCAAAGACGAAAA
>CAJOML010000046.1:0-4053 GCA_905235705.1 uncultured Bacilli bacterium | reverse complement strand
AGAACTTATTATGGATAAAATCAACGAGGATTTGGCCCTCGCCGGATATAATTTGCTGGTCACGTCCGAAACGAATCTAGACGCCAAGGAAATATATGACGCCTATCATGGGTTATGGAGGATAGAGGAATCCTTTAGGATCATGAAATCCTATTTGGAGGCCAGACCGGTATTCCTTCAGAAAGAAGAATCGATATACGGCCATTTCCTGGTTTGCTATCTTTCCTTGGTGATTCTCAGACTTTTGGAACTGAAGATCTTCAACGATGGGTTACCGGTTAACCAAATAGTCGAATTCATTAGGAATTATTCTGTGACGGATACGGGCGAAGGAACGTTTATCAATAACGCGACAAAGAGCAAAACGTTCTTAAAAATAAAGGACCAACTCGGTTTAGCCAAATTGGGTAATTTATTCCTTAAGAAAAGGGATATTGATTTACTTTTAAAAACCGAGTTTTAACACCCCAAAATAGGTTTATCGCCTAAAGTCAGGCGAAAAGCCTAAGGCGTCTACTTCCTTAGGCATGATCGAATGGGCTTCCTTTGTAAATCAAGATAGAGGCGTTTGACTTTTCAAGAGTTCATCGAGATTTTTCCCTAATTCGGAGGTGACTTTATCCCCGTATAAATAAGCCTTTGCGACCTCGTTAATCGCATCAATGGTTTCCTCAAGCGTCCCTAAAAGGGGTTTTTCCGGATATCGATACAAGGCGAATTGATCGAGGAGTTTGATGCCGATTTCATTCAAGGAAGTATCTTTCCCTAGCTCTAATCGCTTACGGATTTCGTTATATGAGGCGTTACCAAAGGGCGACCCGATTAACGCGGGTTTCAAATTCAAGTTGCGGCCGTGTTTATTTAGCACCACTTCGCCTTGATAAAGACGCTGACTAAGCAACATCAAACCAAATGATTTGACGTCATCATGGACATCTTCCCTTCTAAGCAAAGCGACAATTCCTTCTTCGTAAGGCTTTATATCGGCTTCCTTTTGGATTTTGGATAAGGTATAGAGGAGTTCTTCGTTTTTGACCTTCTTCTTTCCGTTTAACATGGCCATTGCCTCATCTTCTTTTAAAGGCTTAAGGGTAAATAAACTTAATTCATTCGCGCGGATTAATGAAGGGATGCTCCGTAACGATTCTTCCATTTCCTGGCTCACATAGGGCAAAGATTGGAAATATTCGTTATCCATATATGCCTCTTCGAATTCCTCGGCGATGAAACGAAGCTCGAAATTGGTCTTCAAAGTCAATAAAGGATTGGATTCGTAAAGGGTTTCGCGATTGGAAAAGAATAAGGTTTTGGCTTTTTCTAAGTCCCCCTCCTTCAAGGCGAGGGCGATGTCATTAAATAAGGCTTTGGCTTCCATAACGAGCCTATTTTAGACCATTTGGGGGAGAGCTACATCAAAACTTCCTTTTCCAAGACGAACTTTCTTTGGCATAATCTAGTTATGTTTATCTTCGTCGCCCTGATTTTGTTGGCGCTTGCCCTAAGCGGGCTTACCTATTCTTTGGCCGGATGGTATTCGCTTTGGTATATGTTTTGGACCATCCCGTTGTTCGCTGGCATTTATTATCTAGCCTTATTCGCCTCCTTTATCATTGCCTTATATCTTTTCTCTTTGCTGATTGCAAAAGACAAAGACAGGATTTATCCCCCGTCTCGTCCCACCATGTGGATCATCTCAGAAACCGCTTTCCTGATTTTAAGATTCCTGCGCGTCAGCCCCAAAATTAGTGGCTTAGGCAAACTTCCTCCTAGAGGCACCCCCATCGTCATCGTCCATAACCATTTATCGATGTTCGACGAGTTCGTTTTACTCACTTGCCTCCCCCGTCCCCTTGTCTTCATTTCCAAGCCAAGTAACCTAAGGATCCCCATCGCCGGGGCATATATGAGGAAAGCCGGCTATCTCCCCATCGTCCAAGACGACCTCGTTAACGGCGCCCAAATCATCGCCAAGGGTCAAGACCTGCTTCGGAAAGGCGTCAATGTCTGCATCGCCCCGGAAGGGACACGCAACAAAGACTTCCCCGAGAAGATGATGCTTCCTTTCCATCCCGGTTCATTCCGTCTTGCCACCGAGGTCAAAGCCCATATCGTCTTATTCGCCATCCAAAACACGAATAACATCGCCTCGCGCTTCCCGGGTAAGACGAAAGTCTATTGCGACTGCGTCGGGGTCATCACCCCGGAAGAATATGAAAACCTTTCTTCCAAAGAACTCGCCATCCACTGCCAAAACCTGATCTTCCAGCGTCTAGAAAACAAAAAAGCCCGTTCCTATCACCTGAAAAAGAAGAAAGAAGACTAATTTGGGCCTTTGGCCCATTTTCTTTTGCTTTCTTTTTTGTCGATAATTGGATTAAATTATGAACCATGGCATTAATCCTAACTTTAGTTATCCTCGGCTTAGGCATCTCCTCCTTAATCTGCTACTACGGCCATATTTTCGAATCTTTGGCCTGGGTTTGGGCTTTGCCTTTGATGACCTTTCTCTTTTGGTGGGTTTTGTTTTTCATCTATGCCATCATCGTCATCGCCATGGGGCTATATTACCAACGTCACGAAAAACGTTATGGCCCTAACCGCTTCGGGGCGACCATTTTAAGCCAAACCTGCTATACCGTCCTTTTCTTGCTTAGATGCCGCGTCCATGGCTCAGGACTAGGGAAATTAGATAACAAACGCTCATTCATGATCGTCTCCAACCACCTCTCCGCGGTTGACCATATGGGGCTTGTCTCTTTATTAAAAGGCCATGACCTCATCGGCATCTCCAAAAAAGAAAACGAAAATATGTTCTCCTTTGGCGGATGGATAAAAAGGGCCGGTTACCTTCCTATCGACCAGCACGACATGGTAAGCGGGACGGAGGTCATCCAGATGGCGGGACAATATCTTAAACGCGATATGTGCTCGGTCATGATCGCCCCCGAAGGAACGCGAAACAAGACTTATCCGGATCCTTTGCTTCTTCCCTTCCACCCTGGCTCATTCCAGATGGCTTATGATTCCCATGCCCCCATCGCCTTATTCGCGATTCAAAACACATATGCCTTATGGAAACGTTTCCCCCTTCATGTCACCGATTTATATTTCGATGTCGTGGCCGTCATCGAATATGAGGAATATAAAGACCTTAGCCCCGCCGAATTAGCCCTTAAATGTCACGACCTCATCTATGCTAGGTTAGAGAAAAAGATGGCTCGAAGCTATCATAAAAAGGTCAATAAAGAGAACGAATCTTCCTCTAGCGAAGAAAATAAATAAGTAAAAGAAAAGCATCGATTCCCTGGCGACCGATGCTTTTTGTTTTAATCTAGCTTTAATTTGAAATAAGGTCCGCTTGGGATAAAGCCAAGTCCTTTTAGGTTTTCCCTGATATCGACAAAATAATAAGGCATCAAAGGCAGTTCCTTGGCTTCTTTACTAACGATCCGTTTCAATATCCTAATGAAGGTCTCCCCTTCTTCTTTGACGAGCCTATCGCTAGCGAAAAGGAGGGTTAAAAAAGGCGAGATGTAGGAATGATCATAGACTAAATAAGCAAGGGCTTATTCGGTTTGGATGATGACCCCTTCATCGAAGGCATCGGAAGGGATGTCTTTGATTTTGGAAGGGACCTTAATCGAACTGGTCGAAGTGCCTTTAAAGGCAAAATGCCCCACTTTCTTCGTGTTTTTGGGTAAAGTGTCAAGCTTAAGCGAGGAACAACCACGGAATGCATTCGCCCGAATCGTAAAGACCTTTTCGGGAAGCTTCTCCAAAGAAAGGTTAACGCAGCCTTGGAAGGCTTCTTCTTCGATTTTATTTAATGAATGGGGTAAGGCGATTTGCTTAAGGGAAAGGCATTCTTTGAAGGCGGCTTTCCCAATGGAAGCGATTCTATTCCCCATATCGACTTCTTCTAAGCAAGAGCACCCAGCAAATGTCCACGCGGGAAGATAGTCAAAGTAAGGAAGGGTGGCCTTCTTTAACTGAGAGCAATTCATCAATATCCCTTCGCCGATGGCGATGAGATTTTTCGGTAGTTCGATGGAC
>CAJOML010000045.1 GCA_905235705.1 uncultured Bacilli bacterium | reverse complement strand
CCACCGGTTCAGGCAAAACCACCATCATCAATATGATTCCTCGTTTTGCCGATGCCACCAGCGGTGAAGTCCTCGTCGATGGCGTCAATGTCAAAGACGTCCGTCAAGAAGACCTCCACAAGAAAATCGGTTACACCCCCCAACGCGGCTTCCTTTTCAAAGGAAACATCAAGCAAAACATCGCCTTCTCCAATCCCGAGATGACGATGCAAGATATCAAAAAAGCCGCCGATATCGCCTGCGCTAGCGAATTCGTCGAAGCCAAACGTGACCAATACGATTCCGAGGTCGCCCAAGGCGGTACCAACTTCTCCGGCGGTCAAAAGCAACGTCTTTGCATCGCCCGTTCGGTTGCCAAATTCCCTGAGATTCTCATCTTTGACGACTCCTTCTCCGCTTTGGACTATCGCACCGATAAGATCGTCCGTCAAAACATCAAAGAAGGGATGCCCGGGGTTACTCGCGTCATCATCGCCCAACGCGTCGGCACGATCATGGATGCCGACCAAATCGTCGTCCTCGACAAAGGCGAAGTGGTGGGCTTAGGCAAGCATGAGGACCTTGTCCGTAATTGCCCCGTCTACCAAGAAATCGCCCTTTCCCAACTTAGTAAAGAGGAACTTGGCCTTGCGTCCAAACAAGCTTCTGCGAAAGGAGGTAAATAACGATGACTAAAGCAAAAAAACCTGCGACCAATAACTTCGGCCGTCTCGGAGATCTCTTCAAATTCGCCCGTAAATATTACGCGCCGATGGCGATCTCCATCGTCTTCCTCATCGCTTCTGCCGTGCTTTCCATCCTTACCCCACGTTACGTGCAGACCCTTACCAACCTCATCTCCCCTGCCGAACTTACAGTCAAGGAAGGCTTGGTCTATGTCAACATGGACGCCTTCATTCAAACTGCGATCACCTTGCTAATCTTCATCGTCTCCAGTTTCTTGCTCTCGATGATTTCCGGCATGGTCTTCAATGTTGCCGTCCAAAAATTAAGCCGTGACATTCGTACCGCCATCAGCGTGAAGACGAACCACATGCCGCTAAATTACTTCGATACGAAGCAAATCGGTGACATCCTCTCCGTCATCACTAACGACGTCGATGCCCTTGCCACCTCCTTGCAAAACTCCATCACCTTGGCGATTCAAGCAGTCGTTACCCTTGTTGGCGTCATCATCGCCATGTTCATCTCCGAATGGCATATGGCCCTTGTCGTCTTGATCTCCTTGCCGATCATCATCGTTGCCATTCTCGTCATCTTCCACTTCGCCAATCCTTTATTTGCCAAGAACCAAAACCTCTTAGGCGAAGTTAATGCCGAAGTCGAAGAAAGTTTCACCGGGCAAATCGTTATTAAGGCCTTCGGTGCCGAGAAACGCAAAAACGTCCAATTCCAGCAAAAGAACGGGCTCCTTGGCAAAGCCTTATATTCCTCTCAGGCTCTTGGTGGCATCATCGAGCCTGTCATGAGCGTCCTCTCTTACCTCACCTATGCGGCCATCATGATTGTCGGTGGTATCCTCTATGCCAACGGGCAAATCGAACTCGGCCTTATCACCGGCTTCCTTGTCTACGTCTCCTTATTCCAGCAACCTCTTTCCGAAATCGGTCAGATCGGTTCCACCGTCCAACTTGGTATTGCCGCCGCCGGACGTGTCTTCGACTTCCTTGCCGAAGAAGAACTTCCGGACGAATCCGCCAAGCCCGATGGATTGCTTGACCACGACCATATCCGCGGCGAAGTTGAATTCCGCAACGTCGCCTTCGGTTATGATCCGAGCAAACTCACCATCAAAAACTTCAACCAGAAGATTCAGCCTGGCATGAAGGTCGCTATCATCGGTCCTACCGGCGCCGGTAAGACAACCCTCGTTAACTTGCTCATGCGCTTCTATGAAACGACCAAAGGCGATATCCTTGTCGATGGCGTTTCCATCCATGATATGAAGAGGGAAGAACTCCGTTCGGTCTTCGGTATGATCTTACAGGAAACCTGGGTCATCAACGGCACCTTGCGCGAGAACATCGTCTATAACCTCCAAAACGTTTCCGAGGAACGTCTCAACGAAATCTTGAAAGAGACTTCGCTCGACCACTTCGTTTCCACCTTGCCCAATGGCGTGGACACCGTTATCCAAAAAGATTCGGCTCTCTCGGCTGGGCAGAAACAACTTGTCACCATCGCTCGTGCCATGGCTGAGAATTCACCGATGCTGATTCTCGACGAAGCGACCAGCAACGTCGATACCCGTACCGAAATCCTCATCCAAAACGCGATGGATTCGCTTACCAAAGGACGCACCTCCTTCGTTATCGCTCACCGTCTTTCAACCATTAAGAACGCCGACCTTATCATCGTTATGAAGGCTGGCGACGTCGTTGAGACCGGTACCCACGATAGCCTTATGGCTTTGGGTGGACTCTATAGCGAAATCTATAATTCGCAGTTCAATAGTTAAGTCTTATCCAAAATTTAACGAACGCATTTATAGACGGGGTTTGGTCTTCCAAGCCCCGTTTTATGTTGGAAAAGCCAAGTTCATCTTCACGAACCCGACTTTCATGCTCCAGAAGGTGGCCGACATCCTTTGCCGTTTGACTAGCAAGGAGATTATACGACGGGTGGCTTGGCTCGACCAACCAGCAACCGTCTTGTAAATAGTTCTATTTGATAAATAGTATTTACATCCCGTACCGGCTTATTTTTATTATCGTTGTTTTCGAATAGGCGTTGTTCATTTATAATGGGGCAAATTAGAGGTACGTTTATGAGTCCCCTCCCAGATAGAGACGACGAGAACTTGATCCCTCAAAATGAAGGCGATCAAAAGACGAACAAAAATCTATTGCCGCCACAAGATGACGTGAAAGATAAACCCGCTGCAGATAAACCTATCGAGGAAGCTTCTTCACGCGATTCCACCGACCAAGACCAAGACAGCCAGGGACCTTCTGATGAAACGAAAGAAGCGGCTTCTAGTGAAATTGCAGAAGAAAAAATAGAACAGCTCAAAGAAAGCGATTCTTCACCCTTTAATGGCAAAACCGGTTTAGGAGGTCCTTCCGCTTTTCAATTCAAAGGCATCGCTTTTGCGTTGTTTTTCCTTGAAATTGCATTGATTCCACTTGCAATTATTGGCTTTGTTTTCGTTAACAAAGGCCCTGCCTTTTTGCCTATTGGAATAGTTGCATCCGTTCTCTTCTTAACCATTGGTATGGGAATGGCCATGGCTTTCCTTAGTCCCGATAAAATGAAATTTATGAGTAGCAAAGGCGCTTCGATTGTTGCGGCTTCTTTAGGAATTTTGTCACTCGTCGGGACAATAAGTTTAGCCGTTATCGGCAATCGTGGATCAAACTCGCAGGAGCAAGGAAGCTCTGAATCAATTTCTTCTTCTCCGGTCATATCTTCCTCTCAAAGTCAGGCTCCTTCTTCTAACGGCGAATTTTCCTCTGCCTCGCAAGGATCGTCTTTGATCTCTTCTTCTAGCAGCGAGTCGCTTTCGGCCTCGGAAGAAATCTCGTCTTCCCAAAGTAGCGAAAACTCTACCGAGGTTTCCTCTTCTTCATCCGATAATTCGGCCGAGTCTTCCTTAATAAGTGAAGAAAGCAGTAGCGAATCTAGCGAAGAAGTTACCGTTAAAGCGGCCGTTACTAAGGCTCCTAGCGAATATGAAGATGGGAAATTAGTGATGGACTTTAAAGGCGGCGAATGGTCGGGTACTTATTATGCAACTTTGCTCCCCTATAGCGATTCACGCGGATATCAGATATCTGAATGGGTCGAAGCCACCTATGACGAAAAAGAAAAGCGCGTCTATCAAATCAAGCCACTAGAAACTTACGGGCTTATCCTCCTTGCCGATGGAGCAGTCTGCGATAGCGAAAATGAGGCCGTTTCTAAAATGCCTGTCGAGCAATTAGAAATGGCCTTAGAGATAGTCGAAGAGGATATTGGAAAAGCCACTTTTTATGGTGACTATAAGGAGTTCTCGACCGAGGGATTTACCGTTAATTACGATGTTATCCCAAATATTAATATAGGTAGCGATGGCGAATTTGGTTTTGGCATCGACCTTGGCTCGTGGAAGGGGAATTACTATATCGAATTGCCTCGCATGACTGACACACGTTATTACGATGACGAATCAATCCCCGAGACGGAGACAACCGCAGAAAGCATCTCCTACCGAATGAAAAACCAAGATAATATCTATGAAAATTTCAAAGAGGATATCCGTATTGGCGATAAGCTCAACGATGGTGGGGCTTTTGATCCTTCAACACGTAGTGAAGGAGAAATCGAATGGCTCCGTCGTTGTTTCAATCAAATATTGGGCGAATATTACGCAAAATACGGCCTATTCGAATATTCCGCCACGGGTAAACCCGCCTATACCGACCAATTGAAATATTCAATCGTTGGCAATTCCTATGCGATTGTCACTGGCGTTAGCAGCGAATACGCCTCAACCTTAACTGAAGTTGTTGTTCCATCCCGTGTGACGATTAAAGGCAGCAATCTACCTGTTAAGGAAATCGCCCGTAACGCCTTCTTTGAAAACGATGTCATTGAAAAAGTGACGATTGGCCCTAATGTGACCAAGATTTCAGAAAACGCCTTCGGATCATGCACTTACTTAGAGGAAGTGACATTCCAGACGCGTACCGAAAATTATTGCACGTTATCTCCCAATGCCTTCTGCGGAAATGCGAATTTGAAAAAAGTGGTTGTAAACGATGCGGTCCTTCGTTTTGGGGATTTTTGCTTCGCTGATTGTTCCAACCTTCTTTCCTTCTCTAGCGGAGCCAACGCGACAAGTATTGGCCCACACGCCTTTTCGGGATGTGCTAAACTCGCCGATGTTACCCTTGGAAATGCGATGAAGGATATCGAAAAAGCCGCTTTCAACGAATGCACCTCTTTAGAATCCCTTGATTTGGGAACATCCTTGAAAACAATTGCTTTCGTCGCCTTCCAAGGTTGCCCCTTGAATACGACGGTTAAACTCCCCGCCAGCCTAACTTACTTCGAGGCCGCGTTTGTCGATAATGAAAATATTGTCTTCGATGTCGATGAAGATAATCCTAACTTCTCCCTTTTCCATCGCTATGTGCTTCAAAAATTGGAGGAAAATACCTACCGTATCGTTGCTTCGGATTACAATGTCGGTGGAGATGCTAGCTTCAATAACCGTTTCGAGAGTGGTGGGGTTGGCAACGCCTTTCCCATTAAGTCGGTGGCCCCTTATGCTTTCGCAAAGCGCAATAGTCTTAAACTCATTGATTTTGGTTCAACTCTCGAAACCATCGAATATAATGCTTTCTTTAATGCAACTGCCTTAGAAACCATCGCTTTGGAAGGAACTTCGTTAAGGAGAATTGAGTCAAGCGCCTTTGCTGGGTGTTCCTCTTTGACTAGACTTAATTCCATCACCGCCCATCCAAATTCCATTTCCACTCAACTCACGGGAATTGCCATCCATGCCTTTGAAGGCACAAAGATTGCGGAATTAGACCTCAGCAACGAAAAAAAGCTGGCTTTATTGCAACCGCAAACATTCGTTGGAATGTCTGAACTTGTGACCATCACTTTCCCCAAGACGATTCAATATATCCACGGATCGCTTTTCCTTGGAGATGACAAACTCGGTGATGGGGGAGTCAATGCAGTCATTTTCCCTGGCACCGTGGATGAATGGAAAGCCATTGGTAAAAATTCCGAATGGGCCAAAGGTGCCCCCTCCAGTGCGAAGATGTATTTCGCTGGCGACGAGGCAACGTCCCTATTGAAAAACGTCACTTGGTAAAAGATATTCTTATTTGCCCCTAGCCTAATCGCCGGGGGATTTTTATAACATCGTGATTAAATATTGCGCAAATCGCGGTCAATTAAAATGGTTTTTATGCGGATATTATTTTAATTTGAATGAGAAAGCGACTGGTTCGTGATCGGAATAAGCAAAACCGTCAATCCCTTTCTTGCCTTGTTTGGTTTGCATGTTTTCGTGAGAAACAACCTCGATATTGTCGGAGACGATAAAGCCGTCGACGCAGCAGACATAAGTCTTACCTGGGGTCCATTCGATGTCATTATTACGGCAAGAGGGGTTATTGTCGCTGGCGACGACTTTATAGCCATCGATTAAAGGCGACTTGCCAGTGCTATCGAAATAATAATTGAGCCACTCAGGGGTTTTCTTTTTCTCGTCAAAGGCAACATGCTCTTTGGTATATTTAAATGAACCATCCTCATTCTTGAAGTTAGGATTGTAGGTAAGCAAATCGTGGTTCCAGTCGCCGCCGACAACGACATAATCCCCATGATCTTGGACATCTTGAAGGAAGGCATTCAATTCGGCGACTTGTTTGGTTCTAATCGTGCCACCTTCGTCATATGCCGACATATGGGAATTGATGATATATAGGTTCTTGCCATTATCGACTTTGATTTTTTGGGTGGAGAAGCAACGATCTAAGTCAAATAGCTTCGATAAGGAATCGGAGACGGTATATTCCTTTCTTTGCGCCTCGGTGATTTGGAAACGAGACAAAGTCGTAAGTCCGGAATTGACCAAGCCGTGCATATCATAAAAGGGGTAAGGCAAGAAAGAAGAATGGAAATTTACGGCAAGAGTATGGTCATAAGAGGGGAAGGCTTTGCGAATCGCCTCATCCTGATTGATGTAATATGAACGGGTGGAATGGGTATCGACTTCCTGGAAGAAGACGAAATCGGGACTAGCTTGCTTGACTACCTCAATCGCCCCGGAGGTATTGAATTCGACATCGGCTTGGCTTTTGGCTTTTGAATAATACCCACAGGTGGGCTTTCCTTCTTCGGCATAGCCTGCATCGAGGAAGAATGTGTAATCTTGCGAATAAGCACCGAAGCCGATGTTATAAGATAATGCCTTATAGGTTTCACCGACTTTGACTTGGCTTTGATCGGTATTGTGATCGATATCCAAAACGGTGTTGCCGATACGGTTATAAGACAAGATGACATAACCGATATAGCCGCCAGCGGCAATAGCAACGGCGCCGATGACAGAGGCTGAAATAACCAAAACGCGTCTAACGACTTTATTCATAGGGATTTTCTCCACCGTTTATTCTAGCATAAGGAAGGGAATATTTGTGATAGACTATCCAAGATATGAAAGACGTGGTGGCTTCTTTATTGAATTGGTTTGCCCTGCATAAGCGTGACCTTCCTTGGCGCAAAGACAAAAACCCTTATCGTCTTTTTGTGGCCGAAAGCATGCTTCAGCAAACCCGTATCGCCGCGGTCATCCCTAAATATGAAGCTTTTATGGAACGCTTCCCTTCTTTTGATGATTTAGCGAATTCAAGCGAAGAAGACGTCTTAAAAGCCTGGGAAGGGCTAGGTTATTATTCAAGGGCGAAGAACTTAAGGAAAGCCGCCATCCAAGTCGAAGAAGAATATGGAGGCTCATTCCCCTCCTCAAGAAAAGACATCGCCAAATTAAAAGGAGTGGGGCCATATACCTCGGCTTCGCTTGCTTCTTTTTGCTTTGGTGAAAGATGCGTCTGCGTCGACGGAAATCTAATCCGCGTTTACGCACGTCTACTTTCTTTTTCTTTGCCGCGCGATGATATCACTCTAAAAGAAGGAGCCGAATCTTTTTTCCTTGAATATATGGATGAAGCCGATCCTGGCTCGATTAATGAAGCCTTGATGGAATTAGGCGAGACCATTTGCCTGCCAAAAGGAAAACCCTTATGCGAAGGGTGCCCGTTAAGGAAGTGGTGCAAAGGCAAAGATAGCCCTGAGCAATATCCTCTCCCTAAATCAAACACAAATAAGAAGAAAGAAGAATACACGGTCCTCGTATTTAAAAAAGGAACTCAGGTCGGTTTTATTAAGCGAGACGATAAAGGGCTTCTTTCCGGCATGTATGGCTTGCCCATGATAGAAGGAAAAAAGAGCCTTGGGGATTTGCGGCAAAACTTCGACGGAAAAATGATCGAATTAGGTGATTTTTCCTTTGAATTCACGCATAAAATTTGGGAAATGCGGGCTTTTTTAATTGAAGAGGGAACGCCCCTATATCCCTTGATTTATGCCGAGAAAGACAAAACAAAAAGGGATTTTGCCATCCCTTCCGCCTTTAATGGTATCTTGGCTAAACTCTCTTTTTAGAAGACCCTTTCGATAAGGTATACCAAAGCAACGCGGCGATGGTGGGAGGAATGCCGATAAAGAAGATGGCCCATAATCCCCATCCTTCGCCTCCTTTGATTAAGAAGCCCAAGGAAACATAGATAACGGCGCTAAGGCTCCAAACCAGAAGCGTGATTAAGATGGTTCGGATAAATGGGGTCCCCCAAATTCTGTTGAAGACAAGACTCACGATGAGCGAGACCGGGAATGCCCACAAAAAGACAAGCCAGTTATAGCCAAACCCTCCTTCGAAATGAGTCGAAAGAACCTGAAAGACAAAGAAAACCAAGACGGCGATTAGCCATACCACCATCAAGGAGAGCCCGATAATGGCTAATTTTGTCCAGGTCGTCAATTTTCTCCTTTTGGGATTATCTTGCCGATCTGCCAAACTGCCTTCGGTGACTAATTCAGCCATCGTGATACCATAGTAATCACAAAGCTTCTGCAAGATATCGAAATCGGGCATGGTCTCGCCGTGTTCCCATTTGGAAACGGCTTTATCGGTATAGCCAAATTCTTCGGCAAGCTCGCCTTGAGTTAAGCCTTTTGCCTTCCTTAATTCGGCCAAATGATGTCCGATGACGATCTTAATCGGGGTCATATGGCAATTTTACTACAACGGGAGGTTTTGACTAATAAAAAGGTTTAAACGCACGCGTGAACTTTAATTTAAGAAAATTCCTGAAAGCGCTTTCATAAGCCAATATCAAGGGTTTTAAGGGGTTCTATGAAAAAAATGTGAAAAAAATGTTGACCAAAAACCGCCTAATGTTTTAATAACTCCATTCCTTGCAAGGATGAAGGTTAGTGGTGCCCAAATCCGGATCAAGGTCACATTCCAATAGGAGGAAAATTTATGAAAAAACAATTGATGGTACTAGCCGTCGGCGCAGTCCTCTCCCTCGCTGCTTGCGGTGGACAATCCAGCTCCTCTCAACAGCCCAGCTCCTCTCAACAGCCCAGCTCTGAGTCCAGCTCGGTGTCCAGCGTTGAAGAAAAATATGAACGCGAAGAGAATGCGACTGTCTTTGCCCGTCAGCTCGGCAAATTCAGCGAATACTATGATGGCGTTAGCTCCATTGCCGAAACCAATGAACGTTTCGTTAAATACGCCAAAGCCGAAGCCGAACTTCTCTCTTCTGGCTTATTCGCTCCAACCACGACCCGTGGTGGCACCTATTCGATGAGCCGCGTCGCTCCCCGTACCATTCCTTACGTCTTCTTCGGAAATGACTCCGACAAGATCAAAACCTTGGTCATGACCAAAGGCGAAGACAAATTCATCAAAGGAACCGAACGCGAAGAGCTCAAGGCCCTTTGGGAAAAAGCCAAAGCCGGCGAAGGCACCTATGATCCCGCCGCCTATCTCCAAAACAAAGGCTACGAAATCGGCACCGAGTACGCGACTACCACTTCCGCTGCTCCCGCCACCCTCGACTCCCTCGCCACCTCCAAGCAAGTTGACACCGAAGAAATGGTCAACTGCGTCGAAGGCTTGATCCAATACAACACCCTCGGCGTCAT
>CAJOML010000044.1 GCA_905235705.1 uncultured Bacilli bacterium | reverse complement strand
TGACCCAACCCGCCGTTAGCCAGCACATCAAACAACTCGAAAACGAATTCGGGGTCAAATTATTCGTCCGTAATAATAAACAGTTAATCCTCACAAATCCCGGTCAAACCCTCCTAAAATATTGCAAAAGGATGGTAAATTTGGAAACGGATTTAGCCCGTAAGATCGAAGATAGTAAGAAGGGGACAAACACCCTAATCATTGGGGTTACCCATTCCTCCGAGTCCTCTGAGACACCGGAAATCTTAGCTAAATATTCCCGCGAAAAGAATGGTACGTATATTAGGATTATTTCTGATAGCATAAAAAATCTTTATGAAAAATTGAGCTCATATCAAATCGATATGGCGATTATTGAAGGAAAAATCACAAATGCCAAATACAGCTCTGTCTTATTGGCGACCGACTCCATCGAAGCGATTGTCAGCAAGAATAGCCCATTAGCCAAAAGACGGATGATTTATTTAAGGGATTTGGAGAAAGAAAGAATCATTCTCCGTAACCTCGATAGCGGCACGACATCGATGTTTGCTTCGGCATTAGGGAAGAATGATTTTTCCCTAGATGATTTAAATGTGTATCTAGAAATCGATAACGTTGCGACGATTAAGGACTTGGTCCGCAAAAACATGGGCGTCTCCATCTTGCCCCGTTCTGCCTGCTTGGACGAAATCAAAGACGGATCCCTAGTGGCGCTACCTCTAGAAAGCATGAATATGGTTCGTGAGATTAGCCTTGTTTATTTAAAAGATAATGTGGATGAAAGCACGGTTAATGATTTAGTCGGCTTATTCCGTAACCAACGCCATGATGAAGGGAAGGCTTTTTAATGAAAGAATATTCGCGCCAGGTCATCGGCTGGTTTGATCCAAAAGAAAATCCTAAGGCATTCATTGAAGGCACTGTTGATGAGGAGGCGAAAAAAGCGGTGCTAAAAGACCTTCAAGAACACCATTATCTTTTCTCTGGGGAAGAACATGCATTAGGGAGAGGACGGGTTTGTCCCGTGATGGAAGATTACCGTTATCTTCGATTCGATGAAAAAGAATTCGCCTCGCTTATGGCAAAAGCCCATAACGAAGACAATGACGACGATTATCTTAGCCAAGAAAAAATATCGCCTTCGCATAAAAGCTATCCAGTCCGCGATAAGACTTTCGAAGAAATCATTCAGCCCACCCGTGAATTCAAATTCGACCACGAAAGATTTACCCTTTTATATCGCTATGCCGGGGTTTCAAAAGGTCGGAACCAATTTAAGCGGATTTATTTGCTCCCTGTTTCATCGGCAAAAGGCCCGCATTATTGGCTTGGCGACTTTATCACCATCAAACTCCTTGGAAGCGAAGTCGGGAATCGTTATAGAGTCGAACGGATTTATTCTTTCTCTTCTTTCCCTGAATGTAAGGCCGCCCTTCCCTCTTTGGCGAAAGGGCGAGACATCGTCGGTTATGATCTAGATGAAATCGAAATCATTTCAGACGGGGGACCTGTATTGCTGCTAGGAATCGTTTTCGAAACGCAGGTCCTTTTGACTAGCCAAGCCGAATTGATGATGCTACTTGCAGCCGCCCCATTCCCAAGCAAAGGATATTGTATTTATAAAGGACATGTATATGCCTTTGATAAATTCGAAAGCGTCGCCTATGTCCTAAGCGAAGGCAAATGGAAACTTACGGATTATTTCCCGACATTAAATGATGAAACAAATCCTGAGGTTGAATTCGTCAGCAAGCGGAAGGCCCGTTATTTAGGGAAAGGGAAACTACCCTTTGAAGAATGACTATTCTTTTTAAGGAAAATTGCTATATACTTACCGCGAAAGGAGAAAAAACTATGAGAAAAGCTGCACATGTTCTTTATATCATCGGTGCCATCTTCGCCATCCTCGGCTTCATTGGGATGTTGATTCTCGGATTCACCCTTCAAAATGCCGGGGCTCAAGCCATCGAAGAAGCTTGGAAACAATCTGGCCAAAGCATGACGCTTGAACAATTCACCCTCTATGTCAAATATGCTGCCACCACGATGATTTCCCTTGGGTTTGTTTCCCTCGGACAAGGTATCTTCTCTTTTATCGGGGCATCCTTTGTCAGCAAGGGAAGCGGCGCCAAATGGATTCACATCGTCAACTTGATTTTATCCATTGCCTGCTTCCAACCCTTGACCCTCATCGCTTCCATCTTCGGTCTTGTCGCTCCGGCCGAAGCCAAAGAAGCCAAATAAGGAAACAAGGAATTTATAAAAGACGGTCCTTCGGGATCGTTTTTTTCATCTTTTTGCGAGTCCCCCCGTATAAGAAGAAGGGGGACCGAATATGGCAAAAGACGAATTTATAAGGGCTAGGCTTCTTCTTAGCCCAGGGCAAAAAGAAAGAATCGAGCTTTCTTTATCCGGGGTTTATGAAATTTACTGTACTTTATTTGCCCAAGAAGGAAGGCGCATGAAAGAAGGAGTGGTGGCAACGCCTTTGCCTTTACTAAGATTTCAGGCGAAATCATACGCTCTTGAAAAAGGATTTCCCGAATATGACCAATCTTTATTTTGCTCGGTGGCGGAACTCGTTTACCAACGTTTTGCCTTATTTCGGCGTATTGATACCGAAGAAGATTATCCTTACCAAGCCCCGCATGGATTTTGGGTCAAAGGAAATATCAGATTAGAGCAAGGAGGATATTTGTTTGTCCCCTGGCTTGGGAGAATGCGGATTGTCCCTTTCCCGAAAAATAAAAAGAACGTGTCATCTATTTTGATTGAGAAAGACGCGTCCAATGATTTTGTGGCTTCCCTCAAAGCGACCTAGATTTCGCTTTTCTTCCCAAGGCCAAGATGCCGCGATAAAGCAAGACCAAGACCAAGATGCCTACGGCAATGGCGACAGATGTGGCGCCAGGGCGTAAATCCAAATAATAAGAAAGGGTAATGCCACTTGCCATCGTGAGGGTGGAAATCAAAGATGAGGCAATCAAGGTGAAGCGATACCCCCTTTTCATTAACATCGCCGCGGCGACAGGAAGCACTAACATCGAGGAAACGATTAAGGAGCCGACGGCCTTTGACCCAATGGCAACAGCCAAAGAGAACAATAAGGAATGGGCCAAATCCAAGAAATTGGTTTTTAGCCCAGCGATCTTGGCTTCCTCAGAGCTATAAAGATAATGAAGGTTCCGTTGGTAGAAAATCGTGACAAAAGCGATGGTAATGACAAATAAGACGATGACGGCATAAAGCTCTTCTTCGCTTAATAAAAGGATGGAACCAAATAGGTAAGATTCAAGATTGGTCGAGGTGATAAAGGAAGATAGGATACCTGAAATGGCAATCCCAGCAGAAAGAACAACAACAACCCCGATTTCGGCATATTTTGAGAATTTTTTCCGCAAAAAGCCGATGATTAAGAAAGAAACGACGCAAGATAAAATCGAAATCCAAAGGGGATTTAAGCCTGCCGCTAAGCCAATCGCGACCCCCGCCAAAGAAGAATGGGCCAAGGCGTCCCCGGAAGAAGACAGCCTCTTATAAACGGATGTCGAACCTAGCAATGGGAATATCGCCCCAAGCAAGGTGGCGGCGATGAAGGCGACGATCATAAATTCATAACGAAACATGATGATGCCCCCTTTCCAATTCCTCTTCGTAAGAGAGGATTTTCCCGTCCTCGATAAAAACGATGCGATCGGCATCATGGAGGTCATGAGGATGGTGGGACACGAACAAAATCCCCGTTTTCCTTTCTTTAAGAACGCTTAGACAATCCATCAATTGCTCATGGCTTTCCTCGTCCATCCCGGTATCGGGTTCATCCAAAACCAATAACGAAGGATCGCCAGCGAGGGCTTTGGCGATTTTGACGCGTTGCATTTGCCCGCCCGAAAGCTCATCAAGGAGATGGTGACGCAGGTCATATAAACCAAATTCGATTAGGACGGCTTTGATGGTGGCTTTGTCGCGTTTATTTAGGAAAAACTTTTTCCCGGCGATTAGCCCAAGGGAGACGGCTTCTTCCACCGTGCAAGGGAAAGAACGATCCTCGATGGAAGTGGTCTGGGGGATATATGAAACACGTCTTTCTTTTAAGGTGACTTCGCCTTTTAACGGCTTTAATAGCCCCAAACTTAATTTGAGGAATGTGGATTTGCCTCCTCCATTGGGTCCTAAGACACCGACGAATTCCCCATCTTCCATCTTGAAATCGACTTCATGGAGGAATTCTTTTTGGTCATAGGAGAAAGAGACGTTTTTAAAGGAAATCATGCTTTCCCTCCTGCCATCGTAATGAAATTATCCAAATAGATATCGAAATAATCTTTATTGCTTTCCCTTTGCGATTCGCTACGGCTTTCAATCGCGCTTAAGGTGGCGACTTTCGCCCCTGTATATGCGGCGATTGAGGCGGCCACTTCGGAGGAGGCGGTCTCTTCGAAATAGACGGTTTTGATGCCTTTTTCTTTCATCGCGTCGAGGATGGATTCCAACGCTTTGGGGCTAGGCTCTTCCTCGGGGGAAAGACCGGAAACATAAAGTTGCTCTAAGCCGAATTGATCGAACATATATCCATAAGCCGCATGGGAGACGACGATCGTCTTGGGCGATATGTTCAAAGCGAGGGCCTCACATTCTCTATAAAGAGAATCGACGCGTCCGATAAACGAGACATATCTCTGCTCGATTTTAGCGGCATTAATCCCATCGATTTTGAGTAATGTTTCTTTGATTTTCCCCGCCATCGATTTATAGGCGGATAGACTTAAAAAGATATGGGGATCGACTTTACCTGCCACCGTCTTAGTCGGCACCTCATCGCTAAGATTGACGGTTTTCTTTTTGATATAACCAGGGAAGGCGTTTTCGTAGCTTTCCATCCCTAAGCCATTAATGAAAACGGCTTCGGCGTCGGACATCGCGGCGACGTCTTTCGGGGTTAGCTCATAATCATGGGGTTCGCCTCCGTTAGGGGTGAGGTTTTTGGTTTCGATTTGGCCTTCGCCCAAATAAGAAGCGATGAATTCGATGGGGTAAATGGAAGTCACGACAAAAGGAAGGCTATGCTCTTCGATCGGCGAGCAAGCCAGCAGTAACGGAAATAGGAGTAAGGCTAAGCCCGGTTTCATTTTCATTTACACCAACTAATTGCAAATGGTTTGCATTTGCGTTACTATGATAGCGACCTTATCCGGTGGAGGCAAGGAAAATGGACGATAAAACGATTCTTCGGGAACATGGACTGAAAGCCACTCCGTCGCGGCTTGCGATTTTTTCATTTTTATGCAACCAGCATGTTCCCTTATCGGCCGAGACCATCGCCGCAAAACTCGCCAAGAAAAATATCGACCTTTCCACTTTATATCGGACCTTGAATTCGTTTTCGGAAGTGGGGCTAGTCAAAAAAGAGGTAGGGGCGGGAAAAGAGAACCTTTATAGCCTCGTCTCCGAAGAAGAATGCCATTATCTAGTTTGCTTAAAATGCCATAACCGCTTCAAATTAGAAGGTTGCCCCTATCACGAAGTCAACGAAACCATCGAAAAGCAAACCGGTTACCGCATCCTTGACCATAACACCGAAATTTATGGGATTTGCCCCGATTGCCAAGATTGATTATCTTTAGATAACCCTTACTTTAAAAAAGAGTTATCATTACCTCGATGAAAAACAAAAACGATTTTGATCCCCGCTGTTTCCTAGGGATTGCTCACCGCGGCTTTCACGATGAAGTCCGCCCCGAAAACTCGATGGCCGCTTTCGAAAATGCCGTTGCCCATGATTTGATGTTCGAATGCGATGTGCATTTGACTAAAGATGGGGAAGTCTTGGTCAGCCACGATTCCGATTTGCTCCGCATGTCGAAAAAGCCCGGCAAAATCGAGGAACTCACACTCGAACAGATTCGCGCCGAACATAAGCTCCCCGATGGCAGCGACTACCCATTATTGAAAGACGTTTTGGCGATGGTGGACGAACGAGTGCCGATCGTCGTCGAAATCAAAGTCGTCGATGGCAATTATAAGCAAATCGTCGCCGCTACTTTGCCCTTACTTAGCCATATCAAAAACCCCAAGAACATCACCCTTATTTCTTTTGACCCGCGGGCTTTGAAGGCGGCTAAAAAATCTCCTTTTACCCGTGGCTTATTGATCTGCGAAGCCAAGAAATGGGTGTTAATTTGCCGTAATCGATTCGATTATCTCGATATCGAGACATCTTTAGTCGATGATAAGCGCGTTGTTTCCTACCGCAAAAAAGGCGGTTTGGTCAATGTTTGGACGGTCGAAACGCCTAAGTTACTCTCTTCCGTTTCCGGCAAAGTCGACATGATCACTTTCCAACACCTCCCCATCGAAGATGTAAGGAAGGCCCACTAATGGATAAGGAAGATTTAAAACGCATTCGTCAGGCTATCGCCGATGCTAATTCCGTCGTTTTCCTTGGCGGAGCAGGGGTCTCCACGCTTTCCGGCATCCCCGATTTCCGTTCTTCCACCGCGATTTATGATTCCCTTGCCAAAAGGGGCTTAGATTACGAAACCATCCTTTCCCATTCTTTTTTCTTGGCTCACCCCGATGAATTTTATGACTTCTATTGGTCGACGATGGTAAATGAAAACGCCAAACCCAATTTGGCCCATATCGCTTTAGCCGACTTTGAAAAACGCACCCACAAACTCACGATCGTCACGCAAAATATCGATGGCCTGCATCAAAAAGCCGGCTCAACCAAAGTTTTAGAAGCCCATGGCACGATTCATCATTACCATTGCATGAAATGCCATCGCCATTATGGTTTGGATGAACTTGAACATCACGGTATTCCCTATTGCCAAGATTGCGGCGGCCTAATCAAGCCCGACGTCGTTTTATACGAAGAGCCATTAGACGAAGATACCTTGATGCGTTCGGTCAGTGCCGTCGAAAGGGCAAACGTCTTAATCATCGGGGGCACATCGATGAGGGTATATCCGATCGCCGGATTACCGCGCTATTTCAATATCGGCAAGCAAATCATCATCAACGCCGAGGCAACGCCATATGACCGTTATTGCGATTTCATCATCCACGAAGATATCGGCGACACTTTAAGCGCGATTTTAGGAGAATGACATGGCCCATATCCTCAAGCATCTCCATTTAATCAACCGTCACCGTCATCGCGTCATCTTAAACGGGGCAAGATGCGGCATCTTCTGGCATTGCCTAAAGCACGATTTATCCAAATACGGACCGACTGAGTTCTTCACCAGCGCAAAGTATTATAACGGCCATCATTCGCCCGTTTTCGAAGAACGTCTGGATAACGCCTATTTCTCCAAAGTCTGCCAACATCATACGCGTAGAAACCCCCATCATTGGGAATATTGGACCGATTGGTTTATGGGCCATTTGGTTATTAAGACGATGCCATGGGTCTATGCCACCGAATATGTCTGCGACATGCTTTCGGCATCCTATTGCTATGATCCCAAAGGCTTCAAACCCGGCACCACCCTAGATTATTTCGTGAATCGCAAAGACCATTATTACCTTACCAGGGCAACCGAAGAATATGTGATTTGGTGCCTGACCCGATTTGCCACCCTTGGCTTCAAAGGGCTAAAGAAAAAAGACACCAAAGTCCAATACCAACGCATCATCGCAAAATATCCACTCGTGGAGACGCGTGATACCTTACACACCCGCGGCGCATTGCCTAGCGACCCGCATGAGGTTATAATGCAACCGCTCAAAAGCGAGGAAAGCAAATGAGAAACCGTACAATGATCATCGGATGTGGACGCCTTGGCGCCTCACTTGCCAACTATGCCTCCTCCCAAGGGGAGGATGTCGTCGTTTTAGATGCCTCCAAGGAATCTTTTACCAAACTCGATGACTCGGCCTTCACCGGCTATTCGATTGCCTGCGACGCGACCGATATCGACGAATTAGTCGATGCCGGCATCAAATCCGTCCGCGAGGTCGTCATCACGACAGGCGATGATAACGCCAATCTTTTCTTGGCCCTTGCCTGCCACGACATTTTCGAAGTCCCTTCCATTTATGTCCGTTTCGATGATCCGGAAAAAGGGATGCTTATCCAAGGCAAGAAAATCAAGCCGATTTACCCCTTCCAGCTTTCCCGTGACCGTTTCACCGCCTTGAAAGGAGACAGCGAAGAATGAAAATCGTCATCGCCGGCGGGACCACCCAAGCCGAATTCATCGTCTCCATGTTCAAGGAGAACAAGAAGAACCAAATCATCGTCATCAACCCTTCCGAAAATGTCGCCACGACCTTGGCTAAACGTCTTCATGTCGGCGTTAGCCGTGGCGAGCCTTGGCGTAAATTCGTCTTGGAAGAAGCCAATGCCTATGACGCGGACGTCTTTATCTCCCTTTGCGACAAAGACACCGATAATTTCGCCGCCTGTATCATGGCGAAGAAGGTTTTTGCCGCGAAAAAGACCATCTGTTTGGTCAATAACCCCAAAAACGTCGAACTCTATAAACGCCTCGGTCTAGATTCGGTCATCTCCTCCACCTATTTATTGGCCCAATCGATCCGTGGCGAATCCTCACTTACCTCGATTATCAAGACCTTATCTTTGGATAACGATAAATTGAATGTCGTCGAAGCCGTCATCTTATCCAAATATGCGATTTGCTTCGAGAAGATCAAAGACATCAAATTCCCTCGTTACGCCTCTATCGCCGCCATCTACCGTAATTACCAAATCATCATCCCTTCCGGCTTGATCACACTTCAGCCGAAAGACACTTTGCTAATGGTTACGGCCCCTAGCAACACCAAGAAGTTATTGGCCTATGTCCAAACCGAACGCGGTGGGGGACTCGCGCAAATCGCCCAGCTCATCAAAACGAGCCAACGTAAAGCGGAAAAAGACGAGCCTTCCCCCGAAAAGGAAAGCAAAGAGGAAGCCCCTGCTTCAGAACCCCAAGAGATAACCAAAGAAGAGACGAAACGGCCAACCGTCAAAGACGCGGTTAAGGCAAGACGCACCATCGCCGCCGCCAAAAAATCGACCGTCCAGGCCAAAAAGGAATCCCGTAAAAGCAAATGAAAAACAAAAAGGAAGCAACCGGATTTAGACTGATTTTCGGCTATTTAGGCATCTTTTTGGTTTTAGTCGGCCTTCTTACTGCCTCCCCTTTGCTTTTAGTCATCGCCTATCCGAATGAATATGGCGCCCTTCTCCCCTTTGGGGCAACCGCGGGGGGAGATATCTTCATCGGGGTTTTGTTTTATTTCCTTTTCCTCTTCCGCCGCAAAAGGTCGCGTTTTGCCAGGCACGAGGAATTCCAGCTCCTCTCCTTGATTTGGATTTTAGCCATCATCTCCGGGGCGTTGCCGTTTTGTTTTGCCAAAGATTCCCTGATGGGGATGAATTTCACCAAATCGATTTTCGAATCCACCTCCTCTTATACCGGCACCGGCTTGACCGGATTCATGGATTATATCGACGTGGAAGGGGCGTTCGCGCCTCATGTCTATACCTATCACCGCTCACAAATGCAATTTATCGGGGGCGTTGGTTTGGTCTTGCTAGTCGCTTCCGTTTTAGGGGCCAACGCCGGCGTTAAGTTATATGTCTCCGAAGGACATAGCGATAAGCTTTTGCCCAATATCGCCAAGTCGGCAAAACTCATTTTCGGCATATACGTGTCATATGTTGTCATCGGTACCTTCGCCTTATATTTGGCGGGCCTTCCTTGGTTTGAAGCCGTTTGCACCTCGATGTGCGCCCTTTCTGGCGGAGGTATGTCGCCA
>CAJOML010000043.1:9787-15521 GCA_905235705.1 uncultured Bacilli bacterium | reverse complement strand
CGATTTCTTCTTCGGCTTCCAAAAGCTGGATGACTTTTTCCGCCCCCGCCTGAGCCGCGACGAATTCGCCGAAAATCTCCACCACCGAGATAAGGGGGTCATAAATGGAGGAAACGAAGGTGACGAATAAAATCAAAGTCGCCGCGTCGATGGCAAAGCTATGCCACTCCGTTTTCACCGCGCCCAGGAAGACGACCAAAGCGATCATCGCAGAGGAAAGAAGGGAAAGCAAAGGCGAATAAATGGCATCGACTTTGATGGCTTTTAACCGTCTTCTGCGGACTTCTTCGATAATTTCCTTGGCTTCTTTTTCACGTTGGGTCTCAATCGAGAGCGACTTAATCGTCTTCGCCCCGGAGATCGATTCGCTTAGGTAACCGACATACATCGAATGGGCGTTTCTGGCGGAGCGATGGAGCTTAAGCAGCAATTTCTCGAATATCGGGGTGATAATGATAATGAAGGGAAGCGAGGCCAAGACGACGAGGGCATAGACCCAGTTGACGGAAAACATCGTCACAATCGTGAAGATGACTTCGAATATCGACCATAAGATGCCGTTAAACGCCCAGGATAGAACATCCCCGATCGAGGAAGTATCGTTTTGCATCCTCGCGATCAACCAGCCCGATGAATTCTTATCGAAATAAGAGAAGGAAAGGCCTTGGATTTTGATAAAGCAATCATGACGAAGCTCGGCCACGACATGGAGGCAAATCATATTCGTCATATAGAAGCTTAAGACGATTAAGGCCGAGCGGAGCAATATCATGACCCCGAGGGTCGTCACATAACCGGCGAAATTGAAATCGATATGGATGCCGAAGATAAAGGTGACGGGGATAACCACCTCATTAATCGAAGTGATTGAGCCCGGGGTGATGATTTCCCCGGCGGCAATCGCCCCGGCGTTCATGACCGGGACAAAGGAAGAATCGTAGAATGAGACGAAGATCGTCGAAAGAAGGGAAAGGGTGAAGAAAAAAGGGTGACGGAAAACGTAAATAAATATCTTCTTCCAGATCCCGAGGTTGAATTTCTCGGGCATCGCTTCTTCTTCTAAAACGGAAAAGGGTGCCATTAACTTAACCTCGCTTGGATGTCGGCGATCTTTTTATAGATGCCATTTAATTTGAGTAATTCCTCATTATTACCCCGTTCGACGATACGTCCTTCCTCAAGGACCAAAATCAAATCGGCGTCTTTGGCGGACATATAACGGTGGGTAATCAAGATGACGGTGGATGTCTTTTGGGCGGCTTTTAGCTTGGCCCGGATGGCTAAGTCGGTGGCCGAATCAACCGCGGATAAAGAATCGTCAAAGATGAGGATCGGGGCTTTGGAGATAACAGTCCTAGCAATCGCTAGGCGTTGCTTTTGGCCACCTGAAAGGGTGACGCCTTTTTCCCCGACAGGGGTTTGATAGCCATCGCGGAAAGAATTGATGGCTTCGTCGACGTTAGCCACGTTAGCCGCGTAGGCGACTTCTTCGGGGGTCGCATCTTCATAGGCGATTTTGATGTTATCGTAGACGGTTTTGGAGAAAAGGAACGGTTCTTGCAATACGGCAGCGACGTTTTTACGGAGATGGGCAAGCGAATAATCCTTGACTTCGATGCCATCGATTTTGATGCTTCCTTCTTTTAACGGATATAAGCCGCATAATAAATTGGATAAGGTCGATTTGCCTGAGCCCGTCGCCCCCATGATGGCGATGGTTTGTCCTTTTTTGATCTCAAAGGAGACGTCATTTAAAACGGGGATATCGGGTTCATCGGGATAGGCGAAGAAGACATGGGAAAAGCTGACATCCCCTTCAATCGGGGTGGTGATGCCTTTATCGCGGTCTTCGACTTCCAAGGCAAGAAGCTTTTGGATGCGGTCGCAAGAAGCAAGGGTCTGCCCCAAATTCGACATCGTCGTCGCGGTCGAACGAAGCGGCCATACCATCATATTGACGAAAGTATAGGAAATGACCAAAGTCCCAGCCGTGATATGGTCAGGTCCTTGGTCGATGACTAGATACAAACCATAAACAAGGGCGACCGTGCGTGAAGCGAAGATGAAGATATCGCTTGACCCATAGAAGAAAGAGCCGAGGATCTTTTCATGTTTGAAGGCTTGTTTGTAGGCTTCGATTTTCTTCTCGAATTCCGCGATTTCCTTGGTTTCGAGGTTATAGGCTTTGACTAGTCTTACCCCATCGAGGTTTTGGCTCATCTTATCGACAAGGTCGGCTTCGACTTCGTCGGTGATGCGGTATCTCTTTCTAACCCCTTTGATCAAGAAGAAGGCATAAACGAAAAGGAAAGGAAACATGGATAACGAAACCAAGGTCAATTTCCAGGAAATCGAAACGAGGATGCTAAAGCAAAGGATGATAATGAATAAGGTATAGGTGAGCTGTGACATATCCATCGTCAGGAAACGTCTCACCAAATCGACGTCGCGGGTGCAGGTTTGGATTAAATCGCCGGCTTTTTGCGTCTTATATTCCGAATAAGGGAGTTCAAGCATATGGTTATATAGCTTTTCCCTCATATTCGCGGCGACTCTAGTCGAGACTGCGGCACGAAGCCGAAAGCGGCCAAACATGACAAGTCCCGAGATAAGGGCGGAAAGGAGCAAGGCATAGACGATGACTTCGATATGGTCATATAGATATTGGCTACCTTTTCCCCAAGAAAGAAGGTTGACGATCCAAGATTCGATATAGGCGGCCTTATCCAAGGAAGCGGTCAATGCGTCGACTACCACTTTTAAAAGGAAGGAGGAAAAGACCGAACAAGCAACCCAAAAGAATTGGAAAACGAAAGAGAGGATATAAATCCCCTTCATCCCCTTGAGCATGATTTTGGAGGTGCCCAATAATTCTTTCATGAGGCAAATCTTAGCCGATGCGCACGCACACAAGCAAGAGAAATGCCAATTCTTGGTAGAAAAAGGGGTTTCCTTCTCTCTTTTTTGGAGAAAATTCGATTTGGTGGTGCATCTAACTTGTTTAAATTTTCCCCCGTGTCACAATTAAATAAATGAAACGTTCACCTAAATTCGACAATCGAGTCGGCTATATCATCTACCCCGCCGCCTTCAAAGACAGCAACGACGATGGCATTGGCGATATCCAAGGCATCATCTCCAAATTGGACTATCTCGCCTACATCGGCTTTGACTTGCTTTGGATTTGCCCTTTATTCCGTTCGCCAATGGATGATAATGGCTATGACGTCTCCGATTATTACCAAATCGATCCCCGTTTTGGGAGCAACGAAGATTTGAAAACCTTAATCGAGGAAGCCCATAAAAGGGGAATCGTCATCTTATTGGATTTCGTCTTGAACCATACTTCCGACGAACATCCTTGGTTCCAAAAAGCATTAAGCGACCCTAGTTCGAAAGAGCGTGATTATTATTTCTTCCGTAAAGGGCGTCGTGAAGGCGATAAACTACTTCCTCCCAATAACTGGAAAGGGTTCTTCTCCACCTCCACGTGGGAAAAAGTCCCGGGCGATAATGATGATTATTATTTCCATATCTTTTCGAAAAAGATGCCGGACGTGAACTGGGAAAACCCTGCTTTAAGGGAAGAATATTACGCGATTGCCCGTCATTATCTGGATATGGGGGTCGATGGCTTCCGCCTAGATGCTTTAGCCCATTTGGCCAAAGACACAAGCTTTGCCTCTTCCTCTCTTCCTCCCGACCCCGAAGGCTTGGTTTACGATACCGACCGCTTCTCCAATCGCCCGGCTTTATATTCTTATCTCCGCGAATTCAACGACGAGGTCTTCTCCCATTATGATTGCCTTTTAGTCGGGGAAGTCGGTGGCAATCTTACCCCCGATAAAGCCCTGCTTCTTTCCGATTTCGATACAGGACCGATTCACATGGTCTTCAATTTTGCGACCGCCTGGGTCAACGGGGCATTTGGCTCACTAGATAAAAAAGACGAGGATATCCGTACCGACGTCATCGCCTTGAAGAAAGAATTCCTCAAATGGTATCAAGCCTGCTCCGCCCGTAGTGACATGCCTTTATATTGGGATAATCACGACCATCCTCGTGCCTTAAGCCAATATGGCTCGATCCTCTACCGCGAAAAATCGGCCAAAGCCTTATGCAATACGTTGCTATTTATGTATGGCACGCCTTTTATCTATTATGGCGATGAAATCGGGATGAGTAATGTCACTTATGAAAAACCCGAAGATTTCTTCTCCGATGTCGGCAACCATAACGAAACCGATGTGTTAAGGGCGCGCGGATATTCCGATGAGCATATCACCCATTATCTAAACCGCACCTCGAGGGTCAATTCACGTACCCCCATGCAATGGGATAAAGGGCAAAACGCCGGCTTCTCTAGCGCCGCCCCCATCAACAAAGTCAATGGCAATTATCTAGAAGGCGTCAACGTCGCCGACCAAATCGACGATCCTTTCTCCACCTTGAGGTTCTTCAAATATGCCATTTCCAAACGTCATGACCCTTTTATCAACGAATTAGTCCAACATGGCAAATTCGAAATCCTCGATATGCCTCACCCCGATGTCTTCGCCTATACCCATGACGGGGCAAAGAAACTCGTCGTCATCACCAATATGAGGCCATATACGGTTTATTTCTCCTTCTATAACAATTTCTCCGATATCCTCGTCCATAATTATGGCGACGTCATCTTCACCAACCACGTCTTCGAGCTCCGTCCTTTCGAGACCTATTTGCTCCTTGTCTAAAATGGAAAAGCATTATCTTTTCAAATGTTCTTACGAATTTGATCAGCAGGCCTTTTTCATGGTCCTTTCCGATGCCGGAATCGATACACGTACGATCGCTTTTTCCTCTCCTACCCAAGGGGAATTCATCGCCGATAGTTCTTTTTATAGCGAACTCTATCAGATCTTAAAACCTTTCCACGACGATATCGGCGGGACGATGTCTATCCTCATCGCCCATAATAACGGACCGTTCGAACAAAAATTATTGAATTCGGCGATTGCCTATTTCCCCAATTCCGCCGTCTTCCCCAGCCAAGTCATCTTGCGCGAATTCTCTTATAACAATTACGATTCCTATGGACCTTTGATGGATTTGTTCCGCCCCATCTCCTCCAATTTCGATTTGATGGAGACGGCTTCCTCTTATTTAGCTACCGGATTAGATGCCTCAGCCGCGGCCAAGGCCTTATTTATCCACCGTAATACATTCAACTACCGACTTGCCCAATTCATCCAAAAAACAGGCGTCGATATCCGCGATTACCATAACGCCTTATTGTTCGAGCTTTATCTAAGTTTCAAGCGTCATCATTGATCCCCGCAGATTGACGAAAATATAGTCCTCATTTACAATGCCGTTATGAAGAAATCGCGGCTTCTTACCCTTTGCCTGCCTTTGCTACTAGTTTCTTGCGGAGTCAACGAAAGCTCTTCCTCTTTTTCTAGTGGAGTCTCCTCTTCGAGTTCTTCTTCCCAAGAAATCATTTCTTCTTCGAGTTCTTCTTCCCAAGAAATCATTTCTTCTTCCATCTCTTCCGTTTCGGTAGAGACTATCCTTTTTAATGGCAAGCCTTCAATAGCCCTAGGCAAAATCGGTGATTATGGCAAAGATATCACCATCGGTTTGATCTATCTAAAAACGGGGAATGGCTGGATGCCTTATGAAGCTGAAGAAGGTCTTGACCTCATCCAAGGCAAAGGCGAGCCTGGCTCTTATGGGAAAAAAGGCGACCTAT
>CAJOML010000043.1:0-9759 GCA_905235705.1 uncultured Bacilli bacterium | reverse complement strand
AAAAAGGCGATGAAGGATGGAAGTTCATCCGTTATGACGATACCCCTACTTCTAGTTCTTCTAGCGAGCCTACTTCATCCATATCTTCAAGTGAGGTCTTTTCCAGTTCGTCTTCAAGCGAGGCCATTTCCGCTTCGTCTTCAAGCGAGGTCAGTTCCAAAGAATCCTCCTCTTTAAGTGAGTCTTCTTCAAGTTCTAGCAGCGAAGTCATTTCTAGTGAGAGCTCCTCTAGCATTTCGATTTCGGTTTCGCCTTCGCTTAGCTCCTCTAGCGTTTTACCCCAATCGTCCGTTTCGAGTTTGTCTCTCCCTGAACGCGTATTTAATTTCGGCTTACCCGATACGACCGCCTCTAGCTTAAAGACAACCAATATCGACCTCAATGATTCTAGCGAAGCCGAAATCCGCGACTATTATGCTTATGTCGATTATCTTGAACCAGCAGAAAAAACTGGCAAAAACCTCCTGAAAAACCTCAAGAAAATCCTGCAAAACGGGCATCATTTCATTAAATATAGCAATCTTTGGTCGGTTTATGAAATCACTGATCGCGACTGGGAATTATCCCCTGCTTCAGGAGATTCATATGCTTCTTATAATGCAAGCAAAAACGTCTATACTTCTTATTCCTATGGATCGAATAGCTCGCCAAAGAATAACCCCTATGTCCATACCTTATATCGTAACCGGGGAAATGAAGAAGGCTATATCCGCGAATATGGCGACCATTCCATCACCGGCACCAACCGTGAACACGTTTGGCCTAAATCTTTGGGCTTTGGCTCTTCTTCGGGGGAAAGCGACGGCCTTGCTTATAACGACCTCCACCACTTGATGTCAGGTGACGCCAAAGTCAACCAGCAGCATCATAACAATGAATCCTATGGCTTCGTCGATAAGAACAAAACCATTGCCATTAACGGAGATACCGATGCCGATTCCTTCCGTAAGGGGAATTATCGCGGCATCTCCAAAACAAAAGGCAGCGGGACTGTCTTCGAACCGCAAGATTGCGATAAAGGCGATATCGCCCGCGCTTGTTTCTATATGATGGCTCGATATAACAATCTTTCCGGCAGCGAGAAGATTACCTACGCCAATCCCAACCTCGAACTTGTTGACTATATCAGCGTCTCCGTCATCGATTCTTCCTCTACCGTGACAGGGAAAGTCGGCATCCTTTCCGATTTGCTTGAATGGCATAAAATGGACCCCGTCGATGAATATGAAATCCACCGTAACAATCTGATTTATAAGAATTATCAGAATAACCGCAACCCCTTCGTCGATTATCCTTCTTGGGTCGACGTCATCTGGGGAAAAGAAAACAAGACCGCTTCGGCCTTGTTAGATAAGATCGCGCTTGCCTAAGACTCGTCTTCCTCGAATTTTTCCATCGCGCAGATGATCGATAAGGCAGTATCCTCTTCGATCATTTTTTTCGCTTCTTCATCGCCTCGATAAGCGGCTTTGAATAGATATCTCGCCCCTTCATATATATCGGCATCGACGCCAAAACCTTTTAAATAGAATTCCCCGAGTTTCCGCATCGATTCGACTTCCCCCGCCTCGGCTGCGACTTGGTAATGATAGAAGGCGTCCCTAGGACGAATTAATGACTCGTCTTCTTCGGAATAGAAATAGCCTAGTGCCTTATGAGCTTCGATATCGCCTTTTTCGGCGGCTTTCTTGTAGAAATATTCGGCGTAGTGGTAATCTTTCTTGACCCCTTCGCCATCTTTATAACGGTCCCCGATTTCAATCATCGCAGGTGTATAGCCTCTTTCGGCCGAACGCTGAATTAAGGCAACGCCTCTGTTTTCATCTTGTTTGGTGGCAATGCCAAAGCAAATGTTTCGGCCATATTCATACAAGGCTTTTTTATGGCCAAGCTCGCCAGCCCTAGCAAAGCAGAAATTGGCATTTTCCCAATCCTCTTTTCCTTCAATCCAGCCGAACGCGTAAAGTTCGCCTAAAACATATAAGGCATCGGGGTTATCTTCTTCGGCGAGCATCATGAAAAGCTCCACCCCTTCTTTGGTTTTCCCCCCTTTAACCAAATCGTAGGCTTCCCTAACGGCCGCTTTTTCCAAATCCTCGTCAAGGATCATTCATTTCGCTCCTAGGCGGTCAAGCTGCTTTTGGATAAGAGGATAAAGGGCCTGATAAGGGTCGGATGTCGATTTGACGGTTTCCCCAAGTTCAAGGATGGAACGCTTAGAAGCCGTATAGTCTTCCCAAGATGGTAAGCCGCTTGCATTGGGGTCGCCGTTTTTGACGAAATTGGACCAATAGGAAACCATCGTCTTGCTTAAGGCATCATCGATTTCGTTATAGGCGAAAGATTTGCTTTCATCGCGATGGAGGTTACCATAGGCATAAACGATTTCACCCGAATGATAAGTGCCATAATATCCGTTTTCCTTGGTGAAATGATAACGATATACCTTCACCCCGTTTTGACTGGCTAGATTCGACCAGGATTCATGGGGATAGATAAACCAGTAAACGGAGAAAATCTCATTAAAGGCGGAGAAGGCATCCTTTTCGATTTTGTCTTTATATAAGTCATAGATCTGCTGACCGATTTCCTCTCCGAAATATTGCTCGGCGGTTAAGCGAGAGAGGATATTGCTTTTATTGGTTGGCGAAAGTAAGAAAGTCGGGACGACAAAAGCATCCGCTTCTTTGACGTTATAGCCGTTTAACAAAGCTTCTTCGTTATTCTCCCCATCTAAATAGACCTGATAAGGGGTCTTGGTGAGGGCTTTGCCATCTAAGGTCATCGCGGAATTGGCATATTGGGTATTGACGAGTTCTTCGGCTGGGACTTTCCTTAATTCCTCGACGTTTTCGCAGCCGAATTCTTTAAGGATTTTTTCCCCGGTCTCATATGCGCTTTCCAAAGTTCGATATGTATGAGGCGGATAAGAAAGGGCAAGGGAAGAAGATTCGCCAATGGCATAATGAAATAATCCTTTGGCTAGAGGCGAGGTGCATAAAGATGAAACCGAAGAAGAGCCGGCCGATTCCCCGGCAATCGTGATTTGCTTAGGATCGCCACCGAAAGAGGCGATATTTTCATTGACCCATTTTAAGGCGGCGATTTGATCTAAAAGCCCGTAATTCCCCGTCGTCCCGCCTTCTTTCATTAATTCAGGATGGGCGAAATAGCCAAATACGCCCAGCCGATAGGCGACCGTCACCATAATGACGCCATGCCTAGCCATTTCTTCGCCATTAGTCGAGCTTGAGGCGCTTGAACCGCTCGTTAATGAGCCGCCATGATAATAGACCAAAACAGGATAGGTCTTGCTCGTGTCTTTAGGCGCCCAGACATTTAGATAAAGCGAATCTTCGGCTTGGTCTTGGATAGGCTGCATCGTAAAGGAAGGATGCCATCCTTTCTCCGCATAAATATCGACTAAGCCATCCATGATGGGGTTAGAAGAAGGCTGATATGATTTGGGGGCGAAATATTCCAATGTCTTCGTTCCTTCCCAAGAAGGGGCGGGCAAAGCTTCGGTCCACCGCTTCGCCACGGTGCCATATTGGACGCCAGGGAAGATGCGGACTTCTTTATCTTTGGACATGACCCCTCTTAAATCGCCTTCTTTGACGTGGATGACGGAAGTATATTCAGGGGTCCCTTCATAGGCTTTGATGGGCGTAATCGAAGGCTTGGCTAAAGACACCGATACCGATAAGGCAAGCAGCAGCCCGCCATAAGGGATGAGGCGGAAAACGGTTTTTAGCTTATAGCAAAAGATAATCTCAAGCACGACGAAAGCCGCGACGTTAATATAGAAGACGACCATAACGTATAAGGGGCCATTGGCGAGATCGAAATAAAATAGCATCAAGGCGCTAAGTAAAATCGCAAATAAAGGCATCAAAATCCAGAATGCGATATGCTTGGATTTCTTTTGGGTGTTTTCCATTGTGGCTATCCTCCTTTTTCAATGATACTCTTTTATGCGGCTTCTTTTTTCGCTAGGACCGCATCTTTAATCTTATTAAAGACTTTGTTATATCCTAAATGGCCTAATTCAAATAAAGGCATACGGATCATTTCAATCGCTAGTCCGCCGAAGAAATAAATGCTCCAGGCAATCATAATGCCACCGGTCGAACCGACATTCCCGCCGAAATAACGGATCATATGCCCCATCCAATATTGGATGTTGCAGGTATCGCCATTGATGAGATAGCAGCCAAATGTCGCCCTCGCCACATAATTTAAGGGGGCAAGATGAAATTCCGGAAGTGACAAAAAGGCATAGAAGAGGCAAATCACAACCGGCAAAACAAGCAAGGAGACGCAGTTATTCATCCATCCGCGATACTTGTTTAACGCCGGCACTTGTAACGTAATATAGACATAAGCGAATAAACTCACTAATCCCAAAATAGCGAAAGGGAAGAAGACATACCAACATTTTGGCTTGCTTGGATGGATACGTTTGAAAAAGCCGATGACGGTGAAGATAAAGAGGAATTCGATGGCCCCGAATAACCCCCATAATTTATCGCCATGACGGTGCAATGCCATGATCGAAATAAAGAAGACCATCATGAAGACAAAATGCTGGCGGGGCTTCATCAAAAGCAGCATCTTGTAATAAAAAGGATAGATGACTAGGAACAAAATATAGGCCCGGACGAACCAATAATTGTTATAAATCACGGGGAAGAAGGTCTGATGGATGATGGTTTCGCTAGGAGTGTGACCGGCGCCGACGAAAATCATATACATCGTAAGCGAATAAAAGACGCAGGGAAGATAAATGCTTAATATCCTTTTCCAAGTTGGTTTGCTAGAAGAGGAAGGGGAGAACAGATAATAAGATAAAATGGCGATGAATAGGCCATTACCGACCTGCGATAAGATGTCGTGGAAATAGAAAACCGAATTGCCAAAAAGATTGGATTCGCTCGGATAATACCCGGAGAAGACGCAGCAATGTCCAATCAAAATGAAACCAATCGCGACAAACCGAGCTAATTCAGGTGAAGAATTCCTTTTCTTAAATGAAGCGAAATATTCTTTCATCTTTCCCCTCCTATAATTCAAAGGCCAAGCGCCCATCATCATAATCGTGGCCAACATGGATGATGCCACGGCAAACAAAGCCAAGTTTCTTTAACAAATGGATCATCACCGCGTTATCTTCATGGGTATCGATACGGACGCATCTAGCTTTGGTTAAGGCAAATTCCACCGCCATTTTTAAAATGCCTTGCCCTTCTTCCCTTGCAGCGATGCGGTGAATGACGGCATAAGGAGTCCCTTTCTTCCATCCTTCCCCTAGAATATGGAGATAGCAAGGCTCTGGGTTTTCCCCATAATCAAGATAGAAGGTGCCGATGATATTCCCTTCTTCTTCGACGACATAGCTTTTTCCTTCTAAGATATCTTCTTCGATGACATCTTGATGGGGCCATAAGGTTCTTCCCCATTGCCTCGCGTTTCCTTTAGAGGCCATGTATTCTCTCGCGTGGGCGAAAATACCCATAAGGGTTGCTAGGTCGCTTTTCTTGGAGAGACGGATCTTTTTCATTTGTTTTCCCCAAGATAGGCTAATAGCCCTCTCCTTTTTAGCAAGACGAAACATAAAACCCCGGTCAATATTCCTGAGCCAAAGCTAAATAAAAGCAGCCAAGGAAGATACCCCCAAATGGCAGGGCCAACATAGATATAGGCGACCAATACCTGGCCAAAGACGTGACTTAACGAGCCAAAAACAGAAACCCCGATGACGGAAAGCTTTTTAAAAAGCAAATGCAAAAGGGCCATCATGAGGAAAGATAACATCGTCCCAGCTAGAGCCATATAACCGCCCATAGAGAAGAAAGAACCACGCAAAATCGCCACCAAAATGGCTTTTAATAAGGCGATGACGAAAGCTTCCCCATAGCCAAATACATATAAGGCGAACAAGATGACGACGTTGGCTAAGCCTAGGCGGATACCAGGGATAAAGGCGCTAGGGATAAACGATTCGACTAACCCCGCCACCAAAGCCATCGATAACATCACGCCAAGCCGGGCGATCCGTCTTGAGGAAAAGGAAAATGAGGAAGAATAAATCACGAAAGTGAATAATCCCGCCAAAGCGATCAATATCCCGGAAAGCAATTGATGATAAGCGTTCATAGATTGATTTCCCCGACTTCGCCGCCAATTAAATACACCCCAACTCCTTCGGGGGCGCATACGATGCTTTCGCCACTTTTGCTTTTAATCCCTTCGTTAACGCAAAAATGATTCGCGCAGGGGGAAGAAACCACTCTTACCCCGCCTTCTTCGATGCGGATGAATAAAGGGCCGTCGCTTGTGGCGATATTTATATCTTTATCCTCACTTAGCGGTAACGAATAAAGGAGCTCGCCTTGATAAGTGATATTGACCTTGCTCGCGTTTTCTTTTTTTGTCATGGCAAAGATGATGGCATATAAAACAATCCCAATAAAAACGAGGGTTAAGACAATCGATTCGATGAGAATGACTTTCCTAGAGGAGGAAGCCTTCGCTTGCATAAACTAAGCCCTCCTTGTCGATTAAAGCCCCTTTGATGCCTCCTTTTTCGAATTCTTTAAGTTCGCTTTCGCCTAAATTCATTAAGCACGTGGATAAGCCATCTAATAATCCGGCCTTATCCCCGACTAAGATGGCGGCTTGATGCCTGGCAGAGGCAAGCCCGGTATTCGCATCGATGATATGGGAATAAACCTCGCCCCCGATTTCATATTTTTGACGGGAAATCGAAGAACAGCTAACGGCGATATTTTTGGCTTGAAAATATTTGCCTTTTAAATCATCGAGATTGACTTTGACTTCGCCGGAAGATGAGGAATTCTCGCCGATAAGAAGAGACGAACTACCGGCATTGATTAAATATTTTTTGATGCCTAATTCATCTAATTTGATTTTGATTTTATCTAGGCAAAGTCCTTTGCCGATGGCCCCTAGATCAATTTGCCCGTCCCCGATTTTATATATCACGTCCCCTTCGATTTTAAGATGGGTTTGCTTCGCTTCTTCAAGTAAGGAAGAGACGACTTCCTCGCTAAGAGCCTCGCCCTTTTCTAAGGAAGTCAGCCAACTGGAAGTAAGTTTTGCTAAAGAAATGGAAAAAGATCCTTTTGATAATTCTTCTACTTCACTCGCGAGGTGAATCGCATCCAGCAAAAAAGGATCGGCTTTGACTTGCCCCACTTGATTAAGAAGACCGATGCCTCCTTCGACGCGACTATCTAAATCCAAAACCCGCGAGGAGGAAGAAACGAATGAAGCAAGATTCTCCGCGTCAGCTTTCTCTCCTTCATAAAGATGGATTTCCCAAGTCGTCCCATAGGCATAGACATATTCAAGATGATGAATGGGCGAGGAACATGAAAAAAGCCCCATCGATAAGATGGGCAAAAAGAAAAGAAAGAAAGATTTAGGCTTTCGGGACATGGGTGCTCCCGTCAGGGCCGGGATGGGAAGATAAATAAGCGATGATGGGATCGTAGTTTTTATCTTTCTTCCCCGGTTTACATTTGGAAATTAAAGTTTCATCCCCTTTGACGAGGGCTTCTGCCATTTGATGGCACCCAGCATAGCCGCAGGCACCACAGTTATAATTGGGAAGCATTTTTTCGACTTCTTTTATCCGTTCATCTTCTTGGACATGGAAAATCGCGCCGAAAATGACTAACCCGATACCAAAGAGTAAACCTAGTCCAGCAAGAATCAGAAGGCTCCACAATAAAGTCATCTTTTTTCCTCCATAGCCGCGGCGATGGGGCAAGAATAATCAAGACATCCTTCGCATTTTTTGCGGTCGAGCTTCGGTCCTTTTCTTAATAGCAAATATAAAACCAAAGCCAAGACGCCAAGGGCGAATAGGATAGCTATAGCAATGGCCAAATATCCTTCTTTGCTCATACGCCGATCCCCTGTAAGCCCATGAAAGCCATCGCCATGATGGAGGCGACGACCAAAGCGATGGGAATGCCTTTGAACGCTTTGGGGGTATTTGATGCTTCTAGCCTAACCCGGATCGTCGCATAAAGGAAGATCACCAAAGTAAACCCAGCGGCTGTGCCAACGGCATTGGCCATTGCCATGCCGAAATCCAATTTTGAGGCGATATTCTCGCTAACGACGCCTAAGACGGCGCAGTTGGTGGTGATTAAAGGTAAATAAATGCCAAGGCTTTGATAGAGGCCAGGCAGGAATTTCTTCATCACAAGCCCGACGATCATAACTAGGCAAGCGATAACCAAGATCGCGGCGACGGTATCTAGGAAAGCAACCCCAGCCGGAACGAGGATGAAGTTATATAAGGGATAGCAAATCGCCGCCGCCATGATGATGACGAAGCTAACGGCCGCTCCCATGCATAAGGAGGATTTGACTTTGTTACCGACCCCGATAAAGGAGCAAATGCCATAGAAACGGGATAAGACGACGTTATTGACCAACGAATAGGTGATGATAGCCATGATAAAGGCGGCAAGGTAGTTCATTTCTGTTCCTCCTTGGCCTTTTTGGCGGCTAATCTAGCGTCGACTTTGGCTTTATTGGTTTTGTAATTGGAAATGGCCATGATGGTGGCTAAGACGATGCCTAGCACCAAGAAGCCACCCGCAGGGGAAGAAAGGAAGAAGAAGGAGGCATCATAGCCCGGCCCTTTAAGCAGATATAGGTGAACCTTCTCCCCGCCATTTAAGTCGGCGATGAAAGTGAAGGTCGAACCAAATGTCAGCATTCCCGTGCCAAGGACTTCGCGGATTAGACCGATTAAGCAAATCGCAATGGTATAGCCGATGCCATTGCCAATCCCATCAAGAAGAGAATCCACCACCCCGTTTTTACTGGCGAAAGCTTCGGCTCTCCCCAAGACGATGCAGTTAACGACTAAAAGCGAAACGAAGACACCTAAAGTCGAATAAAGTTCAGGCAAGAAAGCCTCGGAAAGCATCTTTACCAAGGTAACGAATGTCGCGATGATAACGATATAGGAGGGGGTTCTCACTTCTTCGGGGATGATTTTCCGTAAGGCCGAAATCAAAACGTTGGAGCAAACTAAGACGAGAGTGAACAAAATCCCCATACCAAAGGAGGCTTCAAGGGTTTTCGTCACCGCTAGAGCTGGGCAAAGCCCAAGAAGTGACACCAGTAGCGGATTGGCGTTCCAAAGCGGTGAAAGGAAGGATTCCTTATGGTTATTTTTCGCCATAACTATCCTCCTGATAATGCGTTTTCGCAGATAAGATCATGTCTCGGCACATCTTCGCTCCATAAGTTGCCCCGCAATTGACTTGGGTGACAATCGCGGCTTTATCTTCCTCTTGCTGATAAGGGATTAGGTAGCCATCTTCTAATGTCGTCGCATAAGATTCGGTGTTCTTCAAAACCGAAATCTGACCAAGCGAATAATCGGCATTGATGCCAACTAGAAGCGACACATCCCCATAGGCATTACTCCCGCTTGTGGCATAGACGCGACCGAGAATCTTCTCGCCATCTTTAACCGTCCAGTATTTCTTTAACGTAGGCCAAGATTCATCATTGATGGATGTGGCTTCCCCATAATCGCAATTAGAACCGAAAACCTTAGAAAGACCGCTCTTTTCTTTTTCGATTTCATTTTGGGCGATACGGTCGCGGGTAATCATATCCCCGCCGGCGATGATCAAACCAAGTCCCCCGCAAAGCAAAGCAAGGAACCCACCGACATAAAACGCACGTTTCCAAGAGACTTTCATC
>CAJOML010000042.1 GCA_905235705.1 uncultured Bacilli bacterium | reverse complement strand
ATGGTAAAAAGTGCAATCGTCGCCGACTTCGGCGGTTTCGCCAATGACGACCCCGGCCCCATGATCGATAAATAGGCGCTTGCCGATTTTGGCGGCAGGGGGGATTTCGATGAGGGTGACGCGCCTAGCATGGGCGGCGATCATTTCGCCGATGAATTTCCATTTTAGCTTGGTGAAGAAGAAATGGGCGATGCGGTGGTAGATGATCGCCTTCACGCAGGGGGTAAACCAAAACACCGACCATTTGCTTCTCGATGAAGGATCGCGGTCAAGGATGGATTGGAGATAGGATTTTTGCTTCGTTTTTTTCGCCATAAGGGTTAAACCGGGTGTAAACCGTGGTAAAATCCTACACGAAAGAAAAGAGGAAACGCAACGAATATGAACCCCTTTCCCGAAAACTTTACCATCGTATATATGGGTACCCCCGAGATTTCCGCGACCGTTTTGGAAGCCTTGCTTAAGGAAGGCTATCCGATTAAGGCCTTAATCGCTAGTCCGGATAAGCCCGTTGGAAGAAAGCACGAATTAAAGCCCGTCCCCACGAAAGAAGTGGCCCTTCGCTATGGATTAAAGGTCTTTCAGCCGATTAAAATCCGCGAAGACTATGAATTCTTAAAAGAATTGAAGCCCGATTTGGTCTTAACCATGGCCTATGGGCAAATCGTGCCCCAAGGGGTTTTGGATATTCCGCGTTTAGGCTGCTTGAATCTCCATGGCTCCCTTTTGCCTAAGCTTCGTGGGGCCGCCCCTATCCAAAGGGCTATTCTGACAGGGGAAGAAACTACCGGCGTCACCTTAATGGAGATGGTCGACAAGATGGACGCGGGAAGGATGTATGGTTCGGTCGAAGTCAAAATACAGGACAATGACGATTATCTCTCGCTAAGCCAAAAAATCGCCCAAGCCGCGATTGATTTATCCCTTGACGCCCTCCCTTTATATGTCAAAGGGCTTCTTAGCGGCGTCGCCCAAAACGAAGAAGAAGTCACCATCGCCAAAAAAATCAAACCCGAGGACGAACATCTCTGTTTAACGATGGGAACGAAAGAGTTCTGTCTTTATTGTCGCGCGCTCAGCCCCGAACCGGGTGCTTATTTGCTCGTTAACGAAGAGAAAATAAAGATCCTTTTCGCCGTAAAAGAAGACGAGGAAGTGACTTCCCCGCTCGGCACCTTGTCTTTTACGAAAAAGAAGGCCCTTCTTCAATTAAAAGACGGGCATGTTTCCCTTGTTGCTATTATTCCCGCGGGGAAGAAAAAGATGGATGGGGCTGCTTTTGCTAATGGCTACCGTAAATGGGAGGGAGTAATCCTTAATTAGGATTATGGCCCTACCCTATTATTCATTATCAGTCCACCAATTCGTTGATTTTTTGTTACGCCAAGGCGATATCGATTCACGTGTCTATAACCAGGAAACGATGAATGAAGGCACCCGCCTCCACGCCCTTTATCAAGCTGAGCAAGACCCTTCTTATTTTGCCGAAGTCCCCCTTTCTGGCCATATCGAAACGAGCATTGGCACGATTAGCCTCCAAGGGCGGGCCGATGGCTTAATCAAGGGAGGGGAATATCCGATCATCGACGAAATCAAATCGACGGTCGAGGATTTGGAAACCTTCTTCGAAAGCCAAAAGCAGTGGCATCTAGGTCAAGCCCTATGTTACGGCTACCTTTATTTAAAGCAAGTCGGGGGCGATAAAGTGGGGGTGCGCCTTACCTATATCTCGCAAAAGAACGCAAAAGAGAAGATGCGGAAGAATTTCGTTTTCTCTTTTGCTGAAGTCGAGGCGAGGATGGTTGAACTCTCCGAAGAATATATCGCCTATCACCAAGAAGACGAAGCCCATATTCGTCGTCGCGATGAATCGGTGAAGAAAGTAAACTTCCCTTATTCAGGTTTTCGCAAAGGGCAACGCGAATTATCCAAACTCACCTTCGGCTTAATCAAAAACGGCGGCAAACTCCTTTTCGCCGAAGCCCCGACTGGCATTGGCAAAACGATCGCCACCTTGTTCCCTGCCATTAAATCCTTCCATAAAGGAAGGGTCGACCGTATCTTCTATTTGACCGCCAAAACGACAGGCGGGATCGCGGCTTTCGAAACTCTTGGCAAATGCTATGAGGCGGGTTTTGAAGGACGGGATTCCTTCCTCCTCGCCAAAGAGAAGATGTGCGCTAAGCCGGGGGCAAGCTGCAATCCCGACGAATGCCCTTTCGCCGTTGGCTATTACTCGAAATTAAAAAAGGCTCTTCAAGAGGCTAAGCTAGAGCTTCGCCGCTTCGACTATGAATCGGTTTATTCGTTTTGCCTCGACCGTTATATCTGCCCTTTCGAATTCCAACTCGATTTAAGTTTAAGCAGCGATATCATCATCGCCGATTACAATTATTTCTTCGATCCGATCGTTCATTTGGAACGTTATTTCGATGAAACGGTCGATTCTTCCACTTTCGTGACCTTGATCGATGAAGCCCATAACCTCATTAAAAGGGGACGCGACATGTATTCGGTCGAACTTTCCTCGGAAATGGCGTCAAAAGCCGCGAAAGCCTTACCCGGGGATGAATATAAAGGGGTTCGCCGGGCCATCGGGAAAATCAAGAAAGCCATCCTCGAATTAGAAGAAGGCAGCAATGAAATCGGGGAAGATTTAGGCAAAGCCATCGAATCTTTCGACCGTGCCCGCCAGGCCAAAGAAAAGAAAGACATCAAAGAAGATAAGACCTCTTCTAAGCCGGGGGAAGACTATATCGATTTCGCGCGGGAAATCACCCGTTATAAGAAAATCAAAGAAGAATTTTTCGGCACCAATTATTTCGTTCGCATCGCAAGTTATGGCAAAGATAAATCCTTACTTCTATATTGCCTTGACCCTTCTCCTTATCTTTCCGCCTCGTTAAATAAGACGCGCTCAAACGTCATCTTTTCGGCCACTTTATCCCCTTTGCCCTATTTCCAAGAATCCATTGTCGGGGACGCTTCTTATCCCAGTTTGCTGCTTTCTTCCCCCTTCCCCAAAGAAAACCTGAAGACGCTTATCGCCCCTTATGTTTCGACCCGTTATAAGGATCGGGCGAAGTCTTATCATAAAGTGGCGGCATATCTACAAGCTTTCGTTAACGCCAAGCAAGGCAATTATTTCCTGTATTTCCCCTCTTATGAATACCTGGAAGCGGTTTTGCCTCTTCTAGATTTCAAGGAGGCGAATGTTTACCGCCAAAGCAAGGGGATGTCGGAAAAAGATAAACGCGAATTCCTTTCTTTCTTCCCCCCTTCGCCAAAACAAACCAACATCGGTTTGCTTGTCTTAGGTGGGGTCTTCTCCGAAGGAATCGATTTAGTCGATGACCGCTTAATCGGGGTCGCCATCGTTGGGGTGGGGCTACCTCAGGTGAATCCCGATAATGAGAAAATCAGGGAATATTTCCAAGCCAAGAAAGGCAATGGCTTTTCTTTCGCCTATCTTTATCCGGGCATGAACAAGGTCTTCCAAGCGATCGGCCGATTAATCCGCACCCCGACCGACGTCGGCTCGGTTTTGTTAATCGACGACCGTTATCTTTCGGGGGAATATCATGATTGTTTGACCCGTTTATACCCAGATTATGAAGTGGTCATCGATGAAGGCGATATCGCTTCAAGCCTACATCGCTTCTACAAAGGCAAAAGTAGCGACTGATATATTTATATCCCTTCCAAAAAGATTACATTCTTTTATAATTTCTCCGTTTATGAACGTCAACGTCGACAAATCCCACATCCGTAACTTCTCCATCATCGCCCATATCGACCATGGCAAATCCACCTTGGCCGACCGCATCTTGGAAAAAACCGGCACCGTCGAGCTCCGTTTGATGAAGGAGCAGCTTTTGGATTCGATGGACCTCGAAAGGGAAAGGGGTATCACCATCAAATTAAACGCGGTGACTTTATCCTATAAAGCCAAAAACGGGGAAGAATATATCTTTAACCTTATCGATACCCCGGGGCATGTCGACTTCACTTATGAAGTATCGCGTTCCTTAGCCGCCTGCGAGGGGGCGCTACTTGTCGTCGATGCGACCCAAGGGGTGCAAGCCCAAACCTTGGCCAATGCCTATTTGGCCGTCGATAACAATTTGGAAATCGTCCCCGTCATCAATAAAATCGACCTCCCTTCGGCGCGCATCGATTTCACCAAGAAAGAAATCGAAGACCGTGTCGGCATTCCGAGCGAATTCGCCTGTTGCGTTTCGGCGAAAACGGGAGAAGGAATCGAAGAAGTCTTAGAGAAAGTGGTGGAACTCATCCCCCCTCCCGAAGGCGAGGAAAACGCCCCCTTGCAAGCTCTTGTCTTCGATAGTTTTTATGATTCTTATCGCGGCGTCGTCGTCCAAATCCGGATCAAACAAGGATCGGTCAAAGTCGGAGATGAAATCGTTTTAATGCAATCGGGCAAGAAATATCTTGTCACTGAGTTAGGCATTCGCACCCCGAATGAAGTCAAAGTCGATTCGCTTCATGTCGGCGAAGTCGGCTATCTTGCCGCCCAAATCAAAGATATCCATGATGTCTTTCCCGGCGATACGATTACCAATAAGAATAATCCCGCCTCCGCTCCGCTTCCTGGATATCGCGAGATTAAACCTATGGTTTATTGCGGGCTTTATCCGGTCGACTCAAAACGTTATCAGGATTTAAAAGACGCGTTGGAGAAACTCTCCCTTAACGATGCTTCCTTAGTTTATGTCGCCGAAACCTCGCAAGCCCTCGGTTTTGGCTTCCGTTGCGGCTTTTTGGGCTTGCTCCATATGGATGTCATCCAAGAAAGACTGGAAAGGGAATATAACCTCGATTTGATTTTGACCGCCCCTTCCGTCATTTATAAAGTCACCAAAACCGACCACGAGGTCGTCTATATCGATAACCCCGCCAAATTACCGCCTCCGCAGAATATCGCGATGATCGAAGAACCTTACGTCAACGCCTCCATCATGGCCCCCAAAGATTATGTCGGGCCGATTATGGAATTATGTCAGGATAGACGCGGCAATTATGTCGATTTGGTCTATGACGGGGATAACCGCGTCAACGTCAAATACGAACTCCCCCTTTCCGAGATCATTTACAATTTCTTCGACCGCTTGAAAAGCTACACCAGAGGCTATGCCTCCTTGGATTATGAAGTGGGGGATTATAAAAAAGGCGACCTCGCCAAAATGGACATCATGCTCAATGGCGAAGTCATCGATGCCCTTTCTTCCATCGTTTACCGTCCTAATGCCTATAAACGCGGACTAGCGATGGTTTCGAAATTAAAAAACATCATCCCGCGGCAACAATTCGAAGTCCCCGTCCAAGCGGCGATTTCGGGCAAAGTCATCGCCCGCGCCGACATCAAGAGCATGCGTAAAGACGTTTTGGCCAAATGCTATGGCGGGGATATCTCACGTAAGAAGAAGCTATTAGAGAAGCAAAAAGAAGGGAAGAAGCGGATGAAAGCCATCGGCTCGGTCGAAGTCCCGCAGGAAGCCTTCATGAGCGTCCTTTCTCTTGATGAAGAAAAATAGGTTTATCCTTAGTAAAGGGAAAAGGCCGATAAACTCTTGTATTTTGAGCTGAAATCACCTCAAAAAAGACCTGATAATTAGTAGTTTTTTGGTTGAATTAGACTAGTCTAGATGCTTTAATTAATCAGGATTAGATTATGGCTGACCAACTCCCTTATAATTTCACCGACGTCGAATATCTGACTCCCCGTGGGGTAAGACGGGCTTTAAACACCTCTTTAATCGATGGCATTTGGGCGAAGGTGGTGGCCTATCGCCAGCCCCATATGAAAACGATGGGACTTCGCACCGCCGGGAGTTCGCCATACCGTTATTGCGCGACCGAGGTTTTAAGCAAGAAATACGATGCCTTCTTAGATAAAATCTCCCTTTTCCGTCAGCAATTCGAATCCCTTTCCCCCGAAGCCAAGGCCGATGTGAGGAAAACGTTACGTTTTAATGCCTTAAAGCAAGTCGCCCTTCACGAAAAGATCAAAGTCAGCGACTACGCGATTAAGGCCATCGTCAACAAGATGTATCGCGAAGAGGACCCCAGTGCCTCCATTTTGCTTGGCTATGACCGCGCCTTAAGCGAACTTGAGGATGATCCTTACCAAACCCCGAACGAAGAATTCCTTGTCAAGGAATTTGAGACTTTATATCGCACCGATGAATTGATCTCTTTCTACCGTCAAGGGGCAAGCAACGAAAGCTTTACCAAAGCCCAAGTCGGTGCCATCATCGTTCCTAGCAGCGACCAAGTTCCCATCCTGTTGGATGGCTTGCATCGTTTCTTGAATACCGATCCGACCCCAACCCACCTTAAAAGCGCCCTTGCGATGCTTCTTCTTTATGGCATCGTCCCCTTTGAAAACAATAATTTCACGATGTCTTGCCTTTATGGCAAAAACCAGTTTGGTTCCCTTTTAGGCGAGACCGCCGCATTTCTTCCTTTGGAAAATATCATCCAAGAAGGTTCACCTTCTTTCCAAGATATCTTCACCCAATCCTTAAAAAGCGGCGATGCGACATATATGCTCACTTATGCCATCAAAGTCATTAGCGAGAATATCGATGTCTGCTTGGATTTATTCACCCGCGCCAAAACGAAGGAAGTGGCGAAAGAATATGTCGCTTTGACAAAAGAAGAGACCCCTCCTCAAGAAATTGCGCCGCCAGAGAAAGAAGAAATCGTCGAAGTAAAGCCGTCCGTCAAAGAAAAGCCATTCGAAGAAGCCCCTAAGGAGGAAGAAGAAGTCGAAACGATTTCCTCCCTTCCTCTTAACCAAGGCGAAATGGCGGTCAAAGCCCCGCGCGTCTCCTTATCGGATAAGGAAGTCAAGGAAACGGCGAAATACCTTCGCGAATCCCATCCGACCTTGACCAAAGGGCAATGTCTCTTCTATGCTTCCCACTGCACGATGGGACGTTATTATTCCATCTCCGATTTCAAGAAGACCATCCGTTGCGCCTATGAAACGGCGAGAACCTCGATGGATAAACTCGCCAGCGAAGGCTTCTATAAGAAATACAGAATCAAAAACAAATTCGTTTATACCCCCATCAAACAAGGAGAAAACAAACAATGAAACCTCTAATTCTTGCCCAATCCCAGTGGTGGTGGGCGCCTGTCATCATCGGTATCTTCGCCCTCGTCGTCCTCGTTGTCATCTTGCTAAAGAGACATACGAAGATTTTCCGCAGCGACGAAAAGCCCAAATCCGACCGCGAGATCGCCAAAGAAGAACTCGACCGCGTCCTTCAACCGATCGAGGAAGACAACACCAAGGAAGACGATGAGCCCAAGGCCTGATTCACTTTACGTCCATCTCCCTTTCTGCACATCGTTTTGCCCCTATTGCGATTTTCCCAAAGTCTTTTATCAAAAGGATAGGATCGATGCCTATCTTTTTTCGTTGATAAAGGAAGCGAAAACCCTTCCGCTTCGTCGCTATAAAACCATCTATGTCGGGGGCGGGACGCCAACCTGTCTTGAAGAAGAAAAGCTCGATAGGCTCTTGTCTTTTCTTTCTTCTTATTTAGATAAAGACGGGGAATTCTCGCTTGAATCCAATCCCGAAAACATCACCCCCGATAAAGTCGATATCCTCTATAAAAACGGGGTGAACCGCGTCTCCATCGGGGCGCAGTCTAGCCACCTTCATCATTTAAAAGCCCTTGGCCGTCATCATAACTTCGAAGATGTTAAGGCCGCGGTGACCCTCCTCAAAGAAAAAGGCATCGATAACATCAATCTGGATTTGATGTATGCTTTACCCAATGAGACCTTAACGGAAGCCAAAGTTGACGCCTTGGCGTTTTCAAGTTTACCTTTAACCCATATTTCGGCCTATAGCCTCATCATCGAAGAAAATAGCAGATTCGGGCATCTGCATATTCCTGAAGCCCCACAAGAAATCCAAGCCGACCAATACGAAGCGATCATGGAAATTTTGGAAGAACGTGGCTTTCTTCGTTATGAAGTCTCCAATTTCGCTAAGGCAGGATATCGGTGCCGTCATAATTTAACGTATTGGCATGACGAAGATTATGATGCGATTGGCTTAGGCGCCAGTGGGCACCTTGGGGCAACTCGCTTCCGTAACACCGATATCTTCTCCGATTATATCCAGGGTAAATATCGAGCTGAAACCGAAGTAGGGGAGGAAGTAGACCAAAAAGAGACTTTCCTTCTTTCTAATCTTCGCCTCGAAGGCGGCTTTGCCTTAGAAACATGGAAGAAAAGATTCGGAAGCGACTTCCTGCATGAAAAAGAAGAAGCGATTTCTTCCTTATTAAATAAAGGCTTAGTCGAAATCAAAGACGGGCGATTCAAGGCGACTAGAGGCGGCTTATTGCTTCTAGATACGATCCTTATTTCCTTATTTTAATGTGAATAAATCAAGCGAAATGGCGGCTTAGAAGCCGTTTTTTCTTTAGAAAAGGAGAAATTTAGCAAACTTCACTTGACAGTGCTAACCGAATCCCTATAATAACCTTGGCACTTGAAAAGAGAGACTGCCAAAAAGGAGAAAAAGATGACCCGTAGCGAACTGATCCTCAAATTGATCGTCGAACACTTCATCAAGACGGCTCAGCCCGTCGGCTCCCATACCTTGCTGGAGGAATATCATCTCGACGTTTCCTCCGCGACCATCCGTAACGAGATGAACGCCTTGGAGAAAGATGGGTTCCTTGAAAAGACCCATACCTCCTCCGGACGTATCCCCTCGGCAAAAGGATATCGTTATTACGCCGAGCATCTGCGTGAGGACCATATCGATTCCAACGTCAAATACGCGATTCAATCGATACTCGAGAAAAAGACCCAATCGGTCGAGGAAGTGATCACCCAATCTTGTTCCATCCTTGCCGATATGACCAATCTTGCCTCCGTCGTCCTCGGCCCTAAGGTCAATGAAGAGCATTTGATTTCCCTTCAGCTTATTCCTTTAGGAAGGAATTCGGCGACTGCCGTCTTCGTTACCGACCAAGGCTATGTCGAGAATAAAACCTTCATCATCGAGGATGGCGTCTCCCTTGAAGAAGTCACCAAAACGGTCAATTTGCTAAACGACCGCCTCAAAGGGACCCCCATCGGGGATCTCGTTGGCAAGATGGAGTCGATGCGTCCCGCCCTTCAGGATTATATGATTGGGCAAGACGTCATCTACCAAACCTTGCTTGAGGCCTTCCTTAAGTTTGCCGAGGAGAGGATGAACCTCTATGGCAAAAACAACCTCCTCGACCAACCCGAATTCGCCGAAGATGCGAAGAAATTACGAAAGGTCTTAGGTCTTCTTGATGACCCCAAGGCCTTCCGTGAGGCCCTCGAAGGCTCGACCCCTTCGGATAAAGTGGGCTTGCTTATCGGCTCAGGCGAACACGATGACCTTACCATCTTGACCGCGAACATTTCCATTCCCGGCGGGCAAAACGCCTCCATCTCCTTGCTTGGTCCCAAGCGTATGGATTATGAAAAGGCGATGTCCACCCTTGAATACGTCAGTAAAACCCTTGACGAATTCTTCGCCCAGGAAGGAGGAGAAACATGTCAGAACCAGAAGAAAAAACCGAATTAGAAGAAGATCTTCCCAAAGAAGAACTTCCCGAGGAAGAGGAAAAGCTCGGCAAGAAAGTCCCTCTTAAGAAATATAAAGCCTTAGAGGAAAAACTCGATAAGGCCAATGCCGATTGCGAGCACTGGAAAAACGAATATTACAAGGCCTATGCGGATACGCAGAACCTTCGCAAGAGCCTTCACGAAGAAACCCTTAGCGCGATCAAATACCGGGCCGAAGGGTTCCTTAGCGACCTCCTCCCTGCCCTTGATGCCTTCCACGTGGCACTAGAAAGCCCAGCCCCAACCCCCGAAT